>NZ_CP072203.1:2715245-3016939 GCF_017654315.1 Gordonia polyisoprenivorans
GGCGGGCCGGCACGATGTCGCGCATCACGCTGATGCCCAGTGCGATGGTGCCGAATCCGAGTCCCTGCAGTCCGCGTCCGATGAGGAAGGGCAGCAGTGCACCGGAGAGCGCGCACAGGATCGATCCGGCTGCAACGCATCCCATGCTGGCGAGCAGCATTCGTCGTTTGCCGTACATGTCACCGAGTCGACCGCCGATGGGGGTGATCACCGCGCCGGCCAGCAGGGTCATCGTGAGTGCCCAGGTGGTGTCCGACGGTGCGGCGTGCAGGAGGTCGGGCAGCTGCGGGATCAGTGGCACGATGATCGTCTGCATCAACGCCACCACGATCCCGGCCGCGCACAGCACCGCGACGGCTGCGCGCGGGTGGGTCTGCGGATGGCTCCCGGACCCAGGATCCGCTGATCCAGAACCCCCTGAGCCAGAACCCCCTGAGCCGGGACCCACTGACTCGTAACCCCCAGCGCGATTCGTCGCCGACACCAGCATCAACCTCCGCCGCTCACGCTATCCGACGCCGCCGAACGAGCGATCGGTGGTATTGCCGGAGGGGTCACATGGGCGCCGGTCGGTAGGGGACGGCGTCGCCGATGGTGGCATCGACGTGGATGGCCCGGCCGAGCTGGGGGAAGGCCCGCTGCGGGCATGCCGGGCGATCGCACACCTTGCATCCCGCTCCGATCGGCACGGCCATCCGGGTGTCGGTGACATCGACGCCGGTCGAGTACACCAGTCGATCGGCGTGGGCGAGGTCGCAGCCGAGGCCGATCGCGAAGCCGGTGCGCGGGGTGAGGAAGCCGTGCGGGTCGCCGGTGGTGCGGGCGAGCCAGAAGTACGAACGGCCGTCGGGCATCTGCGACACCTGGGTCACGATGCGTCCCGGAGTGGCGAAGGCATCGTGCACCACCCACAGCGGGCAACTGCCGCCGACGCGAGAGAAATGAAACGCCGTCGCCGACTGCCGTTTCGAGATGTTCCCGGCCCGGTCGGTGCGGACGAAGATGAACGGTATGCCGCGACTGCCGGGTCGCTGGAGGGTCGAGAGCCGATGGCAGATCGTCTCGAAGCCCACCTCGAAGCCCACGCTGAGCAGTTCGATGTCGTAGCGGGCGCTCTCCGCGGCGGAACGGAATCGCTCGTAGGGCAGCAGCAGTGCTCCGGCGAAATAGTTGGCGAGACCGATGCGTGCGACCGGGATCGTTGCAGCACTGAGGTTCTCGGCACCGGCGAGGATGTCGTCGATGGTGGCGCCCTGATCCAGTAGCGCCAGCTGGGTGGCGAGCTGGAAAGCGCGTTGTCCGGCGCTCAGGCGGCCGGCGAGATGAATCACCTTCTCGCCCGCGTCGAATCGGCGTTTGGGTACCGTGACCGCCGAATGCGGGTCGGCGTCATGGGTGATCGACACGCGGATGTCAAAGCGCCGCCGTATCACCTGCGCCAGTTGCAGATCGAGCCCGCCGATGTGCAGGTCCTCGTCGTCGAAGAGTCGCTCGGCGGCCTCGTCGAGTGCGCCGATGTAGTTCTTGCGGTCGTAGAAGAAGTCGCGCACCTCCTCGAACGGCATGGGTTCATTCGCGATTCCCGGGTCGGTGATCCGGCCGCCATAGGTTTCGAGCTCGGTGGTCGCGGCGGTGAGCCTGCGGTGCAGCGCCACCAGTGTTCGTCCGACCGCGGGCATGCGTCCGACGAGTTCGGTGATCTCCGCGCGCGTCACCTCGGCGGAATCGCTGTGTGCGCCGAGCGCCTCGGCGAGGTCGGCGACGAGCCGCGCGTCGGTGTCGGTGGCGAAGTAGTCGGCGTCGAGTTCGAACTCGCGGGTGAGGGCGAGCAGGACGGGCACGGTGATGGGGCGCTGGTCGTTCTCGAGTTGGTTCACGTAGCTCGTCGATATCTCGATGCGCCGGGCCAGCGCGGCCTGCGAGAGCCCGCGCTCGTCGCGGAGTCGGCGCAGTCGCGCGCCCACGAACATCTTCGCCATGGCAGGCACAGTACCCGCCGCGATGTTCACAACATTTGCAGAATCTCACGGACAGATCCACCAAAATACACATCTGCCAGGTCTTTCGCGTACCTTCCGGGCCTGCGTACGGTGCAAACATGATCAATCACGACGTGCGGACCCACCGCAGCTCCGAGGACTTCCCGCAAGCCGAGCATCTCGCGCAGAAGATCGCCGAGGTCGCCACCGACCCGGTCGCGGTGCCCGCCGAGACCGCCGAGATGGTCGTGAACCGCATCATCGACAACGCCGCGGTCAGCGCAGCCTCGGTGATCCGACGCCCGGTCACCAGCGCTCGGGCGCAGGCCCTGGCGCACCCGCCCGCCGCAGGTGCCGCTGGTGCGGCCGTGTTCGGCGTCGATGGCCGCTACTCGCCGGAGTGGGCGGCGTGGGCCAACGGCGTGGCGGTGCGCGAGCTCGACTTCCACGACACCTTCCTCGCCGCGGAGTATTCCCATCCCGGTGACAACATCCCGGCGCTGGTCGCGGTGGCCCAGCACGTGGGTGCCTCGGGTGCCGATCTCATCCGGGGTCTGGCCACCGCCTACGAGATCCAGATCGACCTGGTCCGCGGAATGTGCTTGCACGAGCACAAGATCGACCACGTCGCCCATCTCGGACCGTCCGTCGCAGCGGGTTTGGGCACCATGCTCAAGCTCGACGAGGAGACGATCTACCAGGCGATCGGACAGGCACTGCACCTGACCACCGCGACGCGTCAGTCCCGCAAGGGGTTGATCTCGAGCTGGAAGGCCTACGCACCGGCGCACGCCGGAAAGATCGCCATCGAGGCGGTGGACCGCGCGATGCGCGGCGAGGGGGCACCGGCGCCGATCTGGGAGGGTGAGGACGGTGTCATCGCGTGGCTGCTCGGTGGCCCCGAGAAGACCTACCGGATCCCGCTTCCTGGCCCGGGAGAACCGAAGCGCGCCATTCTGGACAGCTACACCAAGGAGCATTCCGCGGAATATCAGAGCCAGGCTCCGATCGACTTGGCGCGGCGTATGCGCGAGCGCATCGGCAACCTCGACGACATCGAGTCGATCGTCCTGCACACCAGCCATCACACGCACTACGTGATCGGCACGGGCTCGGGGGACCCCCAGAAATTCGATCCGTCCGCCAGCCGGGAGACCCTCGACCACTCGGTGATGTACATCTTCGCGGTTGCCTTGCAGGACGGCACGTGGCATCACGAGGCGTCCTACGCCCCCGAGCGCGCCGCCCGCCCGGACACGATTGCCTTGTGGCGCAAGATCTCCACGGTCGAGGACCCCGAGTGGACTCGCCGATACCATTCCACCGATCCGGCCGAGAAGGCGTTCGGCGCCAAGGCCGTGATCACACTGACCAACGGTGAGGTGATCACCGATGAACTCGCGGTCGCCGACGCCCACCCGCTCGGCGCTGCGCCGTTCGCGCGAGCCGCCTACGAGGCGAAGTTCGCGGCGATGGCGCAGGGGGTGGTCGACGCGGAGGAGCAGCAGCGATTCCTGGTGGCTGCTGCCGGGCTCGGCGACCTCGGGGCGGGCGAGCTCGGCGCGCTCAATGTGCGCGTCGAGCCGACCGTTCTGGACAAGGCGCCGACCATCGGCTCGGGGATCTTCTGATGAGCGAGCCGACCTCAGGACTGTTCTCGGCCCGCACTTCACCGGGTGACAAACGCAAGGCTCTGCGCGCGGCCCTGGCATCGGGCGAATTACAGCGTTGGCCCGGTGCCTTCTCGCCGCTGGTGGCAAAACTGATTGCCGATATCGGCTTCGAGGGCATCTACATCTCCGGGGCGGTTCTCTCGGCGGACCTCGGTCTCCCCGACATCGGACTCACCACCCTGACCGAGGTTGCGGGGCGCGGCGCACAGATCGCGAACTCCACCGACCTGCCTAGCCTGATCGACGCCGACACCGGGTTCGGTGAGCCCATGAGCGCGGCCCGTACCATCGCCGCACTCGAGGACGCCGGGCTGGCCGGCTGTCATCTCGAGGATCAGGTCAACCCCAAACGGTGCGGTCACCTCGACGGCAAGGATGTAGTGCCCACCGGCGAGATGCTGCGCCGGCTGCGCGCGGCGGTGTCGGCGCGCCGCGACGACAGCTTCGTCATCTGTGCCCGCACCGACGCCGCGGGTATCGAAGGTCTTGATGCCGCGATCGAGCGGGCCAAGGCCTACGCCGACACGGGCGCCGATCTGATCTTCACCGAGGCGCTGACCGATCTCGCCGAGTTCGAAAAGTTCCGTGCTGCTGTCGATGTGCCGCTGCTGGCGAACATGACCGAGTTCGGCAAGTCTCGGTTGCTCACCACCGGGCAGTTGCGCGATGTCGGCTACAACGCGGTGATCTATCCGGTGACCACCTTGCGGATCGCGATGGGTGCAGTCGAGCGCGGACTCCGCGAGATCGACTCCGTGGGAACGCAATCCGGGCTACTCGACGAGATGCAACACCGCAGCAGACTGTACGAGTTGCTCCGGTACGCCGACTACAACACGTTCGACTCCGAACTGTTCAACTTCACTCTGGAAGGAACCCGGCCGTGACACCGACCAGTAAGACAGCTTCCGTGTCTCCCCAGTCCGTCACCCCTCAGCCCGCTCCCGAAGAAACAACCCCGAAGATCTACAAGGGTCTCGCCGGCGTGGTCGTCGACACCACCGCCATCTCGAAGGTGGTGCCCGAGTCGAATTCCCTGACCTACCGCGGCTACGCGGTTCAGGATCTCGCAGCGCACTGCTCGTTCGAGCAGGTTGCCTATCTGCTCTGGCACGGCGAACTGCCGACCGATGCCGAGCTGGCGGCCTTCACGCAGCGGGAGCGAGCGCTCCGTCGGCTCGACCGTTCGACCCAGGCCGTGCTGGCTCGCATTCCGGAGAACTGCCATCCGATGGATGTGGTGCGGACCGCGATCAGCTTCCTCGGTACCGAGGATCCCGACGAGGACAACGCGTCGCCGGCGGCGAATATCGAGAAGGCACAACGCATGTTCGCGGTGCTGCCGACCATCGTCGCGGCCGACATGCGCCGCCGCCGTGGCCTCGATCCGATTGGGCCGCATCACGGACTGGGCTATTCGGAGAACTTCCTGAATATGTGCTTCGGTGAGGTACCCGATCCCGTGATCGTTCGGGCATTCGAGAAGTCGATGGTGCTCTATGCCGAACACAGCTTCAATGCCTCCACGTTCGCCGCACGCGTGGTCACTTCCACGCAATCCGACATCTACAGTGCGGTCACCGCGGCGATCGGAGCACTCAAGGGATCGCTGCACGGCGGGGCGAACGAGGCGGTCATGTACGACATGATCGAAATCGATCGTCCCGAACGTGCACGGGAATGGTTGGAGGCCAAACTGTCTCGAAAAGAGAAAGTCATGGGATTTGGTCATCGCGTGTACAAGAATGGCGATTCCCGCGTGCCGACGATGCACGCCGCGCTCGAGGAGATCTCGCACCATCTCGGCGATACCCGGTGGCTCGCGATCTATCACGAGCTCGCCGACGAGATGTCGAGTCGCACCGGCATCAAGCCCAATCTGGACTTCCCGACCGGACCGGCCTATCACCTGATGGGCTTCGACATCGCTTCGTTCACACCGATCTTCGTGATGAGCCGGATCACCGGCTGGACGGCGCACATCGTCGAGCAGACCGCGGCCAATGCCCTGATCCGTCCGCTGTCGTCCTACGACGGACCGCCGCAACGCGTTCTCATTGCTTAGGACTGGTTGCCCTGCTGCTGGGCTCCGCGGGATAAGGTCACCGTGGGGGCATGTGCATCGGGTCCATTTGTAGCGGGACAACGACAGAAACGGATGAGCAGCATGTTCGACAAGGTTTTGGTGGCCAACCGCGGCGAGATCGCGATCCGGGCGTTTCGCGCGGCGTACGAGCTCGGTGCCCGGACGGTCGCGATCTTCCCCTACGAGGATCGCAACTCCCTGCATCGGTTGAAGGCCGACGAGTCCTATCAGATCGGCGTTCCCGGGCATCCGGTCCGCGCGTATCTCTCGGTCGACGAGGTGGTGGGCGCGGCGCAGCGATGCGGCGCGGATGCGGTGTATCCCGGCTACGGGTTCCTCTCGGAGAACGCCGGTCTCGCGCGGGCATGCGCGGCGGCCGGCATCACCTTCGTCGGCCCCAGGGCCGAGGTACTCGACCTGACCGGCAACAAGGCGCAGGCGATCGCGGCGGCACGGGCCGCGGGTCTGCCGGTGCTGTCCTCCTCGGAGCCGTCGTCGGATGTCGATGCGTTGGTGACGGCGTCGGAACAGATGCAGTTCCCGGTGTTCGTGAAGGCGGTGGCCGGCGGTGGTGGCCGCGGCATGCGGCGCGTCGACGACCCCTCGACCCTGCGGGAGTCGATCGAGGCGGCCTCGCGCGAGGCGGAGGCGGCCTTCGGAGACGCGACGGTGTTCCTCGAGCAGGCCGTCATCAATCCACGTCATATCGAGGTGCAGATCCTCGCCGACACCCACGGCGACGTCATCCATTTGTTCGAACGGGACTGCAGTGTGCAACGCCGCCACCAGAAGGTGGTGGAGCTGGCCCCGGCGCCCAATCTCGATCCGGTGCTGCGCGAACGGATCTGCGCCGACGCGGTCGCCTTCGCCCGGCAGATCGGTTACTCGTGTGCGGGTACGGTCGAGTTCCTGGTGGACGAGCAGGGCAGACACGTCTTCATCGAGATGAATCCGCGAATCCAGGTGGAGCACACGGTGACCGAGGAGATCACCGATGTGGATCTGGTGGGTGCGCAGCTGCGGGTGGCCTCGGGTGAATCGTTGGCCGACCTCGGTCTGACGCAGGACGCGATCACCGTGCACGGCGCGGCGATGCAATGCCGGATCACCACCGAGGACCCGGCCGCCGGCTTCCGGCCCGACGTCGGGCGGATCACCGCCTACCGCACGCCGGGTGGTGCCGGTATCCGCCTGGACGGCGGAGCCAACCTCGGGGGTGAGGTCAGCGGCCACTTCGATTCCATGCTGGTCAAATTGACCTGCCGCGGCCGGGACTTCGCCACCGCCGCGCGCCGGGCCCGACGGGCGTTGGCGGAGTTCCGGATTCGTGGTGTGGCCACCAATATCCCGTTCCTGCAGGCGGTTCTCGACGACCCGGATTTCCGGGCCGGGCGGGTGACGACGTCGTTCATCGACGAGCGACCCTGGTTGCTGACCACCGGCGGATCGGCCGACCGCGGTACCCGCATCCTGGAGTACCTCGCCGACGTGACCGTCAACAAGCCGCACGGTGAGCGGCCGTCGACGGTGTATCCGCGGGACAAGCTGCCCACCGTGGAGCGCTCGGTGCTCGGTGCGCCGCCTGCTGGTTCCAAGCAGCGGCTGACCGAGCTGGGCCCGGAGGGATTCGCCAGGGCACTGCGTGATTCGCCGGCCGTCGGGGTCACCGACACGACCTTCCGCGACGCCCACCAGTCGCTGCTGGCGACACGGTTGCGGACCTCGGCGCTGATCACCGTGGCCCCGTATGTGGCGGCGCTGACCCCGCAGCTGCTGTCGGTGGAGTGCTGGGGTGGCGCAACCTACGATGTGGCGCTGCGCTTTCTGAAGGAAGATCCGTGGGATCGGTTGGCGCAGCTGCGCGAAGCGATGCCCAACATCTGCCTGCAGATGCTGCTGCGCGGCGCGAACACCGTCGGCTACACCCCGTATCCGACGAAGGTGACCACCGCCTTCGTCGCCGAGGCCACCGCCACCGGCGTGGACATTTTCCGGATCTTCGACGCGCTCAACAACATCGAGCAGATGCGCCCGGCGATCGACGCGGTCCTCGAGACCGGCACAGCGGTCGCCGAGGTGGCGATGAGCTACACCGGTGACCTGGCGAACCCGGCCGAGGACCTCTACACCCTGGACTACTACCTGCGGCTGGCCGAGCAGATCGTCGACGCCGGAGCGCACATCCTGGCCATCAAGGATATGGCGGGCCTGCTGCGTGCGCCCGCGGCGACCAAACTGATCACCGCCCTGCGCAACGAATTCGATCTGCCGATCCACGTGCACACCCACGACACCCCCGGTGGTCAGCTCGCCACCTATCTGGCGGCGGTCACCGCCGGTGCCGACGCGGTCGACGGGGCATCGGCGGCGCTGGCGGGCACGACCAGCCAGCCCCCGCTGTCGGCGATCGTGGCCGCCTTCGCGCACTCCGAGCACGACACCGGTCTGGATCTGGGTGCGGTGTGCGACCTCGAGCCGTACTGGGAGGCGATCCGAAAGGTCTACGCGCCGTTCGAGTCCGGCATTCCCGGGCCCACCGGGCGGGTGTACTCGCACGAGATCCCGGGCGGCCAGCTCAGCAACCTGCGGCAGCAGGCGATCGCCCTGGGCCTCGGCAATCGCTTCGAGGCCGTCGAGGAGGCCTACGCATCCGCCGATGCGATGCTGGGCCGTCTGGTGAAGGTGACCCCGTCCTCGAAGGTGGTCGGTGACCTCGCATTGGCACTGGTCGGGCAGGGCATCGAGCCGCGTGACTTCGCGAACGACCCGGCCGCCTACGACATCCCCGACTCGGTGATCGGATTCCTGCGCGGTGAGCTGGGAGACCCGCCCGGCGGATGGCCGGAACCGTTGCGCACCAAGGCACTCGAGGGCCGCCGCCCCGCCGAGCCGGTCGTCGACCTCGCCGCCGAGGACTCCGCCGCGCTCGACGTCGCGGGGCGGACCCGGCAGGAAACGTTGAACCGCTTGCTGTTCCCCGGCCCCACCAAGGAGTTCACCGAACACCAGGAGGCCTACGGCGACACCTCACGGCTCTCGGCGAACCAGTTCTTCTACGGGTTGCGCTACGGCGAAGAACACCACGTCGAACTCGAACCCGGTGTGGTGCTGCTCATCGGCCTCGAGGCGATCAGCGACGCCGACGAGCGCGGCATGCGGACCGTGATGTGTGTGATCAACGGCCAACTCCGCCCGATCGCGGTGCGTGACCGTTCGATCGACTCCGCGGTGCAGGCTGCCGAGAAGGCCGACCGGGCGAATCCGGGTTCGGTCGGGGCGCCGTTCGCGGGTGTGGTGTCGATCTCGGTGGAGGTCGGCGACGAGGTGGCTGCCGGTGCGGCGATCGGCACCATCGAGGCCATGAAGATGGAGGCCACCATCACCGCGCCCGTCGGCGGGAAGGTCACTCGCGTCGCGGTGGGCGCGGTCACCTCGGTGGCGCCGGGGGACCTGCTCATCGAGATCGGTTAGGCCCGCCGGCCGCGGTCGCCGGGTGTTCCGATCTCGGCGACCAGCGCGCCGATCTTGATGCCGATGCACAGGCTCGCGAAGGTCGCGGGCGTCGTCTGAAGTGCGTGTGTGTCGAAGGAGGCGAGGGCGACCAGCCCCACGGTGCCGGGCACCAGCAGCAGGAATGCGGGCTGGAAGGAGATGGTCGCGGGGACGGCGACGGTGAGTCGTTCGATCATTCGGGCCGCGACGAACAGCACCGCGGCGCTCACCCCGGTGGCCACCACATTGCCGACCCAGGCGGATGCCCCGGTGAGCACCGCGTAGGTGCACACCATCACGCCGACGCTGAGCGCGGTGAGCTTGAGCCCGGAGCCGAAGGCGCAGCCGACGCCGACGGCGAGTGCGACGACGCCGATCCACGACAGCCACAGCGGTGGTAGTGCCTGCCATCCGTCACTGCCGGCCACCGAGGAGATCTGCCCGACCAGGGCTGCGGAATCCGGATCGATCCGTAGGCCGGTCACCGCGGCGCCTGCGGCGATGCCGCCGGCCATGAAGCCGAGCATGATCAGTCCGTAGAGCAGGCGCGCGGAGCCGGTGACGATGTCGGTGGCCGTCAGTTCCAGCAGGGCGTTGGTGATCAGTGCGCCGGGCACGAGGATCGCGATCGGCGCGCACACCCCGAACAGCGGCACCGAGCCGGCACCCACCGCCGACGCGACGGAGGCGACGACGAGGGTCGAGACGAAGGCGGCGACGAACGGCATGATCGCCGCACCACTCTCGATCCGGTCGAGGATCGTCTTTCCGATGCCGACCAGTCCGCCGGCGGCCATCGCGACGAGGATCGCCCACCACGGGCAGCGGAACACCGTGGCCAACCCGCCGGCGACCAGTGCGCTGCCGAGAATCCAGGACAGTTGCGGGTGGGTGCGCGGCATCGCACGAATGCGGTCGATCCGTTCGGGTAGGCGGTCGAGCGGCACCGCCGCCGAGGTCGTCTCGTGGACCAATCTGCTCGCGTGGGCCGACTGCCGGAACGAGAGCTCGGTGGCGTCGGAGTGGAACATCCGGACCGTGCCGGTCTCGGGCCTGGTGACGAGAACGGCTTCGGGCAGCACCGAGAACGTCAACGCCCGGGCCGTGCGGGGGTGTGTCTCGGCCGCCTGCTCGAGTGCGGCGCGGACGTCGGTGACCGACAGTCCCGCGTCGAGGAGCAGTGCCCCGAGATGGCCCAGATGCCGCGCGGCCGCGGTCTCGTCGGCATCATGCGGATGCGGCTCGTGCGGATGTTTTCCGGACGGCTGTGGGTCGGTCACCCGGGATCGGCCTCCTGATGTCGGCGGTGGGGTCTCAGCGCACGACGCTGCGTGCGAAACGGGTGACCTCGTCGGCGGCGTTGAGATAACGGTACGGCTGCGAACTCGGGAAGCTGATGCTCTCGCCGGGGCCGAGTTCGGTGGCCGAGGACTCGAATTCGATGCGTAACCGGCCGGTGGCCACCACGATGATCTCCCACCATCCGGGTGGATCGGGCTCGGCGTCGTACCGATCGCCGGGGCCCAGCGTCCACGCCCACAACTGCGATTCCTGGGAGGCGGGGACGCTGGCGAGCAGCCGGCCGACGCTCGCCTCGTGGTCGCCGCGCCAGGCGAGGACGTTGAGGTCGGTCGGCCCGTCGCCGAGGGTGTCCGGGTCGCGCACCATGTCGACGAAGGTGACGTCGAGTGCCTCGGCGAGGCGGTCGAGGCTGGCCAGGCTGATGTTGGTGTCGCCGCCCTCGACCTTGACGATCATCCGGCGACTGATGCCCGATGCGTCGGCGAGTGCGGCCTGGCTCATGCCGGACTCCTGGCGGAAGTGTCGAAGGTTGTGGGACACATGCGCCAACACGTCCGCCCGATTTGCCATGCGCACTATAGTACCGATAGCTTGTCGACCATGGTCAGGTGCACTATGTTGCGCAATCCGGAGCTGGTGCTCCGGCCGGAGTCGGCGCTGCTCGCGGTCACCGCGGTGTGGGGAGGAACCTTCCTCGTCGTCCACACCGCAGTGCAGCACAGCGGGCCGTTGTTCTTCGTCGGGCTGCGGTTCGTGCTCGCCGGGCTCCTCGGGCTGATGGTGTTCGGGCGGAAGTTGCGCGGGGTGACCCGCGCGGACATGGGTGCGGGGCTGGCCATCGGGGCGATGATGGCCGTCGCCTACAGTCTGCAGACCTTCGGCCTGCAGACCATCAGCTCGAGTGCCTCGGCGTTCATCACCGCGTTGTACGTCCCGTTGGTGCCGGTGGCGCAATGGGCGATCTTCCGCAAGGCCCCGGGCGTGATGAGTTGGGTGGGCGTGGTGGCGGCCTTCGCGGGATTGATGCTGCTCGCCGGTGGGACCGGCGGCGGGATCGGCTTCGGCACAGGTGAACTGGCGACCCTGATCGGAGCGGTGGCCTGTGCCGGGGAGATCGTGCTGATCGGGTTCTTCGCGGGCAAGGTCGACATCGCCCGCGTCACCATCATCCAGTTGCTCGCCGGCGGCGTCTTCTGCTTTGCCGCGATGCCGGTTGCCGGCGAAGATGTTCCGTCGTTCTCCTGGGTCTGGCTGGGTGCCGCGCTGGCGATGGCGTCGGCGAGCATCGTCATCCAGTTGACCATGAACTGGGCCCAGCGCCACGTCAGCCCGACCCGGGCGACGGTGATCTACGCCGGAGAACCGGTGTGGGCGGGGATCTTCGGGCGTCTCGCGGGCGACCGGCTCCCGCCCGCGGCCCTGTTCGGTGGAGTGCTGATCGTTCTCGGCGTGCTGGTCAGTGAATGGCGGCCACGCTCACGACGTGCCGTCGAGCAGGACGTCACACCGGTGCCGGCAGCTGCGAATGAGGGCGGCATTGGGGTCGTCGACCGACTCGATCCACCGCCGGGCGTTCTCGGCGCTGCGGCCGGCGCCGACATGGCGAACCGATAGTCGTTCCCGCCGAACATCATCGGGGACGTCAACGAACCACAGACGGTCGATGAGGTCGCGTACCGGCGACCACTCACCGTCGAGGGCGAGGTAATTGCCCTCGACGACAAGCACCTTCGCGGTGGCCGGGATGATCAGCGCCGCCGCGATGGGCTCGGCGACGCCGCCCCCGACCCCGCGATGATCGAAATCCGGTGCGTAGACCTCTTTTCCGGGGGCGGCCGCGCGGCGGAGCAGCGAGACGAATCCGTCGACGTCGAAGGTGTCGGGCGCGCCGCGACGATCGGTACGGCCCAGACGCCGCAGCACGGTGGTCGCCAGATGGAACCCGTCCATCGGTAGATAGCCGACCGCGTCGTCGCCGAACCTTTCGGTGAGCTCGGCGACGACGCGGCGGGCGATGGTGGTCTTGCCCGCGCCCGGCGGCCCGGTGAAGCCGGCCACGAATCGTGGTGTGTCCGCGGCCGCCTCGATGATCTCCGTCGTCGGATTGCTCACGGATGATGACGATACGAGATGGAGGCCCGCCGGTGTGCCAGGTTGGTCAGGGTCGGTCCGCGGGGATCGGGTTCTGCGCCGGATCCCACTCCACCAGAACCGATTCCGGTCCACGGAAAGAGGTGTTCGGCGAATAGGTCCACTTCTGATCGGCCACCAACTGCAGGTGGGGTAGACGGGCGACGGTCTCCTCGAGCATCACCGTCATCTCCATCCGTGCCAGTGCCTGACCGAGGCAGTGGTGAATCCCCCAGCCGAACGCCAGATGGTCCTCGGCATTGGCGCGGCCGATATCGAAGCTGTCGCCGTCGTCGAAATGTGCCTCGTCGTGATTGGCGGAGCCGGTGAGGACCAGAATGCGCTGTCCGGCCGGAATCTCGAAGTCTCCGATGGTCACCGGTCGCGTCGTCACTCGGCGCCAGGCCGGCACCGACGACGCGTATCGGAGGATCTCCTCGACGGCGTTGGGTATCAACGACGGATCGGCGCAGATCGCCCGCCACTGGTCCGGATGTTCGAGAAGCACCTTGAAGCCACTTGCCATGGCGTTGGTGGTCGTCTCGTGGGACGCGTATAGGTGACTTTGCATGATCGAGGCGAGGTACGTCCGATCCCAGACGTCGTCGTTACCCGCCTTCTGCCACGCCTTGATGGCGTTGCTCATGTAGTCGTCGCCCGGATCTGCGATGAGCCGGTCGATGTGCTCGCGCGCATAGGTGAGGTAGGCGGCGAACTCCTCGGCGAGGGTGACCTGCTGCTCGTCGGATGGCCGTCCCCAGATCCACAGGGCGAAACGGGAGGCGTACCGCCGGGCGCGCTCCACCTCGGCCTCGGGCACACCCATGAGCACGAAGGCTGTCTGTGCCGGGACCTGGAACGTCATGTCCGACACCATGTCCGCTTGACCACGAGTGACGATGTCGTCCAGGCAGGCCTGGACGAATCGCCGGGTGTAGGGCTCGATCTCGGCCACTTTGTCGGGTGTCACGCCCTTGCGCAGGACACGGCGGCGCTTGGTGTGAAGAGGCGGATCCTCGTCGACGAGCATGGTGGACGGGACGTAGTCCACGGCGGCGAGCTTCTCCATCGCGGCCGGGCAAGGTGGCTTGATCAGTTCGCCGGCTGCGGTGGCACTGTAGGACTCCGTATCGCGGAAGATCGACAGGACATCGTCGTACTTGCTCACCACCCAGTAGTCGATCTCGGGGCTGTAGAAGACCGGTTCCTCGGCTCGTGCGTGGGCGAAGACCGCGTACGGGTCTTGCAGGTACGCCTCGTCGAACGGATTGAACTCCGCGGCGAAGTGAGTTACCGGGCACCGGCCGTTTGCTGAATCGGACTCGTGGACAGTGGTTTCGGTCATGATGGGTCCTCTTGATCGATGGGTGGGCTGGGATCGATGGGTGGGTGGTGAGTCGGTATCGGCTCAGAGGTCGAGGACGAGACGGTCGCATGCTGCTCGGGAGCAGCAGATCATCATCACCTCGTTGTCGGCCTTCTCGTCGTCGTCGAGAATCTGATCGCGGTGATCGACCTCGCCGGAGATGATGGTGGTCTCGCACGACCCGCAGACGCCCTCGGCGCAACTGTTGGGGGCTTTGATGCCGTGTGCGAGTACGGCATCGAGGATCGTCTGATCGGCGGCTATTCGCAGGACATCACCGCTGCGGGCCAGTTCGACGTCGAAGGCGCGCTCGGAGTCGGCGTCGAGTTCGACGGCGATGCCACCGAAATGCTCCATGTGCACGCGGTGGCCGAGGCTCGCGGCGCGCGACAGGTCGTGTAGTTCGTCGAGGAGTCGTTCCGGTCCGCACGCATAGAGATGCGAGTGCTCGGTCATGTCTGCGAGGACGGTGGCGAGATCGAGTCGTCTGCCTTCGCCCGACACGCGGAAGTCGACGACAGGATTGGCCGCGAGCTGTTCGACGAACGCCATCCGCGCCCGGTCCCGGCCGGCGTAGACGAGACGACTCGGGCGGCCTACGCGCCGTGCGTGCGCCATCATCGGTAGCAGTGGGGTGATCCCGATTCCGCCCGCCACGAAGATGTACTCGGCGGCGTCGACCAAGCGGAATGTGTTTCGCGGCAGGGACGTCGAGATCTGATCGCCCTTGCGGAGTTGGCGGTGGATGTATCGCGAACCGCCCCGGCTCCGGGGGTCGTCGAGTACGGCGACCGTGTAGCGCGCACGATCGTCGGTGTCGCCGCACAGCGAGTACTGGCGGGTGATGCCGTTGCCCAGGATGAGGTCGATGTGTGCACCCGGCTGCCACGCAGGCAACTCCTGGCCGTCGGTGTCGATCAGACTGACGCAGACGACCCCGGAGCACTCGGTGCGGACCTCGTCCACGACGAGGTCGAGCGTCGAGGCCGGTTCGAGTGCCGGGGTTGTCAGAGCTGTCATCTCGAGTACCTCCTACTCGGTAATGGACTGTGTCACTCGACCGTATCGACGTGATGCGCACCACAACTATCCGTGCAGCGGCACGACCCTGTCCGTTGGGCGACAGTGGCGGCGGCGACTACCGGTTCCGGTCGGTGAGACCAAAACTGGTGCGGTGCAACGTTTCTGATGGGCTGATGCCGTATGAGTGCTTGTATTCCACCGAGAATCGTCCGAGGTGGACGATGCCCCAACGTCCCGCGACCGCCGCAACCGTGCTCGATTCGGGATCCGCATCGAGCAGATCGTGATGGATACGGCGCATGCGCACGCCGCGGAGGTACTGCATCGGGCTTTGGCCGGTGTGTTCACGGAAGCCGCGTTGCAGTGCGCGAACACTGACGCCGGAATGTTTCGCGATGACGATCGGGGTCAAGGGCAGTTCGGCGTGCGCCTCGATGAACTCCACGGCGTTGCGAATCGTCGCAGGCGCTGTCGACAGCGGTTCGGCGGCGAGCGCCGATGATTGATCGTGCGGGATCAGTGACAGCAGACCTGCCACGATCGCGTAGTTCAGTGGGTCGGCCACGGCCGGATTGCTCAGCATCGGATTGGGCTCGGGGCCGGCATGGGTGGAGAGCACCAGAGATCGCCAGGCAGAACCGTCGGCGCGGGAGAGATCGAGCCTGCCGCGCAGCCGCAGTCGCCCGACCGGGAATCCGAGCATGTCGCCCAACACGGACTCGATGGTCTCGCGGGTCACCTTGAGGGCGACGATGTTGAGTCGACTCGACGGTGGCGTCAGCAGCCGTGCATCGGTCTCGTGGTCGTAGACAACCGCATTGAGGTGTTCGACCGTGGTCCGGTCACCCTCCGATTCCGACAGCAGCGGTCCGCCGGTCGCGATGTTGACGTGATAGCCGTCGATGGACGGGCAGTACAGATCACTGTTGCTGTTGTAGTGGATGCGTCCGGCAACCACCGGGCCGATCGCGACCGCGCTGAGATCGGCCTCGAAATGCCCGATCTTCTCGACTCGGGTCAGCTGGTGCGGATGGAAGAGTCTGCCGACCTGCTCGGTGGCTTCTTCGACATCCTCACTGTGGAGCACGACCGAGCCGGTGGCGGGGTGCTGATCGTGGGGCTCTGCGCCATGCATCGAACCGACCTCCTCATCGCGGCCGTTGATGCGTTCAGGTGTCGCATACGGGCGGTGTCCCGCGGCCACGACGTCATGCCGTGACCGCGGGAGGCGCCGATCGGAGCGGACTATACCGAGGGCGAGCCGTGGCGTGCGGGGAAATGCATGATCTCCGCGCCGCCCGACGCGAAGTTGGCCACATCGGCCTGGGCTGCCTGGCCGGCCGAGGACTCCAACGCCTCGCCCATCGACTTCGCGCTGTCGAAATCGGCCTCGAACACCGCGAAGTACGGCGCGGGAGAACCGTCGGCAGTCGCGACCTCGAGGGTGTAGCGAGACGCGCGGACCCCCGGAATCTTCTGTGCCAGAGGCAGATGTGTGTCGGCGTAGTACTGGCGGAATGCTGCCGGGTCGTCCGGATGCCGGTACGCGACCATCAGGGTGTGCATGAGCTTGTCCTTGTCTTGTTCCCCGAAATGGGTCTTGTTTCCAGAAATGGCAGTCTCAGTTCCCGAAGTAGCTGACGTCGTCATTGCCGATGAGGTCGGGAACGGTCCAGCCGTCGAGGTCGTACTCGGCCAGGCAGGCCTCCGCGAGACCCTTCATCTGATCGACCCCGCCGCGATTCTGTGCGGCGAAGAGCAACTCGGCCTTCACGTTCTCGTGGTTGCCCGAATAGTTGCGCTCGTAGAGTTCGTGGCGGCCACCGAATTCGGAGCCGATCGAATCCCACAGTGCCTTCATGACCTTCACGCGGTCCACGGCGGTGATGCCGTTCGAGCCACGGACGTACTTGTCGAGGTAGGGCCGCACGGTCGGGCTCTTGAAGTCGGCGGCGCTCGAGGGCAGATAGATCAGCCCCGACGCGACGTCCTGTTCGATGATCTCCTTGATGCGCGGATAGCCCTGCATCATGAACATGCGGTAGGTCAGGCCGTACTCCAGGCGTGGGATGACGGTGTCGCCGATCCAGGGTTCGGGGTTGTGGGCCATGGCATCGGTGAGGGTCCAGAAGAGATTGCGCCAGCCGATCACCTCGCCGACGCGGGTCTGCACACCGCGGAACCCACCCGAGCCGGTGCAGTCGAGGGCCTTCATCAGCAGGCCGGCGATGAAGTCGAGCTTCACCGCGAGACGGGTGCACCCCTGGAAGGTGAAGCGCGGCAGGAAACCCGACTGCGGGAAGAACGCGTTGATGCGTTCGACGTCGCCGTACATGAACACGTTCTCCCACGGCACCAGCACCTTGTCGAAGACGAAGATGGTGTCGTTCTCGTCCATCCGACTGGAGAGCGGGTAGTCGAACGGCGAGCCCATCACCGCGGCCTGCTGGGTGTACGACGAGCGGCAGATCAGTTTGATGCCGGGTGCGTCCATCGGCACCGTGCAGATGAGCGCGAACTCCTTCTTCTTGATCGGCAGGCCGTAGTGGGCGATGAAGTTGTAGTTGGTGATCGCCGAGCCGGTCGCGACCACCTTCGCGCCGGACACCACGAGCCCGGCGTCGGTTTCCTTCTCCACCTTCATGAACACGTCGCCGACCTCGTCGGGCGGCAGCTGGCGATCGACCGGCGGGTTGATGATCGCGTGATTCCAGTAGAGGACCTTCTCCTGCGACTCGCGATACCAGCGCTCGGCGTTGGCCTCGAACGGTGCGTAGAGATCCTTGTTGGCGTGCAGGGTGCCGAGGAAGCTGGCCTTGTAGTCGGGGGAGCGGCCCATCCAGCCGTAGGTCATGCGCGCCCACTCGGCGATCGCGTCGCGTTCCTTGATGAGATCGGCCGAGCTGGTGGAGGCCTTGAAGAACGGCATTGTCACGCCGCAGTTGCCGGTGTCGGTCGGCGCGGTCACCTTGTCGCGGGTGGCCGGGTCGTGCATCGAGTCGTAGAGGCGCGCAGTCATGCGGATGGGGTTGCGGAACGCCGGGTGGGTGGTGACATCCTCCACGCGCTCGCCGTGCAACCAGATCTCCCGGCCGTCCTTGAGCGACTCGATGTATTCGTCGCCGGTCATCGGCCGGGTCGCGAAATTCTTGGTGTTGTTGGCGGGGGCGTCGGCAGCCGGGTTGGTCTGCGGGGCGCCGGTGGCCGTCGGGTCGCCCGCGGGACGTTCGATCGTGGTCATGATTGATACCTCTTTCTGATGGATGGGATGAAAACCGTGATGAATCAGGCGGATGCGGTGGTGTGTTCGGGATCGTCGTTGTGGGCCAGGTGAAATGGGGTGAAGGTGGTCGTCGAGTCGAACCAGCCCGAGTGCGGGTCGTCGGCGCACAGCGTCCACAGCGAATTCACGCTCGGCTCGCCGAGATCGTGAAAAGTACTGCGGTAGTAGAGCAGTGGAGGCTTCCCCGAGGTATGGGCATCGACGATCTCGCCGATGTAGATGATGTGGTCGCCGCCGTCGTAGCTGCGCCACGGTACACAGCTGAGTACCGCGGCGCTGCCAGACAGGACTGGGGCGGTCGGGCCGTCGACCCAGGTGGGGCCGGGTTGGGCGGGCCGCCCGGCGAAGTGCATCGCGATGTCGAGTTGGTCGGCGGCCATGATGTTGACCGCGAACGGTGCGTCGGTCAAGTAGTTGCACGCCTTGGACTTTCGCGTCAACGTCACCTGACACAGGCGCGGTTCGAGGGACACCGCGGTGAAGGCCGTAACCGTTGCACCGTGCGGCTCGCCGTCGGAATTCGCACACGTGATGACGGTGACGCCACTCGCGAACTGGCCGAAGACATTCTGTAGGGCTTTGCGTTCCACGTGATCTCTCCTTTCGATGAGGCAGGATGTGAGGTAGAACATAAGGCGACGGCCGCGGTGTCCACGATCCGCTGAACGCGATGACGATCCACATTGCGCGGCGAAGTCGTGAGGAGTGTCCGATGAGCCAGATCGAGCGGCTTCGCATCCCGGGGGATCCGGAGTGGGAAGCGGCGTCGGCGGCGGTCTCCGACGCGTACTTCCCGCATGAACTGAGTCCGCGGGACGCGGGTGGAACCGCCCTCGACGTCGACGTCGCGGTCACCGTGCTCGGACCGTTGCGTATCGCGCGGATCGGGTGGGGAGCCGAGGTGGCCATCCACTCCGACCATCCCGGCGCCTACGGCATCAACGTCCCGCTCGGGGGAGTCCTGGAAACCAGCGTCGCCGGGACCTCGGTGGTCTCCACGAGTGGTCTCGCCACGATCAACCCGCCCGACACGCCCGCCGAGATCACCCGCTGGTCGAGTACCTGCACGATCGTCGGGGTCAAGATCGACCGCGACTTACTGCAGCGCGAGGCCTGTCGGGTGACCGGGCGTCCGGACACGACGATCCCCGAACAGCTCGACCTGCACTCGCCGGAAGGGGCGAGCTGGTTCCGGCTGGTCCGCTCGATCGCCGGCCAGCCCGCCGACGACCCGCTGTTGGCGAACCCACTCATCGCCGAGCAACTCGCCGGCTCGTTGACCGACGCCTTCTTGTTGGCCGCGGTTCCCGACGACCCCGCCGAGCACACGCGCCCGCAACCGCGGATCGTCACCCGGGTGCTCGATGCGATGCGGGCCGATCCGGCCCGGCCGTGGACGGCCGCCGACATGGCGGAGGTGGCCGGGATCAGCGTGCGCCGTCTGCAGGAAGGGTTTCGTGACTACGTCGGCAAATCGCCGCGAGAATGCCTCACCGACATCCGATTACACCGTGTGCACGACGAATTGTGTTGCGAGGACGCGGATTCGGTGACCACCGTCGCGATGCGCTGGGGATTCACCCACACCGGCCGGTTCGCGGCGGCATTCCGCAAGAGGTACGGCGTGGCACCGTCCGATGTCGCCCGCACGCGCGGTCGGTAGTTACCAGCCGAGGTCGGTCGTTCAGGGCGCCGGGGCGCGGCATCGTCGTACCATGTGATGCATGGCCGCTGCACACGTCCAGCTCGGCTTGATGTCGCTGGATCAGTGGCGTGCGTTGCCCGAGGAACCCGAGTATCGGGTCGAACTCCAGCAGGGTGTGCGCATCGTGTCGCCACGACCGACGAAGGCACACGCGCGCGCCGTCTTCCGGCTGTGTGCCCAGGTCGACGAGGCGCTTCCGACTGGCTGGGAAGCGCTCTCGGAGGTCGAGGTGGTCATCGATCCTGCGACGCCGGTTACGGCCCGAGTGCCCGATATCGTCGTGTGTCGTAGCGACGCACCCGAACCTCTGGCCGCGGCGGACGTGGCGATCGCCATCGACATCGTGTCGCCAGGCTCTCGACGGACTGATCACGTCACCAAGCGCAGCGAGTACGCCGATGCCGGGATCGCCCACTACTGGATCGTCGACCTGGGGCGGCCGACCACGCTCACCCCACTCACCCTCACCGACCACGGCTACTCCGGCGTTCCGGTGACCGGGCATCACACGTCGACCACGCCCTTTCCCCTGACCATCTCGCTCACCTTCTGACGTCGAATTGCGAGCGTGCGAGCCGCTCCGCACTCTCCGGTAAGGTGTGCCGGGTTGCGTGCCACCAGGTGATCCCGCGGTGACACCGGATGTCCCGGCGCGCCGGAACGGAGTCGGAGCACATGTCCCCGCGCGTGTCACTGTCCACGACGACCTCTCCCGCGCACGACCAGTTGGTGTGGGCGGCGCTGCGTTCACCGCGACGGCTGCGCACCGAGGTTCTGGCCGGGCTGGTGGTCGCGCTCGCGCTCATCCCGGAGGCGATCTCGTTCTCGATCATCGCCGGTGTCGATCCGCGCGTGGGTCTGTTCGCCTCGTTCACCATGGCGGTCACGATCGCGATCGTCGGTGGCCGCCCGGCGATGATCTCCGCGGCCACCGGTGCGGTGGCCCTCGTCGTGGCCCCATTGGTGAAAAGCCATGGGCTGCAGTACCTCATCGCCGCCGTCATCCTGGCCGGGGTGTTCCAGCTCATCCTCGGCGGCCTCGGCGTCGCCCGGCTGATGCGGTTCATTCCGCGCAGCGTCATGGTGGGATTCGTCAACGCGCTGGCCATCTTGATCTTCGCTGCCCAATTGCCCCATCTGATCTGCGTGCCGTGGCTGGTGTATCCGCTTGTCGCCGTGGGTGTTCTGATCATTGTCGGATTGCCGAGACTGACGAGCGTCATCCCGGCGCCGCTCGTCGCGATCGTTGCGCTGACCGTGGTGACGCTCGCGGTCGGCTGGTCGGTGCCCGATGTCGGTGACGAGGGCAAACTGCCCGAGCACCTACCCTCACTGGTCCTGCCGGACGTGCCACTGACCTGGCACACGTTGTCGGTGATCGCGCCGTACGCGTTCACCATGGCGCTGGTCGGGTTGCTCGAATCGTTGATGACCGCGAAATTCGTCGACGACCTCACCGACACCCACTCCAACAAGTCACGCGAGGCGATGGGGCAGGGCGTGGCGAACGTGGTCACCGGATTCTTCGGCGGCATGGGCGGCTGCGCGATGATCGGGCAGACCATGATCAACGTCAAGAGTTCCGGTGCGCGCACCCGGATTTCGACCTTTCTCGCCGGTGTCTTCCTGCTGATCCTGGTCGTGGGTCTCGGCGATATCGTCGCGCTGATCCCGATGGCCGCGCTCGTCGCCGTGATGATCATGGTGTCGGTCGGCACGATGGACTGGCACAGCATCAACCCGACGACGTTGCGGCGCATGCCCAAGAGCGAAACGGTGGTCATGCTCGTCACCGTCGCCGTCACGGTGGCCACACACAACCTGGCCTACGGTGTCGTCGTCGGTGTGCTCACCGCGATGGTGCTCTTCGCGCGGCGGGTCGCCCACGTCACCGAGGTCGTCGTGGTGGATCACCCGGATCCCGACACGTGCCTGTATCAGGTGCGCGGAGAACTGTTCTTCGCGTCCAGCAACGACCTGGTCTACCAGTTCGACTATGCGGCCGACCCGACGACCGTGATCATTGACATGAGTGCGTCGCATGTCTGGGATGCGTCCACCGTCGCGGCACTCGACGCCGTCGTCACCAAGTACGCGGCAAAGGGTAAGAGCGCCAACATCATCGGGTTGAACCCCGACAGTGCCGAGCGGCTCGAGCGCCTCAGTGGGCACCTCGCGGGCGCTCACTGAGGCAGGCAAGCAGGGCGCGGGGAGTTCATGGTGTCTCCTCGTGTTGTGGCCTGTCAGGCGGCGGACGCCGGAGAGGCGGGGACCGGGCGAGGGTGGGGTGTCCACCCCCTGGCGGCGGGGGTCGTCGGAGGCCAGTTGTGCTGCGAGCGTTACGAGTACGGGGTGCAGGACACGCGACAGGCGCCCGGCGTGGGTGGACGCCTCGGGCCCCGGTCGGTCACCATCGGTCGACGTGCGCACGTAGAAGGCGAGTGGGCTGTTGATCAGATGAAGAACTGTGGCGCCGAAGCGAACCGACCTGGGTCTGGTGGAGACCGTGTGGACTTCGGATCTCCACGGCGGTTCGTTAGTCTTCTGATATGGCACGGCACGCCGCAGGGGCGCTGCGTGGAATCACGCTGCAGCAGTTGCGCTACTTCGTGGAGGTGGCAGCGGAGGGATCGATCAGTGCCGCGGCGGACATGCTCTATGTGGCTCAACCGACCATGTCCGCCGCGCTCAAGGACCTCGAAAGCCGGCTCGAACGTTCACTGTTCGTCCGCTCGAACCGGGGAGTCACCCTCACCGACGACGGGGCGGAGTTCCTCAGCTACGCGCGCCAGGTCGTCGAGCAAGCGGAACTACTGGAACAGCGGTACCTCGGGCGCGGCCCCTCGCGCCGACTCCTCGCCGTTTCCACTCAGCACTACTCCTTCGTCGTCGATGCCTTTGCTCGCATGGTGAAAGCCTCTGAGGCCGCCGAATACGCGTTCAGCCTTCGCGAGACCCGGACTTGGGACATCATCGAAGATGTCCGCACTCTGCGGAGTGAAGTCGGCGTGCTCTATCGCAACGGTTTCAACGCAAACGTGATCAACAAGCTGCTCCGCGAAGCGGGGCTGACCTTTACGCCGCTGTTCTTCACGACACCGCACATTTTCATCGCCCGCACGAACCACCTCGCAGGCAAGGCAAGTGTCACGCTGAAGGATCTCGACGACCTCCCGCGGCTCACGTTCGACCAGGGTGGGAACAACTCGTTCTATCTCGCCGAAGAGATCCTCTCCACGCGTTCATCCAAGCAAGACATCCGCGTGAGCGACCGAGCAACCATCTTCAACCTGATGATCGGTCTCGGCGGGTACACCATCTCGACCGGCATCATCTCCGACGATCTGGACCCGTCGATAGTCGCTGTGCCGCTCGAGGTGGACGAGCGCATCGAGATCGGCTGGATCGGACATGCGTCGGTCTCGTTGACCGCCCAAGCCGAGCGATTCGTGGCGGAGATGCGCGATGTGGTCTCGAGCTTCGGAGTCGATCTGCTGACATAGCTGATTCCTATCGCCAGGTATCGCTACGTGTAATTAGGCTATGGAGAGGCGCCTTCATACACTGCTGTCAACGCCACTTCGGGCCACTGGCTCCCATGTGCCATCGGTCGCGCCGATAGGCCTCGATCATGGGAAGTCAGATCGAAGTGCCGCGAAACTCAGACAGTGAATCGTGCGGTGACGCCTGTCGTCGTCGAACGCCGCGCAAGTGGATGGGGCATCTGATCAACATGACAAACGAATGTGTCTTCAGCATCGGCACGACGCGCTTCGACGAGGGCTACACCCCGTCGAGCAGCTCACGTGGAACGACGAACTTCGCGAATCTCGCACGCGGCGACGACCGTGAGCAGAATCTTCGCAATGCCGTGACGATGATGAACACCAGGGTCAATGAACTGCTCCACTGGGACAATCCGCGCGGTGACCGCTACGAACTCGAACTCGACATCGTCTCGGTGGACCTACATCTCGCCTCGGTAGGGGACGACGCCGCATTTCCGGTGATCGAGGTGCTCGACGTGGACATCGTCGAGACCGCCACGGGAACCCGTACCAAGGGCATCGTCGGAAACAACTTCTCCTCCTACATTCGCGACTACGACTTCAGCGTTCGGCTCCCCGGGCACCAGGCGACAGGTATCCCCAGCGACTTCGGCGATCTGCACGGGCAGGTCTTTCAGCGCTTCCTCGAATCGGACGAGTACCGCCAACGGTTCTCCCAGCCGCCGGTCATCTGCATCAGCGTCTCGACGTCGCGGACCTACACCCGCCTCACGAACCATCACCCCATTCTAGGGGTGGAGTATGTGTCGGACGCGCTGTCGCTCACCGATGACTACTTTGGCAAGATGGGGCTCACGGTCCGCTACTTCATGCCTCCGGGTTCCGTTGCGCCGCTGGCCTTCTACCACCGCGGTGACCTGCTCAACGACTACTCGTTCATCGCGCTCGCGGGAACGGTCGCGACGATGGAGACGTTCCAGAAGATCTACCGTCCCGAGATCTACAGCGCGAACACCGCGGCGGCGCAGGTGTACCGGCCGAGTCTCGACTACGGCAACTACTCACTCCCGCAGGTGACTTACGACCGGGTCGAACGCACCCAGCTCGCGGCCACCCAGGGAAAATTCACCGAGGTGAGGCTCATGAAACCGTACGGCGATGTCCTTGCTCGTTGGGCGACAAAGCAATCGGCCTGATCGGCGCGAGAACTGAGGTATCCGAGATGAATACACTTCTGCCCGCCACGATCGTCGGCAGCCTGCCCAAGCCCGCGTGGCTCTCCGAGCCGGAGAAGCTCTGGTCCCCGTGGAAGTTACACGGCGACGAACTGCGGCAGGGGAAGCTCGACGCCCAGACGCTCGCGGCACACGATCAGAGTCGGGCCGGGCTCGACATCATCAGCGATGGTGAACAGACACGTCAGCACTTCGTGACCACGTTCATCGAGCACCTCGGTGGCGTCGATTTCGACCGCCGCGAGACCGTGCGCATTCGTGACCGCTATGACGCGAGCGTCCCGACGGTTGTCGGCGCGGTGAGTCGCGAAGAGTCGGTCTTCGCAGAGGATGCGAAGCGTCTTCGCGCCGAAACCGATCAGCCGATCAAATGGGCCCTCCCCGGCCCGATGACAATGATCGACACCCTCTACGACGACCACTACCGGAGCCGCGAGCAGCTCGCGTGGGAGTTCGCGACCATCCTGAACCAAGAAGCAACGGATCTGCAGGCGGCCGGCGTCGACATCATCCAGATCGACGAGCCCGCATTCAACGTGTTCTTCGACGAACTGGACTGGGGCATCGCGGCACTCGAGCGGGCCACCGAAGGACTGAGCTGCCAAACCGCCGTCCACATCTGTTACGGCTACGGCATCAAGGCCAACACCGACTGGAAGGCAACGCTGGGGCCCGAATGGCGCCAGTACGAAGAGTCGTTTCCACTGTTGCAACAATCATCGATCGACATCGTGTCCCTGGAGAGTCACAACTCGCGGGTTCCTGTCGAGGTAATCGAACTACTCCGTGGCAAGACGGTCATGCTGGGAGCGATCGACGTGGCCAGCGACACCATCGAGACGCCGGAGGAAGTCGCAGCGACACTGCGCAAAGCACTCCCCTTCGTCGACAAGGACAAGCTCTACGCCAGCGGGAACTGCGGCATGGCGCCGCTTGCTCGTGGTGTCGCACGGCAGAAGATGGTCGCGCTCGCCCAGGGCGCCGCCATTCTTCGCAGAGAGCTCTCCTAACCTCGGGCGTTCCGCGCAGTACGTGACCAGTGTCTGCACGGGATCGATCGCACTCGCCGCCGCGGGATTGCTCGCGGCCGACAAGCGACCTCACACTGGTCGGTACGGCATCTGCCGACCGACTGCGGAGCGCACCCGGGGCGCGCACCCGAGCTCTCCCGCTCCGCAATCGGCTCAGCTGATTGTCGTGCTCAGTTGGCCAGTGCGCGAGTGGTTTTGGCCGCCGAGACCAGATTCGTCAGCGCCGCGGTCACCTCGGTGGTGCCGCGAGTCTTCAGGCCACAGTCCGGATTCACCCACAGGCGCTGCGGCCCGACGGCATCGAGCGCCGCGCGCAACGACGATTCGATCTCGGTGACGTCGGGGACACGCGGTGAGTGGATGTCATATACACCCGGCCCGACGCCGTTGGCGAATCCGATGGCATTGAGGTCGGCGAGGACCTCCATGCTCGACCGTGCCGCCTCGATCGAGGTGACATCGGCGTCGAGTTCGGCGATCGCACCGATGACCTCGCCGAACTCCGAGTAGCACAGATGGGTGTGGACCTGCGTGGCGTCGTCGACACCCGAGGTGGCCAGGCGGAATGCCCGCACCGCCCAGTCCAGGTACGCGGGTTTGTCGGCGTCGCGCAGCGGGAGCAGCTCACGGAGGGCCGGCTCGTCGACCTGGATGATGCCGATGCCGATCCGCTCGAGATCGATCGTCTCGTCCCGGATCGCGAGGGCGATCTGGTCGGCCGAGTCCGACAGGGGCTGATCGTCACGCACGAACGACCACGCGAGAATCGTGACGGGTCCGGTGAGCATGCCCTTGACCGGCTTGCCGGTCAGCGACTGGGCGTAGGCGATCCAGTCGACGGTCATCGGCGCCGGGCGGGACACGTCGCCGAACAGGATCGGCGGACGCACGCACCGAGTCCCGTAGGACTGCACCCAGGCGTGGGCGGTGGCGAAGAAGCCGTCGAGCTGCTCGGCGAAATACTGCACCATGTCGTTGCGTTCGGGTTCGCCGTGGACGAGCACATCGAGCCCGATCTCCTCCTGCAGCGCAACCACATCGGCGATCTCCGCCCGCATCCGACGGACGTACTCGGCGTCGTCGATCCCACCGGAGCGCAGCGCGGCGCGCGCCAGTCGGATCGCCGAGGTCTGTGGGTAGGAGCCGATGGTCGTGGTGGGCAACGGCGGGAGATTCAGCCGCTCGGTCTGCGCAGCCGCGCGGGCCGAGGCATCGCCGCGCGTGCGTGCGGCGTCGGTGAGGGCGGCCAGACGCTCACGCACCGCCGGATCGTGCACGCGCGGATCGGATTCGCGGGTGGCCAGTGCCGCGGCAGCGGCATCGAACGCGTCGGCCTGAGACGGCCGACCGTGGCGCAGCGCCTCCGACAGGATCGCGACCTCGCGGTACTTCTCGGCCGCAAAGGCCAGCCAACCGCGCAGGTTGTCGTCGAGTTCGGTTTCGGGTTCGACGGAATACGGCACGTGCAGCGTCGAGCACGAGGTGGACACCGCCAACGACCCCGCCGACCCGAGCAGGGTGCCCAGGGTGGCAAGCGCTTTCTCGAGATCGGTTCGCCAGATGTTGCGCCCGTTGACCACGCCGGCCACCACGAGCATGTCGGCCAGTTCGGGAACGCCGACCACCGTTTCGACCGAGCCCTCGATCAGATCGACGGCCACCGCCTCGATACCGGTGCGCGCGAGGGCGCGCACACTGTCGCGGGCGTCGCCGAAGTACGTGGCGACGCAGAGTGCCGGTCGTGAGTTCGCTTGCGCGAGGGTCGAGTACACCGATCCGGCCAGCGCGGGGAGGCGGTCTGCGGCATCGGTGACCAGGATCGGTTCGTCGATCTGTACCCACTCGACCCCGGCCGCGGCGAGACGGGCCAGCAGGTCGAGATACAGCGGCAGCAGCTCGTTGACGCGATCAAGCGGAGAGCCCTCGTCTGCGGTGTCGTGGGCGGATTTCGACAACGCGAGGAAGGTGATCGGCCCGATGACGACCGGGCGTGCGGTCACGCCGGCGGCCTGCGCCTCGGCCACCTCGGCGAGAACCTTCTCCGGGTGCAGGGAGAAGGCGGTGGCGTCACCGATCTCGGGCACGAGGTAGTGGTAGTTGGTGTCGAACCACTTGGTCATCTCCAGCGGTGTGACGTCGGCGGTGCCGCGGGCCGCTGCGAAGTAGCGGTCGAGGGGATCGGTGATGTGTGCGACCCGCTCGGGCAGGGCGCCGAGCAGCACGGCGGTGTCGAGCATCTGATCGTAGTAGGAGAAGGTGTTGACCGGAATCGAGTCGAGGCCGGCCGCCGTGAGCGCCGCGATGGTGTCGCGCCGCAGCCCGGCGGCCACGGTCTCGAGGCCGGCGGCGTCGATGCGCCCGGCCCAGTAGCTCTCGATCGCGCGCTTGAGCTCACGGTGTGGCCCGATGCGTGGTGTGCCGAGCACGGTGGCGGAAAACGGGGTCGTCCGTTGGGACATGGGTGGTGCACTCCTGCAATGGTTTCCGACGGTCCGCCGCCGTTGCAGGGCGTGCCGAAGGGACGCCGGAGAGAACGTGCACGGCATCCGCGCATCACCTGGCACTCGCTTCGACCTGCGCCCATTCCACGAGGCGACGAGCCACCGGCCGCGGCGCGGCCGGTACAGCAGGCAGGTCTTCGGACTCGTCGGCGGGCGACCATCAGGTCGCGGTCCTAGTGGCCGTCGCTTCCCGGACGCATGCGTCCAGTGCTCGATGACGGCGGTCGTTCCGACATACCGCTGCGGGACAGTTCCGGATTCGCACCGGATTCCCTCTTACGACGCCGGACCCGGACGCGGGGCCCCACGACATCGGAGGCCACGACAGACGGGGCGGCGAACCAACTGCACCGCCGAGCATAGAGGATATCCCCGAATACCGGTGTGCGCGCCCGGTCAGCTACCGCGATAGGTGGAGTACGAGTACGGGCTCAGCAGCAGCGGGACGTGGTGATGCCGTTCGGGATCGTCGACGGTGAAGCAGATGTCGACCTCCGGATAGAATCCCCGGATGTCGTTGTCGGCGAACCACTCTCCGGTGTCGAACACCAGATGGTAGATGCCGGGCACGAGCGGGTCGCTGTTCACCTGCGCGATGCGACCGTCGGAATCGGTGACGCCGGAGGCGACTTCGCCGCCCGCGGCATCCTGCAGGGAGACCACGACGCCCACCGCGGGTGCACCGGAGACCGCGTCGAGGACATGGGTGGACAGACCGGTCATCTCGGTGGTTCGCTCCTCGTGGATCGCCTGCGATTCTCAGTCGTCAACATACTCGATCGCCGGGGTGAGCATGCGCTGCAGTCGACTTCGGTTGATCTTGGCCAACTCCATCCGCAGCACCCTCCGCTCGGTCGCCGGGTCGTTGCGCATCCGCTCCTTGAGGATGGCCAGCAACTCCGCCGCCGGCCGCCCATTGGCGAAGACAAGGTACACGTGCCCGAACTTCTCGTCGTAGGCCTTGTTGAGCTCCTTGAGTTCGACCAACACCGCCGGATCGGCGCCGGTCACCCCGGACTGCTCACGCGTGGAGGACGCGTTGTCCGGGCGGTCGCCGATCCGGGGGTGACCGGCCAGGGCCTCGTCGAGGTCGGCATCGGTGAGCTCGGCCAGGATGAGATCGGCATAGGAGAGCAATGCCTCGTCGTCGGAGAAGGGTCGGGCCTTGGCCACACGCAGCGCCCAGATCGACGAACTACAACACTCGTAGAGCGTGCCGATGGCCTGCCGTTCGGTCAGCTCGTTGAAACTGGGCAACCCGCGCCAGTCGACTCGTCGCACGCCGATCAGCCTAGGAGAGTTCGGGCTGACGGCCGAATCGCACCGACGTCAGCGGGTTGGCATCGGCAACCAGATCGTCGAAGCGATAGTTGACGATCTTGGCGATCTCGATGAGCGCGAACGACTTCTCGGAGGTCTCCGAGTTGTCCATGCGGGACCAGCCGTTGCGCAGCACGCGGTCGTAACGCTCGGTCTCGCGGGCGCAGATCACCAACGGGAACCCGAAGTGCTCCCGATAGGCGGCAGCGAGATTCACGACGTTCTCGTGCTCGGTCTCCTCGAGGTGCGACAGACCCTTGTGGTCGACCGCGATCAGCTCGCCGGTTTCCTCGTCCTCGGCGCCGAGGTCGGGGAAGGCCTGGATGAGGTCGAGCTGTTGGGTGTCGCTGCCGGTGAGCATCGCCTCCTGGAAGGCGCTGCGCAGATCGTGGACATCGTCGAAAGGCCGCTGCTCCCAAGCCCTGTCGAGAACCCAGTCGACGCCCTGAACGACCTCGCCGAAGGTCTCGCGGAACTTCTCCCTGCTCATCGTGTTCACCTCGTCGAGCGTGATTGAGCCGCCCCCGGCGACGGCCGGTCCCTTGCTGCCGATGTGGAAGAACAGGATGTTCATCAGGATCGCGGTGATCGCACCCATGGTGATGCCGGTGGAGAAGGGGATCTGCAGGATGCCCGGAACGGCGATGTCGACGCCGGGCAATTCCGGGACCTTGACCTCCGCCCCCTTGTCCAAGATGGTTGTCGGGGCCGACGACTGTGAGAACTGGACGTAGAGGGCCACGGCGATGGAGGTCGCGGCGATCGACAGGTTGCGGTGGTCGGTGAAGTCGACGGTCGTCAGCGTCTGGATGCCGACGATCGCGACCGTCGCGAACATGATGAGTGCGGCGCCGCCGAGAACCGGGGAGGGGATGGACCCGACGATGTTCGCGGTCTTGGGCAGGACGCCCAGGATGATCATGATGCCGCCGGCGCAGGCCACGACGAACCGGCTCTTGACCCCGGTCATCCGAACCAGGCCGACGTTCTCGGAGAACGCCGTGTACGGGAAGGAGTTGAAGCTGCCGCCGATGATGGTGGCGATGCCGTCGGCCCGGACGGTGGCGGCGATGTCCTCCTTGCGGATCCGTTTGCCAACGATCTCCCCGGTCGCGAAGACCGACCCCGTCGACTCCACCGCGGTGACCATGAGTACCACGATCAGCGACACGATCGCGATGAGATCGAATCGGGGCCATCCGAAGGCGAACGGCGGGGTGAAGCCGACCCAGCTCGCCTCGGCGACCCGGTCGAAGTGGGCGTCGCCGAAACACCATGCGACGAAGGTCATCACGCCGAGGCCGAGCAGGATCGAGATGGTCGCCCAGAAGCCACGGAAGAATCGCTGCATCAGCACGATCAGGACGATGGTGCAGATGCAGTAGACGACCCACCGGCCGTTGCCCGCATCGTGTGCGCCGGTCGCGCTGTTGGGGTCGGTCACCGCATCGCCCGCACCGACCGGGATCAGGCTGATGCCGATGATCGTGATGACGGTGCCGGTGACCACCGGCGGGAAGAAGCGGATCAGCTTGGCGAAGAACGGTGCGATCAGGAAGGTGAACACGCCGGCCGAGATCACCGCGCCGTACACCGTCAGCAGGCCGACCCGACCACCACCGTGATCGTTGGCGATCTTGATGACCGGGGCGAGCGTCGCGAAGGTGATGCCCTGCAGCAGCGGGAGCCGAACACCGATCTTCCAGATGCCGACCGCCTGCAGCAGCGAGGCGATGCCGCAGGTGAACAGGTCGGCGGTGATGAGCATGGTGAGCGCCTGATCGTCGAGCCCGATGGCGTTCGCGATCAGCAGTGGGACGAGGACGGCGCCGGCGTAGAAGGCGACCACGTGCTGGAACCCGAGGGTGACGAGTTTGCCGAACGGTGGTACCTGATCGACCGGATGGACGCGCTTGCGGCGTCCCTGGGGGGCGGCGGCCGGAGCCGAATCCGTGGCCATCGACATACTCCTCGTGACGGTGAGATCATGGCTGCCGGTGAGCCGACGGCGTAGCGCACGTCCGGCCCACCGGCAGGTAAATAGTGGACCCCCACAACCGATTCGGCGACCGCGCGATCGTATATTGCGCCGGAGTAAATCGGGCATCGCCGACATCGAGACCTCATCGGTTCGCCCGGCCGAGGACAGTGGTGGGAGGGTGTGCGGGGCCGAGCGGCGGAGGTGGATGCGGTGGTGGTGGGAGCGGTGCTCGCCGCCGGGGCCGGCCGGCGATACGGAATGCCGAAAATACTTGCCGAACAAGGTCTTTGGCTTGACAATGCGGTGCGCGCGCTGAGTGCGGGAGGCTGCGGTGAGGTGGTCGTCGCCATGGGCGCGGCGATCGTCACGCCGCCGGGCCGGGCGACGGCGATCGTCGTCGAGGACTGGGTTATCGGTCTGTCGGCGAGCGTGCGCGCGGTGCTGTGCGCGCCGGTGGTTCGGGAGGATCCGGGCGGCGTGGTTTTACATGTTGTTGACATGCCCGATGTCACCGCGGCGGTGGTTTCCCGGATCGTGGAAATCGCTGCGGGCGTACCGGAGAAGATCGTGCGCGCGGTCTACCACGGACGGCCCGGCCATCCGGTCCTACTCGGTGCCGATCACCTCGACGGCGTCCTCGCCTCGCTCGACGGGGATGTGGGTGCGGCACGTTATCTTCGGGCGCACCCCGAGATCGTCGAGTCGGTCGAATGCGGTGATCTGGCCTCCGGCGTCGACCGGGACGAACCGTAGCGGCCTCAGAGGGCCGGGATGGCGTCGGTGATCACCCCGTCAGGGGAGAGTTCACCGACGGTGAGATCTAGTGCGCCGCGCGCGAATCGGGCAACCGGCCCGACCGCGGCAGCCAACGCCGCATGGTGACCGGTGCGGCAGCGGCCGACGATCGAGGCCGTCCCCGCCGTCGGGAGGACGCCGATGACGGCGAGCAGTTCACCGGTGGTCGGTTCGCACACCGCCCACACGTAGCCGGTGTCATCGCGCCACGCGGCATCGGTGGCGGCGACATAGGCCGCGGGATCGGCGATCCCCAGATCGGACAACGCCGGGACGTCGGTGATCCGCTCGTCGGCACGAAGCCCACGCAGATACCACGTCCCGGCGTTGATCTCGACGGGTTCCATTCGGTGGAGGTGACTACTTCAGTTCGAGCAGCACGGTGCCCTGGGTGACGGCGGCACCCGGCTCGATGCTCAAACCCGTCACCACGCCGTCCTTGTGGGCGGTGACCGGGTTCTCCATCTTCATCGCCTCGAGCACGACGACGAGTTCGCCCGCGGCGACCGTCTGGCCCTCTTCGACGGCGACCTTGACCACGGTGCCCTGCATGGGTGCGGCCACGGCGTCACCGGAGACGGCGGCGCCCCCACCCTTCTTGCGCGAGCGGGCCTTGGGCTTGCGGCGGATGACCCCGTTGGCCGAACCGCCACCGCCGCCGAGTGCCAGATCGCCGGGCAACGCGACCTCGACGCGGCGTCCGCCGACCTCGACGACCACCTTCTGGCGCGGAGCGGCCTCGTCGTCCTCGATCGGCTCGCCACCGGTGTACGGCTCGATCGGGTTCTCCCAATCGGTTTCGATCCACTTGGTGTAGACGTCGAAGGTCTCCACACCGTTGTCGTCGGTGTGCCCGAGGAACGCCGGATTGCTCACGATGTGCCGGTGGAACGGCAGCACCGTGGCCAGACCCTCGACCTCGTACTCGGCGAGCGCACGCCGAGCACGCTCGAGCGCCTGCTCGCGGTTCTCGCCGACGACGATCAGCTTGGCCAGCATCGAGTCGAACTGGCCGCCGATCACATCACCCTCGACGACGCCGGAATCGACGCGGACGCCCGGGCCCGAGGGCTCGCGGTACCTGGTGATCGGTCCGGGTGCGGGCAGGAAGTTGCGGCCCGGGTCCTCGCCGTTGATCCGGAACTCGAAGGCGTGACCACGCGGGGTCGGATCCTCGGAGAACTCCAGCTTCTCGCCGTTGGCGATACGGAACTGCTGACGGACGAGGTCGATGCCCGCGGTCTCCTCGGTCACCGGGTGCTCGACCTGCAGTCGCGTGTTGACCTCGAGGAAGGAGACGAGGCCGTCGGCGCCGACAAGGAACTCCACCGTGCCCGCGCCGTAATAGCCGGCCTCGCGGCAGATCGCCTTGGCCGACTCGTGGATCTTGGTGCGCTGCTCATCGGTCAGGAACGGCGCGGGGGCCTCCTCGACCAGCTTCTGGAAGCGGCGCTGCAGCGAGCAGTCGCGCGTACCGGCGACCACCACGTTGCCGTGGGTGTCGGCGATGACCTGGGCCTCGACATGGCGGGCCTTGTCGAGATAGCGCTCGACGAAGCACTCGCCGCGGCCGAACGCGGCGACGGCCTCGCGGGTCGCCGACTCGAACAGGTGCGGGATCTCCTCGATGGTGTAGGCGACCTTCATGCCGCGACCACCACCACCGAAGGCGGCCTTGATCGCGACCGGCACACCGTGCTCCTTGGCGAACGCGACGACCTCGTCGGCGTCCTTGACCGGGTCCTTGGTGCCCGGTGCCATCGGCGCGTTGGCCTTCAGGGCGATGTGGCGGGCGGTGACCTTGTCACCGAGATCGCGGATGGACTGCGGCGACGGGCCGATCCAGATCAGCCCGGCGTCGAGGACGGCCTGGGCGAAGTCGGCGTTCTCCGAGAGGAAGCCGTAGCCGGGATGCACGGCGTTGGCGCCGGACTTGGCGGCCGCGTCGAGGATCTTGTCGAACACCAGATAGGACTCGGCGGAGGTCTGACCACCGAGGGCGAAGGCCTCATCGGCGAGCTTCACGAACAACGCGTCGGCGTCGGGCTCGGCGTAGACGGCGACACTGGGGATGCCGGCGTCACGGGCTGCGCGAATGACACGTACCGCGATCTCGCCACGATTGGCGATGAGGACCTTGCTGATTGTGGGCACTGTTGTTCTCCTGGGCCATACATCGAGGTGCACCGCGCCCCCGGGGTGCGGCACACACGGTGTTCGTCGGCGACCGTGTGCGGCGCCGTGGGGATTGAACTGCCACCCGCGGGGGGTGGTTCCGCGAGCGACATCGCGCACCCCCTGGAGGTTAGGGGGCGTGCTCCGGGCTTCACACTAACGCACCGAGCAATCGTTCGGTGGAGGTGGTTGTCACATCCGCGCGTTGAATGTGCTCTCGTCGGCCAGAGCATGCACGATACGGGCGAAACCGCGAAGCAACTCGGGCACCGGCCCGCTGCGGTCGAGGGGGTCCCGGTCGGGATGGGCGCCGTCGAATCGCGTGTCGTCGGGCCCGGCGGCCTCCCCGACGGCCGGATCGGCCGGGAACCGGGCCGAATACCGCAATCCCGACGGAGTCCGATTGATCCAGATCAGGACTTCCTCCGCGGAGTACGAGTGGCTGCGGAGCACGGTGGCCCGGCCCGCGTCGGCCACGGCGGCGCCCGGTGCGTACCGGGTGTCGATGAAGGAGATCACGAAGCGCGGTTCGCCGCGGTAGCCGATCAGCTCGGCGACGCGCAGAAACGGCAGCGACGCCCCCTGCCGGGAGCGTTTGAGCTCGGTGGTCGCGCGGGCGACGGTCTGATCGAAGGTCGGCGAGCCCGTCATGTCGAGCCAGAAGGGTGCGACCGCGACATACCAGCCCAGCGACGTCAGCCATCGGGCCTCGTCGCGGGTGTGGCGCGGCAGGACGCACCGGAACTCGGGGTCACCGGTCAGGCTCTGATGAACCATCGCGAAGGCCGCCAGCACCCCCGCGGTCAGCGAGCCGCCCGCCTCCGAACACACCGCCGTGAACTTGTTGGCGGTGGTGTCGTCGGCGATCACGCCCGACACCGACTCCTGGGGGAGCAGCGGGGACTCGTTGTCCGAGTCGTCGGGCTCCGGGGTGGGCGCGGGGGCCATGCGCAGCGCGCGCGGCATGTCGCCCGGCCCGGCCTGGAGAAAGCCGTGCCAGGTGGCCACCGCCGGATGGTCGGCCCCGGTCTGATCGGCTTGTCGCCGCTCGGCGGCACTGAAATCGACGTAGCTGCCGACCTCGGGCAGCGTGAGCTCGGTGTGGTCGCGCGCCGAGCGGTAGAACGCCGTCAACTCGTGTTGCGCCATGATCAGCGAATAGCCGTCGACGAGCGAATGGTCGGCGGCGAACAGCAGCGTGAACGACGACTCCCGTCCGACGGTGGCGAACATGTACGCCGGCCAGTGCAGCGGCGCGGTCGCACGGTCGAACGAGCCCGCGATCTGTTCGACGAGCGGCCCCGACTCGTTGTACCAGCCGATCCGGCCCATCTTGAGTTCGACGGTGCCCGCCGGCGTCGACAGACGGGCCAGTCCGTCATGCTTGATGACCACGTGGCTGCGCAGCACCTCGTGACGATCGATCCAGCGCCGCAACGCCGTTCGTAGCGCCGGAATCGACAGCGGCTCGTCGAAGTGGATCTGCAGACCCAGCCACGACTCACGCCCACCCTCCCGGCGGGTGCGGACGCGATACTCGAAGGCCCCCCGCAGGTGTTGTTCGTGATTGTGTGAGGTCAGCCGCGGATCGCGACTCCACTTACCCAGGCCGCCGGGCACATAGGGGGTCCACTCCACGAGGCCACCTGGTTCGATCGGCTCCTCGAGGATCTGGATGAACTTCATCCCGTCGGCCCGGCAGGGGCGTGCGGCCCGGTTCCGGTCTGGCGGCCGACCTGGGCCTTGATCCGACCGAGCATTCCGGCCATGCCGCGTAATCGCAACGGACTCACCGCTTTACCGAGACCGAGGTCGTAGTAGAAGTCGGCCGGGACGTCGAGGATCGTCTGCGCCGACTCGCCGTCGAGGCCCTGATGGAGGATCGAGGCGAAACCGCGGGTCGTAGGCGCCTCGCGGGGCGCGCTGAAATACAGGCGGACGGCGTCCGGGTCGTGGGCATCGACCGACAGGAAGACCGGGGACTGGCACTCCGGTACCGGTTCCATCGCCTCCGTCGTCAGTTCGGTGGGAAGCTCCGGAAGTTCTCCCGCAAACTCCAACAGCAGCGTGACCTTGTCCGAATCATCCAGGGCGGCAAAGTCATCGACGATCTCGGCGAGGGCTGCGGGCAGGCTCATGACAGTTCTGGCCGCTCGCCGGAAGTCGTCATGCGCCGGCCGGCGGGTCGCCGGGTTCCTCGCCGACCGAAATCGGGACGCGCACCGCGTTGCCCCACTCGGTCCACGAGCCGTCGTAATTGCGGACGTGATCGAAACCGAGCAGATGGGTCAGCACGAACCAGGTGTGGCTCGAGCGCTCGCCGATGCGGCAGTAGGCGATCGTCGGGGTGTGCGGGTCGAGCCCGCCGTAGATCTCGTCGAGCTCGGCGCGGCTGCGGAACCGTCCGTCGGAAGCGGCGGCCTTGGCCCACGGGATGGAACGCGCGGTGGGGATGTGCCCGCCGCGCAAGGCCCCTTCTTCGGGATAGTCGGGCATGTGGGTGCGCTCGCCGGTGTACTCCTGCGGCGACCGCACGTCGATGAGGGGCTCGGTGCCCAAGGCCGCGCGCACCTGGTCGGCGAAGGCGCGGATGCGGGTGTCGTCACGATCGACCACCGGATAGTCCGACCGCGGGTACTCCGGGACATCGAAAGAGGTGTCGCGGTCCTCCGACATCCACGCGTCGCGGCCGCCATCGAGCAACCGCACGTCCTCATGGCCGAACAGGGTGAACACCCACAGCGCGTAGGCGGCCCACCAGTTGCTCTTGTCGCCGTAGATGACGATGGTGTCGTCGCGTTCGATTCCCTTGCTGCGCATCAACTCTGCGAATTGCTCGCCGTTGATGTAGTCGCGGGTCACCGGGTCGTTGAGATGCAGGTGCCAGTCGACCTTCTGCGCGGTGGGGATGTGGCCGATGTCGTAGAGCAGCACGTCCTCGTCGCTCTCGATGATCTTGAGTCCCTTGGTGCCCAGGTGGGCCGACAGCCACTGCGTGCTGACGAGCCGTTCGGGGTGGGCGTAGCCGGCGAACTTGGGATTCGGGTCGGTCTCGACGCTCAACTGGAGATCCCCTCCCAGGGTGGTGACTGATCAGGATGTGTCCACGACACACCCCGGAGGCCTGCGCGGTCCCCGTGGAGAGCCTACCCAGTGGCGACCACACGCGTGCGCACAAGCCGGGTGTCATTCGACTGGTGACAAGAACGTGGCATGCCACGCCGGAATTGCTACGTTCGTCGCCATGATCCGCCCTGGGGTGTCACGGCGCCGGTTGCGCGCCGTCCTGACCGTGTTGCTCGTCGCCGTGTCGATCGCTGCCCTGGCGGGTTGCTCGGGGAACGGGGGTGGCGGGGATTCGACGAGCGCGACGACCTCCACCGCGACGACCTCGACCACGGGTAGTCGCACGGCCTCGTCGCCGGCGAGTACCCCGCAGGCGAACGGAGCCGTCCCCGGGCTCTGCACGCGGAGTCGATGCCCGGGCCTGCCGGTACCCTCGGCCGCCCTGATGACCGGTGCGATCACCCGCGACAACGCGCAGCAGAAGGTCTCCGGCTACCTGACCTCGGTGCTCGACGATCTCGACAGCACCTGGACACCGTGGTTCCGCGAACTCGGGTGGGGTGACCCCGCCCCGGGGCGTGTGCTGGTCGAGGCCGGTGACACCTACCGGTCCGGCTGCGAGGACGCCGACGGTGCGATCGTCGTCGCTTCCGATACGCCCAACGCGTTCTTCTGTGGTGTGGACAAGGCCCGCGATGGAGCCGGAACTCGGGTCGAGGGATCGGTGATCCTGCCCGTCGAGGCGTTCGTCGGGATCTGGACCGGCACGTTCCTCGTGGAGGGCCCATTGGATTCGATCGGCGGATTCCAGGGTGAGTTCACCGCGGCGACGGTGGTCGCGCACGAGTACGGGCATGCGGTCGTCGATCGGATCCTTCGCGCAGGTCGCCTGTCGGACTCGCGGGGGCCGCGGGGGGAGAACTCCGAACTCATCGCCGACTGTCTCGCCGGGAACTGGGCGGCCACCGTGCTACGGCGAGATGAGCTGTCGGCCACCGACATCGTGCAGGCGGTGACCCTGATCCAGAAGATCGGTGATCCGCAGCCGGGACAGGGGCACGGCACCTCGGCCCAGCGGATCGCGGCGATCTCCCGAGGATTCTTCGGTGGGTCGGTCAGCGGCGGCGGTCAGGGCCAGCCGATCGGATGTCTGGCCGAGTACTGGCCGGAGGAGTTCGGCTGAGGGCGTCGAGGAAGAACCGATCGACCCCCGGCTCACCAGAGTTCGGCGACGCCGATCCCGACTCGACGTAACAGTCGGCGCACGGTGGGCAGACCGATTCCGAGCACCGAGGATGGATCGCCGTCGATGGCGTCGACGAACCAGCCGCCGAGACCGTCGAGGGTGAAGCCTCCGGCAACCTCCAGCGGCTCGCCGGTGGCCACATACGCCTCGATCTCGGCATCGTCGAGATCGGCGAAATCGATGGTGGTCGAGGCGGTTTCCGACGCCGATGCGACGACGTCGAGGCCGCGCAGCACCGCGAGGTGGTGGCCGGTGAGCAACTCCGCCGACTGTCCGCGGACCCGCTTCCACTGGGCGATCGCGACGTCGGGTGTATGCGGTTTCCCGGTGAGCGCACCCCGGAACAGCAGCATCGAGTCGCAGGTCAACACGACCGTGTCGGGCATCGAAGCATCCTGTGCCGCAGCCGATTCCGAGCCGTCGCGTTCGGCGACCAGGGTGGCGACGACGGCGTCGGACTTGGCCATCGCGAGACGGGCGACGACGTCGCTCGGCGGAACCCCGGTCAGGTCGTCGAGGATGGCGTCTTCGTCGACGTCGGAGACCAGCACGCGCGGATGCACACCGGCGCGGGTCAGGACCGACAGGCGGGCCGGGGAGGCCGAACCGAGGACGACGTCGTGACGACGAGTGCTGCCGGCGGGGTTCACCCGATCAGTATCGCAAGTTGGTGAAGCTACCCGGCCCACCCCATTGCGGGCGGAGCCGATCGATCGCGCTGCCCCAGTCGTCGCGGATCGCGGGGGTCTGCTCCCCGCCGCCACCGGAGGACGCGGCGGCGAGAACGGCGACCAACGCGGCCACGTCCTCGTCGGTCGGATTGCCGCGTACGACGGTGAGGAACGGCTTCGCCGGGGCTTCCGAACTCTCTGCTCCGGTCTGCTCCGAGGCGCTCACAGCGGGATGTTCCCGTGCTTCTTGGGCGGCAGGGTGACCATCTTGCGCTCGAGCAGGCGCAGGGCGGTGGCGATCTGACCGCGGGTATGGCTCGGCGGGATGACGGCGTCGACGTAGCCGCGCTCGGCCGCGACATACGGGTTCACCAAGGTGTCCTCGTACTCCTGCTGGAGTTCGAGGCGCAACGCGTCGACGTCGTCCCCGTTGGCCTCGGCCTCCTTGAGGCGGCTGCGATAGACGAAGCCGACGGCGCCGGAGGCGCCCATCACGGCGATCTGTGCGGTGGGCCAGGCGAGATTGACGTCGGCGCCCATGTGCTTGGACCCCATCACGTCGTACGCGCCGCCGTAGGCCTTGCGGGTGATGATCGTGATCTTGCCGACGGTCGCCTCCCCGTAGGCGTAGAGCAGTTTGGCGCCGCGGCGGATGATGCCGTTGTATTCCTGATCGGTGCCGGGCAGGAAGCCCGGAACGTCGACGAGGGTGACGATCGGGATGTTGAAGGCGTCGCAGGTCCGCACGAAGCGGGCGGCCTTCTCCGAGGCGTTGATGTCGAGGCACCCGGCGAATTGGGTCGGCTGATTGGCCACGATGCCGACGCTGCGTCCGTCGACGCGTCCGAAACCGATGATGATGTTCGTCGCGCGCTCGGCCTGGACCTCGAGGAACTCGTCGTCGTCGAGGATGCGGCGGATGACCTCGTGCATGTCGTAGGGCTGATTCGGCGAATCCGGGATCAGCGTGTCGAGTTCGAGGTCCTCGTCGGTGAGGGTGTCCTCGATGGATCCGGCGGCGGGTGCGGCGACCGGCAGTCGGGGAGCGTCGGCCCGGTTGTTGCTCGGCAGGTAGCCCAGCAGTTCCTTGACGTAGTCGAGGGCGTCCTCCTCGTCGGAGGCGACGTAGTGGGCCACACCGGATTTCGTCATGTGGGTGTTGGCGCCACCGAGGTCCTCCATGGTGACGTCCTCGCCGGTGACGGTCTTGATGACGTCGGGGCCGGTGACGAACATCTGGCTGGTCTGGTCGACCATCACCACGAAGTCGGTCAGCGCCGGGGAGTACACGTGGCCGCCGGCCGCCGCGCCCATGATCAGTGAGATCTGCGGGATGACGCCCGAGGCGCGCACGTTGCGGTGGAAGATCTCGCCGTAGAGACCGAGCGAGACCACGCCCTCCTGGATGCGGGCGCCGGCGCCCTCGTTGATACCGATCAGCGGACGGCCGGTCTTGATCGCGAGATCCATGACCTTGACGATCTTCTCGCCGTAGACCTCGCCGAGGCTCCCGCCGAAGACGGTGACGTCCTGGGAGAACACGCAGACCTCGCGGCCGTCGATGGTGCCGTAGCCGGTCACCACGCCGTCGCCGAGCGGGCGGCGCTCGGCGAGCCCGAAGTTGGTGCTGCGGTGGCGGGCGAGTGCGTCGAGTTCGACGAACGAGCCGTCGTCGAGGAGATGGGTGATGCGCTCGCGGGCGGTGAGCTTGCCCCGCGAGTGGATCTTCTCGACCGCGGCCTCGCCGACCGGATGCTGGGTCTCGGAGAGTCGCTGACGCAGATCGGCGAGCTTTCCGGCCGTCGTGTGAATGTCTGGCGCGGCGCCGGAATCGGACGAAGCAGTGGTCATGAACGTCGATGCTAGCCAGATCGTGGCGCGCCCCGTCAACTGCCCCAATGTGAGAGATTCCTCATGTTTCCGAGCGATCGGTCGGCTACCTGCGGTGATGTGGGTCTCAGTCGTAGGCTCAGTGGTCATGAACACTCCAGCGACGTCTCCCGTGCACGGTCTGCAGTCGGCCATCGACGCCCGGACCACCGATCTCGCCGACACCATCTGGCGACGGGTCGAGGTGGTCGACTCGACCGGTTCGACCAACGCCGACCTCGCCGCGCGCGCCGGCGAGTCCGATCTCGTGGGCACGGTGCGCATCACCACCGACCAGACCGCAGGGCGCGGGCGTCGGGCGCGGACCTGGTCGGCGCCCGCCGGTGCTCAGCTCGCCATCTCGGCGGTGGTGCCGGTGGGTGCGCACACCGAACAGTTGGGCTGGCTGTCGCTCGCGACCGGGATCGCAACCGCGACCGCGATCGAGCGGCACAGCGGGCAGCGGCCGGTGCTCAAGTGGCCCAACGACGTACTGATCGACGATCGCAAGATCGCGGGCATCCTCGCCGAATACGTGACCTCCTCCGACGGTGGGGTCGTCGTCGTGGGCACCGGACTCAACACCAACCTGACCTCCGATGACCTGCCCGTTCCGACGGCGACCAGCCTGCGGATCGAAACCTGCCGTGAACTCGGCGTCGACGACCTGGCCGGTCTGGCCATCGAGTATCTGCGCGCGCTGGACGAGCAGGGGTGGCCCGACCGACTCGATGCGATCGCCGAGACCTACCGGCAGCGCTGCGACACCTTGGGGCGCCGCGTGCGGCTACTGCTACCCGGCGACACCGAGATCGTCGGGCAGGCCGTCGACGTCGACGACAACGGGCGCATCGTCATCGAACGCGACGGGGGAGAACGCTTCACCGCGGCGGCGGGTGACGTGGTGCACCTTCGTCCCGTCACGGACTGAGCGTGTGCGCCGGACACTCGGCGCACACGTCAGCGGGTACTGCGGGATTTGTGGCCCATCGCCGGTACGAGCGAGAAGATCGGCAACCCGATCACCAGGTGCATCACCGCAGTACCCAGGCCGACCGAGAACTGCGCCGAGAGCACGAGCGGGATGATCACCGCGGCGGCGATCAGCAGACCGACCACCCACCGGAAGAACTGGTCCGGCGACGGTGTGATGACCTGCAGCACGTACCACAGCGCGCCGGCGGCCAGCGCGGTGAGAAAGCCGACGATGGCGAACCAGAACTCGTCCTGCGCCACCGGATTCCACACGCCGAACTTGCCCGCGGCATTCACCCGCTCGACGATCGCCCGAATGATCCAGGCGACCAGCCAGGCGGCCAGGCCGGTGACGACGCCGGTCATCACGATGCCGCCGACGAACATCCCCACGTTGATGTCGGGTCCGATGGTGCGGCGCGGGCGCGCGGCCCGGCCCGGGGGCTGCTGCGCGTAGCCGGGGTCCTGGTATCCGGTGTGCTGATAGCCCTGCCCGGCATGGCCCGGGTCCTGGTAATACGTCGGATCCTGCTGGCTGTAGGCACGCGACTCCGGCGCGTATCCGGGCTCGTACTTCGCGGTGCGGGGATCCCGGGGATCGCGATAGGTCATGAAAGCTCCTGAACCTCTCGTCGCTGTGGTCTGCGTCATTCTACCGAGATCGGACAGGGCCCGAGTGCGACCGCGGCGAGCGGGCGGAGTTGACAGCCGCTCGGCCTATGCTTGCTGCCATGGCATATCCGCGGGAGAACCTCGCACCCGGCGAGCGGATCGTCCTGCACCGACATCCGCACTGGAAGTGTCTGCTCGGTCCGTTCCTGTTGTTCATCCTCGCGACCGCGATCGCCGGCCTGCTCGCCGGGCTGGTGAACGCGTCGTCGTTAACCGGGACCGGGGCCCTGATCGCCTACGTCGCCGTGGCGGTGCTGTGGGCGGCCGCGACGATCTGGTTCTTCCTGCGGCCCTTGATCTCCTGGAAGACCACCCATTTCGTGCTGACCGACCGCCGGGTGATCTTCCGGCACGGCATCCTCACGCGATCGGGGATCGACATCCCGATCCGGCGCATCAACACCGTCGAGTTCCGGCACGGGCCGATCGATCGGTTGCTGCGTACCGGGACGTTGCTCATCGAATCGGCCTCCGACGAGCCGTTGGCGTTCGACGACATCCCCCAGGTCGAGCGGGTGCACGCGCTGCTCTACCACGAGGTGCTCGAGGTGACCGACGATCCGGATCCCGACGACGAGCGCTTCGATGACGACACTCGGATGGGCGGCGCCGATGTGGGCGCGACCCACGGCACCGACGCCGGACACGGCAGATGGGGGAGACGCCGATGACCGACGTGTTGTTGGCCGAGGACGATGCGGCCATCGCCGAACCGCTGGCTCGCGCGCTGGCCCGCGAGGGATACGGCTGCGAGGTCGTGGGCACCGGGACGCAGGCCCTCGAGCGGGTTGCCGACGGCCGGTTCGAACTGCTCATCCTCGATCTCGGGCTGCCCGAGATCGACGGGCTCGAGGTGTGTCGGCGGGTGCGGGTCGAACAGCCCGAACTCGCGGTGCTGATGCTGACCGCCCGCACCGACGAGGTGGACTTCGTGGTGGGGCTCGACGCCGGCGCCGACGACTACGTCGGTAAACCCTTCCGGCTCGCCGAGTTGCTCGCGCGTGTGCGAGCGCTGTTGCGCCGCAGCCAGACTCCCGATGACGTCGTCCTCGAGGGTGGCGATCTCCGGTTGGATGCCCGGGCGCGTCGGGCGACGCTCAACGGCACCGACCTGGTGTTGGCGAACCGCGAATTCGATCTGCTGCGGTTCCTGATGGAACGCGCCGGGCAGGTCGTCGGCCGCGACGAGATCCTCACGGAGGTGTGGGGTTCGGCGGATCTGCGGTCGTCGAAGACCCTCGACATGCACATCTCCTGGTTGCGTCGCAAGATCGGCGACGACCGGCACGACCGCCCGCGCCACATCGTCACCGTGCGGGGCGTCGGTTTCCGCTTCGATCCGTAACCGGCGGCCCTTCCATGCGCCGTCGCATCCTGTACACGATGATCGCCATGTTGTTGGCGGTCGGTGCCGCACTGGGCATTCCGCTGTCGGTGATCGCGTGGTGGTGGGTTGCCGACAGTGCCCACCAGACCCTCGACAGCCGGCTCAAGTCGATCTCGGACCAACTCATCCGGACCGACGACGGGCGCGATGCGACGCTCGATCCGGCACTACTGGATTCGCCGCCGCTGCGATCGCTGATCCCCGATCAGGGCCGTCTGATCCTGACCTATGTGGCCACCGACGGGCATTCGGCCACCCGTGCCGTGGGCGCCGAGATCGACGGCGCGACGATCTCGGATTCCATCGGCCTCGGTGATGCCGGCTCGCTGATCCTGGAGATCCCCCGCAACGACGTCCGCGGCGATCAGCTCGCCGCGGTCGGCATTGTCACGATCGTAGTGGCCTCGTCGCTGGCCGCGGGTACCGTCGTCGCGGCGGTCACCGCGGGACGCATCGCCGACCCGGTCATCGATCTCGCCCATCGGGCCACCGCGATGGCGCGCGGCGACTTCCGCTCGGAGTGGCGAACATACGGGATCGTCGAACTCGACCGGGTCTCGCGCGCCCTCGGCGACGCGAACACCGAGATCGCGTTACGTCTCGAACGTGAGGGCGAGATCGTCGGCGACGTGTCACATCAGCTGCGCAGCCGGCTTACCGCGATCCAATTGCGTCTCGACGAACTGTCGTTGCACGACGATCCGGCGGTCGTCGGGGAGGCCGAGGCCGCCCTCGATCAGGTCGAGCGGCTCTCCGGCGAACTCGACGAGATGGTCGCGGCGTCGCGTGACGACCCGGCGCCGATGCAGTCGATCGATGTCACCGAGTTGTTGACGCGGCTCGTCGGCGACTTCGAGAACGCCTTCGTCGCCCAGGGCCGGGAGGTGACCGTTGCCTTCAGCGGGCCGGTGTGTGCGTTGAGCGCGCAGCCCGGGCGGCTGCGCGAGGCCGTCAGCGTCCTGGTCGACAACGCCCTGCAGCACGGCGCCGGTCGGTGCCGGATCGACGTCGGCGAGCTCGCCGGCGACATGGTGCGCATCACCGTCGCCGACGAGGGCAAGGGTGTCGCCGACGACATCGCCCAATCGATCTTCCGACGCGGCTTCTCCGCGGGCAGTGGCACCGGACCGGCGGGAACGGGCGTCGGGCTCTCTCTGGCCCGGGCATTGGTCGAGGCCGACGGCGGACGCCTCGAACTCGCGCATCGGCGTCCGCCGGTGTTCTCGATCGTGGTGCCCTCGGCGGCGCAGGGGTCGGAGACCACCGACGAATCCGGATCAGGCACTCACCTCAGGCATGACCGAGTTCCTCATCGTTGAGTTCGTCGGCGTTGGGATGCAGGTCGGTGGAGCCGGCGTCGCCGCCGCGGAGGTTCTCCTCGGGGAAGGCGAATCGTCGTAGCGCCCAGAAGCGGAACGCCATCTGCAGCACGTTGCCGATGAGGAAGCCGAGGATGAAGTCGACCACGACGAGTTCGGTGGTCGACAGATTGGCCCGGATGTCGAAGAGGTTGTTGGCCACCCACAGCGGCGCGGCCTGCAGGACGACGCCGATGCCGCTGATGACGAAGAACAGGAAGGCCTCGTGCGCGCGCTCCCGCCCGCCGCGATTCTTGAACGCCCACTCACGGTTGAGGATGTAGCTGAGGATGGTGGCGAGCACACCCGAGATGATCTTGGCGATGACGGGCTTGGTCTCGAGGACGGTGAGCGTCAGGGTGTAGAAGATGGCCGCGTCGAACACGAAGGTCGTGCCACCGACGAGTGCGAACTTGATGAGTTCGTGGTGCCGCATGAGCTGGTGCCGGACCGGCTCGGGCAGGCGGGCCACCACGTCATCGATGAACGGCACAAGAGTCGAGTGTAGGACTCGCGGCGGCCGGTGACTTCTCCCGGTCGGTCATGCATCGGACATGGCGGGCGTGCCACGATGGAGCGCGTGAGCTCATCCGACGGTGGCGCTGCCGACGATCCCGGCGCGCCGACGACCCCTCCCGCTCCTGATTCCGCGCGTGTCGGCGGCCGCTTCGCCGGTATGCCGACGGTGACCATGATCGGAGGTGGTCAGCTGGCCCGGATGACCCATCAGGCGGCGATCGCGCTCGGTCAGTGCCTGCGTGTCCTGGCCGCCGGTCCCGACGATCCGGCCGCGCAGGTCAGTGCCGATGTGGTGTTGGGTTCGCATGACGACCTCGATGATCTGCGCCGCGCCGCCGCGGGTGCGGTGGCATTGACCTTCGACCACGAGGGCGTGCCGCTGGCCCACCTGCAGGCATTGGAGGCCGACGGGGTGTCGGTGTTGCCGCCGTCGAAGGCCCTGCACTTCGCGCAGGACAAGCAGGCGATGCGCGTCCGGCTGTCGGAACTGGGTCTGCCGGTGCCCGACTTCGCGGATCTGGCCGGCGATCTCGGGTTGGCGCGCGGGCGCCTCATCGACTTCGGTGACCGGCATGACTGGTCGATCGTGCTCAAGGCGGTCCGTGGCGGATACGACGGTCGCGGGGTGTGGATTCTCGACGACCGCGACGCCGCGCTGGCGGTCTTCGACGAGCAGTTCGACGCCGGGGTGGATCTGATCGCCGAGCAGAAGGTGGCCATGCGCCGCGAGTTGTCGGCGATGATCGCCCGATCGCCGTTCGGCCAGGGTGCTGCGTGGCCGGTGGTGGAGACCATCCAGCGCAAGGGGCAGTGCGCGGTGGTGCTCGCGCCCGCTCCCGATCTCGACGCCGATCTCGCCGCGGCGGCGCAGGAGATGGCGCTGCGGCTGGCCCGCGAACTCGGCGTGGTCGGGGTGATGGCGATGGAGTTGTTCGAGACCGCCGAGGGCACGCTGCTGGTCAACGAACTCGCGATGCGCCCGCACAACAGCGGCCACTGGACCATGGACGGGGCGGTCACCTCGCAGTTCGAGCAACATCTGCGCGCGGTGTGTGACTATCCGCTCGGCGACACCGCCCCGAGCGCGCCGTTGACCGTGATGGCCAACATTCTCGGGGCACCGGATGCGCCGACGATGTCGATGGACGAGCGACTCCATCACCTGATGGCGCGGATGCCCGACGCCAAGGTGCACCTGTACGGCAAGGGGGAGCGGCCGGACCGCAAGATCGGGCATGTGAATATCGTCGGGGCACGCGACGACGACCTCGCGACGGTTCGGGAGCGTGCCGAGCGGGCGGCGCACTGGATGTCGCACGCGGTGTGGACCGACGGATGGGAAGGGCACTGATGAGCGAGCAGACCGAGAGCGGGGCGCAGGCCGACGACACCCGGGCCGACGACACCCGGGCGGATGTGCACCGCGCCCGGGTCGGCCTGATCATGGGCAGCGACTCCGATTGGCCCACAATGCAACTCGCGGCCGAGGCGCTCGCCGAGTTCGATGTGCCGTTCGAGGTGGGTGTGGTCTCGGCACATCGCACCCCGCAGCGGATGCTCGACTACGCGACCGGTGCCGCCGACGCCGGCATCGAGGTGATCATCGCCGGTGCCGGTGGTGCCGCGCACCTGCCGGGGATGGTCGCCGCGGCGACCCCGCTGCCGGTGATCGGCGTGCCGGTGCCGCTGCGTCATCTCGACGGTCTCGATTCGTTGCTGTCGATCGTGCAGATGCCGGCCGGCGTTCCGGTGGCGACGGTCTCGATCGGCGGCGCCCGCAATGCGGGGCTGCTCGCGGTCCGCATCCTCGGGGCCGCCGATGCCGCACTGCGAGCACGGATGTCGGCGTTCCAGTCCGGTCTCGAACAGATGGTCCTCGACAAGGACGCGGCCCTGCGTCAGAAGCTGCTGGGCGACTGATATGCGGGGTCCCCGCGCCTGCGCCGGCCGCCCCTGTGACCGGGGCCACTCAGCCCGGTGACTCCGGGCCGCGCTCGAGTTGCAGTCGGCGCGTGAGGAAGTCGAGAACCTGATCGAGGGCGTCGCGGGTGAGTTCTCCCGGTTCGTCGACGAGATCGACGGTGAGTGCCGCGTGCGGCGTCGGCATCGGCGACTCCGGATTGGCCGCCGAGTCGGGCAACTCGATCGAGATGAATGCGTCGCCGAGTAGGCGTCGCAGGTTCTCGAATCGCGACGGTGGGGACATCCGGTCGCCCTCGAAACGTACCCCCATCACCTGTAGTCCGGCCGCACAGCGGGTGGCGACGGTGGCGAGGTCGGCGTCGGAGACGTCGATCGATCGAGCCCGGTGTGGCGTGATCGCGAACGGCAGCGACGGTTGGGCCAGCACCGGGGCGAGCAGTCGCTCGTCGGTGGCCATGCCGAGGGCGAAGCCGCCGGTGAAACACATCCCGATCGCCCCGACCCCGACGCCGCCGCAGCGCCGGTGCTCGTCGGCGGCGAGCGCGCGCAACCAGTCGACGATGGGCGAGGTCTTGCCGGTCGCGAGGACCGAGAACTCTCGGGAGATACACGCCTTGGCGATTGTCCCGACCATTTCCGCTGCGGCCCTGACGGTTCCGCGCGCGGCCGGGGAGGGATCCCGACCGTCGACGCCGTAGACCGACGGCATCACCGCGGTCGCACCGATGTCGACGACGCGCCGCGCGAAATCGGCCACCTCCGGGGAGATGCCCGGGATCTCGGCGATGATGATCACCGCCGGACCGGTGCCCTTGCGGTACACCCGCCGCGTCGTGCCGAGGTAGGTCTCGTCGGCTGCCGAGAAGTCGTCGAGCGAATCGTCGGTCATGCCGGCTCCAGGGTGCCGATGAGGACCCAGGAGAACGCCGAGGCGAACGGACGCGCACCGCGCACGACGTCGGGGGAGTCGGCCGGGATGATCCGGGGCCGCACCAGATGGAAGTGCTTGCCGCGCCGGGTGATGTTGCAGCCACCGGCGGCGAGGACGTTACGCACCCAGTCGGTGTCGCGACCGTAGGCCAGCACGACGGCGAGGGTGTCGTCGCGGGCCCAGGCCAGCACCGGGGTGGCGTAGCGGCGACCGGAGTGTCGTCCCGTGTGCTCAACCATCGCCCATGGCGCGAGGTGCGGTGCCCATCGGCGTTGGATGGGGTTGGTGACGCGTTTGTTGATACGGGCCAGGGTGGCGGGCAGCTGCATGAGACCACTGTGCCGTACGGCGGGCACGCGTGTGTCAGGTCAGCACGACCTCGGCCCGTTCGGTGGCTGCGCGCGCGGACTGGTCGCCGTCCGGATTGGCCACCCACACCAATCCGGCACCCACCGACAGTGGCGCCAGGAAATGGTCGACAATGCCGGTGGCGCTTGCCCATTCGAGAGTGGAGAGCACCCGGCCGCCGGGCCTGATCCCGGCGCCGGCGCCGGCGGCGGCCGCGTGCGCGGCGTCGAGCACCTCGGAGGTGGTGCGGCCGTCCAGGGCATCACCGGCATGGGCCGGTCCGGTGAACTGATCGCCGTGGATGCGTACCCGGGTGCCGTAGTCGGAGACGCCGGGCGGCAGGCCGGGCACCGGCATGGCGAACGGGTCGAGCGGTGCGACGATCAGGTCTTCGACATCGGGATGAGCATCGACGTGGTCTCGATCGGTGAATCCGACCGTGGCATCGCCGAACTGGTCTGCCTCGGCGCGGGTGTGCACCCGGGCGCCGGCCCACCAGCAGCCGAGCAGGATGCCCGCGGTCTGCCAGTGTTCGGGAAGGTCGACGATGACGGGATCGCCGGGCTCGAGCAGCACTTCGTCGACGAGGAGGTTGGCGGTCTTGGCCGCCCAGTTACCCAGGGTCGCCCAGCTGAGCTCGGTGCGCTCGCCGGTGGCGTCGTCGTAGAAGGTCAGCGCGGGACGCGAGTGGTCGTCGATGCCCTCGAAGACGGCGGCGGTGATGGTGGTGGCGGTCATCGGTTCATTGTCTCGTCGGGCTCGGCCGACGAGATCGACGGGGTCGCCACCGGTCCGGTCAGTTGACGCACATCGGGCCGTCGGTGCCCGCGGTGATCGCCGAACTCGGCGCCGGGGTCGCGGTGCCGCCGCCGGCACCGCCGGAGTCGCCACCCGTCGAGCCGCCGCCGATGTCCGACACCGAGCCGGGACCGCTGTAGGTGTTGGTGAGCACGGCCCGCAACTCGTGGTCCCCGAGGGTCGGATCGGCGGCGACGTTCAGTCCGCCGAGATCCTTGGCGAGCAGGCGGGCACCGGGATCGTCGGCGGTCTTCGCGAGGACCACCGAATCGCGCTCGTTGCCCGGATCGCTGAGGAGTTTGCCCGCCTGATAGCCCTTGGCGGTCAGGATGCCCGCGACGTTCTTGGCCAGTCCGTCCACCGTGCCGGCGTTGTTGACGTCGACGGTGTACTCGGGGCGTCCGGTGTTGCGGGAGGGATCGAGCAGGGAACTGGTGTAGGCCCGGACCTTTGCCGGGTCGACGGTGACGACGCTCTGCTGCCCGTCGTCGCTCCACCCGTGGTCGTCGACGATGGGGATCGTCGCAAATTTGACCCGACCGCCGCTGAGATCCTTGAGTTGCTCGGCGAAGGTCAGGACGTCCCAGTCGTCGTCGATGACCACCGACCGCGACACCGCGGCCTGCAACTGGTTGAGCTTGGTCGGGTCGGTCAGGGTACCTGCCGACAGGATCTTCTGGGTCAGGGAGGCCATGTACGCCTGCTGACGGGTGATCCGGTCGAGGTCGCCGCGCGGGAGGTCGTGGCGCTGCCGGACGAAGCTCAATGCTTGTGGGCCGTTGAGGGTTTGGCGTCCGGCGGGGAAGTGGGCACCGGAGAACGGTTCGTTCACCGGGTTCTTGAGACACACGTCCACGCCGCCGACGGCGTTGGTGAGCAGCACGAAGCCGAGCAGGCCGACCTCCGCGTAGTGATCGACGTGGACGCCGGTGAGGTTGGCGACGGTGTCGATCAGTGCCTCACGGCCGGCCTGAGTGCCCTCCCGCTCGGCCTGTGCCTCGCTCTGCCCGGCCTCGACGGCCTTGCGCCGCACGCCTTCTCGGGTGGTGCCGTAGGCCGCGTTGATCTTGCTCATCCCGATTCCCGGGACCTCGACATAGGAGTCGCGGGGAATCGAGATCGCCGTGGCCGACGACCCGTCGTTGGGAACGCGGATCAGCAGGATGGTGTCGGTGTTGGTGGAGATGTCATCGCCCGAGCGCAGCCACCGTAATTCCTGGGCCGAGAGCGGGTTGCCCTTGGCGTCGGTGCGCGAGTCGGTACCGACCAGCAGGATGTCGGTGGCGCCGTCGTCGGCCCCGCCGAGTGCCAGGCCGCCGAGTCTGGTGATGTCGGACTCGAGGTTGTTGATGCTGCTCCAGGCGTACCCGGTGCACACCAGCACGATGACGGAGAGCACTGCGATCAGCCCGCGAGCCGCCGCGCGTCCACCGCGCCAGCCCGACAGCACTCCGCCCCCGCGGGGCGGCGCTGGGGGAGGCCCGGGTGTCTGCGGTTCGACCAACGCGTCGGGTGCGGCAGCGGTGGTCGTCCTGGCGGACGGCTTGGGAGCGGGTCGGTCGGCACCGGTCGGGCGGGGCTTGCGTCGGACCGGTTTCTCGGGTGCGGGGTTCCCGGGGGCCGCAGCGCCGGTCGCCCGCTGCGCGTTCGGCTTCGCCGCCTGCGCATTCGGTGTCGGCGCCGACCGGCCCTGTGCCGGGCGCTGTCCCGGCGGACGCCGACGACGCGGCCGTTCGGTGGGCTCGCGGTGGTCGCTGTCGATCGAATCGTTTGCGCGCGTGTGGATCTCGCCGGACGACCGTTGCTGGGCACCTCGTGCGCGATCCGGGTCGGCCGGGCGCCGTCGCCGCGTCCCGTCGGCTCGCGGTGCGCGGTCGGAGTGCTCGCCCCTCGGGGAACGGGGGCGTTCGGGCGCCGACTCGTCGGTCCGGGGGCGGCGCGCGCGGACCTCGTCGCCACGCGTGTGACCGGCCGGTCGCCTACGCGCACCATCGGGGCGGGAGTCCACGAGTGGGCAGTCCTTTGCGGTCGTGGCTGCCGTCGTGCGGGGCAGCAGTTGCCTGAGTGTCAGGCGTTTCTGATGTGGTTTACGTCCGCCAAGGCTACTGAAGGTGGTGGTGAACTCGGCGTCGCACACGCCGAGGGATCGTGGACGGACAAACCTTCCCCGGACACCGATCGAGTGGTGATCGCCACACCCCCTGCCCATCCGGGTGCGCCGGAGTGGTGGCCGCCGCGCGACCGGGGCACACTGACCGCGTGCGCAGCGATTCCGGGAGCGATCCGCGGCCGGCCGAACCCCGCCCCGTCGGTACGGTGTGGTTACTCGGCGCGGCGGGACAACTCGGTACCGCACTGCGTGCCCAGGCCGATGCGGACATCGCCCTGGTGCCGCTCACCTCCGCCGACGCCGACCTCGCCGATCCCTCCGCCATTCGCTCCGCGCTCGCCGGGGTGGGTGCGGGCGACGTCATCCTCAACACCGCGGCCTACACCGCCGTCGATCAGGCCGAATCCGATCCCGAGAAGGCTGCAGCGGTCAACGCCGTCGCGCCCGGGATCCTCGCCGAGATCACCGCGGCCGCCTCGGCCTGGCTCATCCACGTCTCCACCGACTACGTGTTCGCCGGGACCGGCATTCGTGAGCAACCCCTCGAGCCCGACGACACCGACCCCGAGACCACCCCGCCGAGCGTGTACGGCGCGACCAAGCGAGCCGGTGAACGCGCCGCACTCGCCGCCGACCCGTCGTCGACGATCGTGCGGACCGCGTGGGTCTACACCGGCGGACCCGACAGTCCCGACTTCGTCGGCACGATGCGTCGTCTCGAGAAGAGCCGCGACACGGTGTCCGTCGTCGACGATCAGGTCGGCTCACCCACCTATGCCCCCGACCTCGCCGCCGGACTCTGGGAGTTGGTACGTCACGGCCACCATGCGCCGGTTGCCGGTGCGATTCTGCACGCCACCAACCTCGGCGCGGTCACCTGGTATGCGGTGGCGCGCGCGGTGTTCGCAGGCGTCGGCGCCGATCCGGACCGGGTGCGCCCGTGTACCACCGCCGAATTCCCGCGGCCCGCACCCCGGCCCGCGTATTCGGTGCTCTCACCGCGCTCGTGGCGCGATGCCGGGCTCACCCCGCTGCGTGAGTGGTCGGCCGCGCTGGCCGATGCCCTCGGCGTCGACGCCACTCGATCCGGTGGTGCGCGGGTACGGTGACCTCGACCACAGCGGGCGCCGCGCAGCCCGGACGAATGGGACAGACCCCGACGGTTGGCTACGCTGACCCGGTGACCTCGAAGCTGGCCGTGGTGACGGTGACCTATTGGTCGGGCGACCACCTGCAGACCTTCCTGCGCAGTCTGTCGCACGCCACCTCTTCGTCGCCGCGCGTGGTGATCACCGACAACGGATCCGGTGACGGCGCCCCCGAGGCCGCCGAACGCGAGCACAGCAACGTCACGCTGATTCACAGCGGCGGCAACGTCGGGTACGGGGGCGGTATCAACCGCGCGGTCGCCGAACTCGATGACGACGTCGAATTCGTCATGATCGCCAACCCCGACGTCGAATGGTCACCGGGATCGATCGACGAGCTCGTCGCCGCGGCGGCACGGTGGCCGAGGGCCGGAGCGCTCGGTCCCCTCATCCGCGAGCCGGACGGCTCGGTCTACCCCTCCGCGCGGCGCGTCCCCGACCTCGTCTCGGGCACCGGACACGCGCTCCTCGGCGGCATCTGGAAGTCCAATCCGTGGACCGCGGCCTACCGTGCCGACGACGTCGAGCCCAGCGAACGCCCGGTCGGCTGGCTGTCCGGATCGTGTCTTCTGGTGCGCCGCACCGCTTTCGACGAGATCTCCGGATTCGACGAGCGCTACTTCATGTACATGGAGGACGTCGACCTCGGCGACCGCCTCGGCCGCGCCGGCTGGCTCAACGTCTACGTGCCCGGAGCCGAGGTCGTCCACACCAAGGGACACAGCGCCGACAAACGTCCCGAGGCGATGCTGCCCGCTCACCATCGCAGTGCCTATCGCTTCCAGGCCGACCGTCATCCAGGGGTGTTGCAGGCACCGCTGCGATGGGCATTACGGGCCGGTTTGGCGGTGCGGTCACGTCTGGCCGTACGCGCCGCAGCGCGCACCACGTCGTCCCACGATCATCCACATTCGGAGAGGAACACCCCGTGATGCAGTTCTCGGTGAACAACCCCGCGGTCAGCGCCGACGATGTCCCCGACATCGACATGTCCGATGTGCAGGCTGTCGTACTCGTCGGCGGCAAGGGGACCCGACTCCGACCGCTCACCCTCTCGGCACCCAAGCCGATGCTGCCGACGGCGGGACTGCCGTTCCTCACCCACCTCCTCTCACGTATCCGCAAGGCCGGCATCCGCGATGTCGTGCTCGGGACGTCGTTCAAGGCCCACGTGTTCTCCGAGTACTACGGCGACGGCTCCAAACTCGACCTCAACATGCGGTACGTCACCGAAGAGGAGCCGCTGGGCACCGGCGGCGGTATCCGCAACGTGCTCCCCGAACTGACCGCGTCGACGATCGTCGTATTCAACGGTGACGTCCTCGGCGGCACCGACGTCCGTCACGTCGTGGCCACCCACCGCGAGTCCGACGCCGACGTCACCCTGCACCTCGTGCGGGTCTCCGACCCCCGCGCCTTCGGGTCCGTGCCGACCGACGAGACCGGCCGCGTCACCGCCTTCCTCGAGAAGACCCAGGACCCGCCGACCGACCAGATCAACGCGGGCACCTACGTCTTCCGTCGCTCGGTCATCGAGGACATCCCCGCAGGTCGCGAGGTGTCGGTCGAACGCGAGGTGTTTCCCGGCCTGCTCGCCGAAGGTCGGCACATCCACGCCTACGTCGACCACGCCTACTGGCGTGACATGGGCACCCCCGAGGACTTCGTGCGGGGCTCGGCCGACCTCGTCCGCGGCATCGCGCCCTCACCGGCCCTCGGTGACCGCCACGGCGAATCCCTCGTCCACGAGGGCGCGGGCGTCGCGCCCGGAGCGGTACTCATCGGTGGAACGGTCGTCGGCCGAGGCGCCGAGATCGGTCCCCGCGCCCGCCTCGACGGTGCTGTCGTCTTCGACGGAGCCGTCATCGAGGCCGGCGCGGTCGTCGAACGCAGCATCGTGGGCTTCGGTGCTCGCATCGGTCCGCGCGCCCTCATCCGCGACACCGTCATCGGCGACGGCGCCGAGGTCGGCGCCCGCTGCGAACTGCTGCGCGGCGCGCGAGTATGGCCCGGCGTCCAAATCCCCGACGGCGGTCTGCGCTTCTCGACCGACGTCTGAGAACCCGACGGGGCCCTCGCCGCTGTCACCCATCGCGACTTCGCCGCTGTCATCTCATCGCGACTTCGCCGCGGCGAGCACCCCGGGGCCCAACGGGATCACCACCGGCAACAACCGATCGTCGTCGGCCACCAGCATCGCGGCCTCGCGGGCCGCGGCGGTCATCGGATCGGTGCGCGTCGGATCGGCGACCGCACCCTGAGCTGCCGCGTCGTGGATGACCAGCATCCCGCCGGGCCGCAGCATCCGCACCGACTCGGTCACGAATCGCGGCATGTCCAGCCGCGGCCCGTCGATGAACACCAGGTCGTAGGAGCTGTCCGACAGTCGCGGCAACACATCGCGCGGGGTGCCGTTGATCAGCCGTGTCCGACCCGGCGCGATATCTGCTCCGGCGAACGACGCACGCGCGGCCTGATGATGTTCGAGCTCGGGATCGATCGTGGTCAGCACCCCGTCGGTCGCCATTCCGGCCAACAACCACAACCCGCTGACCCCGGTCCCGGTACCGATCTCGGCGACCGCATGCGCATCGACCGCCCGGGCGAGCACCGCGAGCAGTGCGCCGACCGACGGACTCACCGGAATCGCACCGAGTTCGATCCCGCGGGCACGGGCGGCGACGAGCGCATCGTCCTCCACGATCGCCGACTCGGCATAGTCGATCAGTGCCACCCGCGGGTCGCTCGGCTGGGTATCGGTCATGCTCGCAAGGTTAGACATGCCGGGCGCAAACAGCCGACGGCACGCCCGGATTGCCGCGTCGCACCTCGGGGTTTGCTTCCTCAGACAACACTCAGGGCCCTCATACGGCGACCACACCACGATGGGAGAGGGTGAGGGCATCGAATCGGATACAGGGGGAATATCACCACCCGGTGTCCGGTTCAGTATGGTGAATCCATCCGGCGTCACCGCGATGATGGTTTGTGAGAAGGGAACCGGCCACCCACGATGAGCGACCACGAGGCGTCCGCAGACATTGTCCCCGGCGGAACCGCGGGATTCGATGCCACCGGAAACGACTTGCTCATGCCGTCATGGGATGAGTTGGTCCGCGAGCATGCCGATCGCGTCTACCGGCTCGCCTACCGGCTGTCCGGCAATCAGCACGACGCCGAGGACCTAACCCAGGAGACGTTCATCCGGGTCTTCCGGTCGTTGTCGAACTATCGTCCGGGAACGTTCGAGGGCTGGCTGCACCGCATCACCACCAACCTCTTTCTCGACATGGTTCGTCGGCGCAACAAGATCCGCATGGAGGCACTGCCCGAGGAATACGATCGCGTGCCCGCCGACACACCCGACCCGCAGCAGATCTTCGCCGATGCGAACCTCGACGGCGATCTGCAGGCAGCCCTGGACTCACTGAGTCCCGAGTTCCGCGCGGCTGTCGTCCTGTGTGACATCGAAGGACTGTCGTACGAGGAGATCGCAGCGACCCTCGGGGTCAAGCTCGGCACCGTACGCAGCCGCATCCACCGCGGACGTCAGACCATCCGCGATTTCCTCCTCGCCCGTGGCCACAGCGACCGCCGCTCGGTCGCGGTCGGTCACTGAGTACGACATCGACGTCGACCACACCGAAGACCACCGACGACCCTCATCGACGTGTCGTCCGCCGGGAACCCCACCGACCGCGCAATCGTTGGGTCTTTCGGTAGGCTGGGGCGTCGTCCCCGCCGAAAGCCGGGGTCACGACGGGGGAGAAGGGGTGATGAACACGATGATGGACGACCCACAACGACGGTCGGACGCGAGTTCGGCGACCGACCGGATCGAGCATCCGGACAATCTTCGCCGACGCCGCGCCTGGAATCCGGCGGCCTGGACACCCGCACGTTCGTCCTTCACCCCGAACCGCCGGCCGAGTGCTCCACGAGACCGGCGATTCGCACCCACCGAGCATCTGGCGCCCGAGGCGGTCGCAGCCTACGTCGACGAAGAACTCGGTATGACCGCCCACATGCGTGCCACCCACCACCTGGCTCTGTGCCCCGAGTGTGTCGCGGCAGTCGAGGCCCAGACCGCGGCTCGGACCCGCTTGCGTTCCTCGGGAACCATGCCCATTCCGACCGGTTTGCTGGGTCAGCTCAGTCAGATCCCCACTCGCGAGTTCGACATGACCGATCATCGCGACAGGAGTCGACCGGTCGACGGTGCCGAGCGTGGCGCCCTGCGCCGCACCCATCCCGGTCGCGTGCCCGGCGAGCCCACGCCCCTGCCCGGCCACGACTCGCCCGGCCACGACTCGAACCGAGGTCGCATGCAGCGTTGGCGGAGCCGCTGACACGTGGATCCCGACGCTTCCCAGCCCGACGTCTCCCGGCCCGACGCTTCTCAGCCCCAAACCCCCGCCTCCGCGACACCGCAAGCACAGCACCCGCAGGCCGCTGCCTCACCGGCGCCGGCCGCGGGTTCGAACGCGCCCGTCATGCCGTGGTCGGCGCCGACGGTGAACGAGGCGAGTGTCGCGCCCGGCAACTCCTCCGAGGGTGACGGGTCCGCTCGCGTTGTTCGGCACGCCCCGGTCTCCCCGGCGACGGCTCAGGTCTTCGGTCGGCCCTCCGGAGTGGCGGGCTCCTTCGCGCCCGGCGCGGCGGCACCCGACCGTCCCGCACCCGCCGTCGGTCCGCCGGATCCGGTTCTCGCCGAGGCCTTCGGACGTCCCGACGGTAGTGGCGAGACATTGCAGCGTGACCCGCTGGCCACCTACGGCATTCCCGACGAACCCGCACCGCCGGCCGACCCGTGGCGCGATCCGGAGAGCCCGGCGACGCTGGCCCGGCCTGCGGTCGCCGAATCCGCACCCGCGATTCCCACCGCCGCCGGCCCCAAGCTGGGCATCCGCGAGGTCCTGCTCGGCCGTCGGATCGCATGGCACGCGCTGGCGGCGCTGGCCGTGATCGCACTGCTGATCGGCGTCGTCGGTGGACTGATGGGCAGGTTCACCGCGGAGGTCGCGGCCCCGCTCAACAGCAACACCGTCGAACTGTCGACCCAGGGCGACGACAACGGTGACGCACCGCGGTCGTCGGTGGCCCGGGTGGCGCAGGCCGTGGAGAAGTCGGTGGTCGCCGTCGACGTGCGACTGTCCAATGGATCGGCCACCGGGTCGGGCTTCGTCATCGATCGCAACGGCTACATCCTCACCAACAACCACGTCATCTCACTCGCCGCGTCCGACCGGACCGCCAAACTCGAGGTCGTCTTCTCCGACCGCAACCGGGTGCCCGCCCGCATCGTCGGACGTGACCCCAAGACGGATGTGGCCGTGCTCAAGGTCGACAACGTCGACAACCTCACCGTCGCCCAACTCGGCGATTCCAACGACCTCCAGATCGGTGAGGAGGTCGTGGCCTTTGGCTCGCCACTGGGCCTGGATCGCACCGTGACCAGCGGTATCGTCAGCGCCCTGCATCGTGCGGTGCCGCTGCGTCCGGACTCCGAGTCCGACACCGACGCCGTCATCGACGCCATCCAGACCGACGCGGCGATCAACCCCGGCAATTCCGGCGGTCCGCTCGTCGACGCCCAGGCCAAGGTGGTGGGTATCAACACCGCCGGACTCGTCCCGGGCGGTGGCTCGATCGGACTCGGGTTCGCCATCCCGATCGGTGAGGCGGTCCCCATCGCGCAGGCACTGATCCGCGACGGAAAGGTCAACCATCCGCAGATCGGCGTGAACGCCAGCGACGTCCGCAACGACAGGGTGCTCGGCGCCCAGGTCCGCAACGTGGTGGCCGGCGGCCCGGCCGCCCAGGCCGGGCTGCGGGAGAACGACGTGGTCGTCTCGTTCAACGGCCGCACCATCGAAAGTGCCGACGAATTGACCGTCGCCGTGCGCACCGCGAAGATCGGGGAGCCGGTCAAGTTCACCTACTGGCGCGACGGGCGTACCTTCGAGGGCACGATGACGCCCGCGAGTGACTGAGAACGTCCACCACCAGCGGACGCGCGAGAGCGGGGAAGTGCCATGTTCGACAGTGTGGGTTGGGGAGAGATCTTCATCCTGATCGTCGCTGGACTCGTCATCCTGGGACCGGAGCGGTTGCCCGGAGCGATTTCGTGGACGATGCAGTCGCTGCGCAAGGTTCGCGAGTATGCGACCGGCGCGACCGATCAGCTCAAGAACGACTTCGGTACGGACTTCGACGACCTCCGCAAACCGCTCGCCGATCTCAACGAGCTACGCGGTATGACACCGAAATCGATGATCACCAAGCACCTGCTCGACGGCGACGACTCGGTCTTCAAGACCTTCACCGACGCCGGCTCGGTACTCAAGTCGGCCACCGACACCCCGCCGATCAAGCCTGTATCCAAGCCCATGCCCGACGGTCCCGTCGGTGAGCCCGGGCCGTCGCTGAGGAAGCCGAGTGCCGCGGACTCGTCCGAACACCGGCCCGCACGCGGTCATCACGACGTCTCCGATTGGGACGCAACATAATTCGCTGATCGACGAAGTGTCGGCAGGTGAACGTCAGTGCCGAGTGGTGTCGATGCCCAGACTCATGCCGGCCAGGCCGCGTCGACGGACCGCGAGTTTGTCGGCGATCGCACGCAACGCCGATCCGGACGCGGAGTCGGGCTCGGCGAGCACGACCGGTGTGCCCGAGTCGCCGCCTTCCCGCAATGCCGGTTCGAGTGGCACCTGACCGAGGAGATCGACCTGCGCGCCGACCATCTGGGTGAGCCGGTCGGCGACCGTCTGGCCGCCACCGGAACCGAAGGGTTCCATCCGTGTACCGTCGGGCAGTTCCATCCACGACATGTTCTCCACGACGCCGAGGATCTTCTGCCGGGTCTGCAGGGCGATCGCACCGGCGCGCTCGGCGACCTCGGCGGCCGCCTGCTGTGGGGTGGTGACCACCAGGATCTCCGCACCCGGGATCAGCTGGGCGATCGAGATCGCGACGTCGCCGGTGCCGGGCGGCAGGTCGAGCAGCAGCACATCGAGGTCACCCCAGTACACGTCGGCAAGGAACTGCTGCAGTGCCCGGTGTAGCATCGGCCCGCGCCAGGTGACCGGGGTGTTGCCGCTGGTGAACTGGCCGATCGAGATGAATCGCACGTCGTGGGAGATCGGCGGCATGATCATCTTCTCGACCTGGGTGGGCTTGGCGTCGCTGCCGAGCATTCGGGGCACCGAGTGGCCGTAGATGTCGGCGTCGAGCACCCCGACAGACAGTCCGCGCTCGGCGAGCGCGCAGGCGAGATTGACGGTGACCGACGACTTCCCGACGCCACCCTTGCCCGAGGCGACGGCATAGACGCGGGTCAGCGATCCCGGCTGGGCGAAGGGGATCACCGGTTCGGCGGAGTCGCCACGCAGCTTCTTGCGGAGCTCGGAGCGTTGTTCGTCGTCCATCACGTCGAGGGTCACGCGCACCTCGCCGACCCCGGGTACGTCGGAGACCGCGGTTTCCACCCGGCCGCTGATCTCGCCGCGCATCGGGCAGCCCGAGGTGGTCAGGTACACCGCGACGTCGACACTGGCGTCGTCGTTGACCGCCACCGATTTCACCATGCCGAGATCGGTGATGGGTTTGCCGATCTCCGGGTCCCGCACCTTGGACAGGGCGGCGCGAACCGCGGATTCGTTGGGCGTCACTGCTGTAGTCATCACCTGCCAGCTTAACCGCCGGTGATGACCTCTCCGTCGGAGTGACCCCTGGTGCAGGCGCGGTCAGGCGTTGTCGGCATTCGTCCGATCAGCGAGCCGGGGTGGTCTGCGGGGTGGTCTGCGGGGTCGCTCGCGGGGCCGGCGCGGGTGGCTGACCGGGCAGCGTGATCCCCGGTGGCAGACAGATCATGCCGAGACACTGTTGGGTCGGGGTGGTCGTCGACGGGGCCGAGGGACCCGATGAGGGTGCACCGCTCGACGGGGCGGACGGCCGGGACGGGGAACTCGACGACGAACTCGACGGCGGGCGCATCTCCGGGATCGGGGTCGTCGGCATCACTCCGGTGGCATACGCCGCCGCCCAGGCCAGCACGTTCTGCGCGTACGCCAGGGAGTGGTTGTATCGCATGACCGCGGCGACCTTGTTGCTGTCGGCCATGATGTCGGACACGCCCGCGCACAGATAGCGCGCCGCCGAGTAGGTGGCGTCGAAGATGTTGTTGGGATCGGCCTTGCCGTCTCCGTTGCCGTCGCTGCCCCAGGCGGCCCAGGTGCTCGGGATGAATTGCATCGGTCCCATCGCCCGCGCATGCGATCCGTCCTCGTTGCGGATGACCTCGTTGCCCGCCAGTGAACCGTCGAGCACCGGCCCCTCGATGGGGGCGAGGGTGGTTCCGTACTGGTCGACATCGCCATTGTCGGCGTGATTGGACTCGATGCGTCCGATGCCGGCGAGCAGGAACCACGGGATCTTGCACGCCGCGTTCTCGGAGGCCTCTCGGTCGGCGGCGAGTTTGTATGCCTGCAGCACGATTCCCGGGATGCCGAGTGGCCCCGACGGCAGATCCGCCGACAACCGGAACTGCGGCGCCACGTCGGCAGCGTCGGGACGGGCCGCCGGAGGGGCAAAGCCCAGCAATGAAACAGGTTGTGCGGCAGCGACTCCCGCCACATCGATCGGGACGTTCGCGGCGAGTGGGATGCCACCGCCGTCGTGGGCACTCGAGGTGGCCGCACCCAAGACCATCGCGCCGACGAGGAGACTGCCTGCGCCGACCGACAACGTTCGCCGGGTCAGCATCGAACCACGATGCGGGCCGCGGGACCGGTGGAAGGGATGGGGCACCCTCATCGCGGGTCCCCGTGGTCGTGGGTTTGTCCCGTGCGCACTGTGCGCGCCATCGATCCGCGCCGCGCTGCGCTGGTACTCCCCGTACGCGCTGTCTGCCCTGTCACGTCGTTCACTCCGTTGTCAACGTCCACCCGTCGTCGCCCCCCGAGAGAGCGGATGCGGTCGGGCCGGGTCCCGTGGGTGACACGAGCGGCAACCGACCGGCACTGTGGTCCACCATACATATGGGTCGGATGTCCCAGTCGGTGAACTCAGGGATTGGAACCCGGGGATCACCCTGATACGGGGAACGACCGACCCGAACGTGTAGTCGGTGGTCTCGGGTGCGGTGTTACGCCCGGTCGGGGCCACCTCGTCGGGAGACGTGATCCGACGGCTGGTCGAGGTCGCGGTTGGCGAGCCGGTCGACGAGGTCGTCGAGCAGGTCGTCGAGTTCCTTGCGCAGGTAGTCGCGGGTGACGGTGTCGCCGACGGCCAGGCGCACCGCCGCCAGCTCGCGGGCGAGGAACTCGGTGTCGGACTTGGTCTGCGCGGCCCGGGTGCGGTCCTCCTCGAGCGCAACCTTGTCGCGGTTCTCCTGCCGGTTCTGCGCGAGAAGGATCAGCGGCGCCGCGTACGCGGCCTGGGTGGAGAAGGCGAGATTGAGCAGGATGAACGGGTAGGGATCCCATCGAAGCGAGACCGCGAACAGGTTGATGGCGATCCACACCACCACGATCACGGTCTGGATTGCGAGGTAGCGGCCGGTTCCGAGGAATCGGGCGATGCGTTCGCTGTAGACGCCGACGACGTCGGAGTCGAGGTTGAAGGCCGGACGTCGACGCTCGCGGGGGGTGTCCAGCCTGCGGCCCCGGGGTTCGCTCACGACCGCACCTCGTCGGGCTGGTCGATCGGCTCGGTCTCGCGCCAGTCACGCGGCAGCAGTTGATCGAGGAGGTCGTCGACGCTGACCGCGCCGAGCAGGTGGTGCTGATCGTCGACGACCGGCCCGCACACCAGGTTGTAGGTTGCGAAGTAGCGGGTCACGGTCTCCAGGGAGTCCTCCGGTCGTAGGTGGGCGAGATCGGTGTCGAGGATGCCGCCCACGATGTTGGCGGGTGGCTCCCGCAGCAGCGCCTGCACGTGCACGCAGCCGAGGTATTTTCCGGTGGGTGTGGAGGTCGGTGGCCGGACGACGAAGACCAGGCTCGCGGCGGCCGGATTGATGTCGGGGTCGCGTATCCGCGCGAGCGCCTCGGCGACCGTGGTCGCCGGGGTGACGATGATCGGCTCGGAGGTCATCAGTCCGCCGGCGGTGTCGGGGGAGTGGGTGAGCAGTCGCCGAACCGGCTCGGAATCCTCCGGGTCCATGCGCGCCAGGAACGACTCGGCCTCGGTGTCGGAGAGCTCGCCGAGCAGGTCGGCGGCATCGTCGGGATCCATGGCCTCGAGCACGTCGACGGCGCGATCGAGCTCCAGATGCGACAACAAATCCTTCTGATCGTCGGGCGGTAACTCCTGCAGCACGTCGGCCAGGCGCTCGTCGTCGAGAGCCGAGGCGATCTCGTCGCGACGCTTGACGGGCAACTCGCGCAACGCATTCGCGACGTCGGCGGCACGCATGCCCTCGAACTGCAGGAGGGCTTGTGCCACCCCCTGTCCGGGCAGGTCGAGGCTGCTCTGCGTCATACCGTGCACGTTGGACCACTCCACGACGTGGGTCTCGCCGCGGCGCAGCCCCCGTCGGCCGGAACGCACCGCGACGCGGGCCACCACCCAGTCGCGGGTACGGGTGCGCTCGATGCCGAGGTCGACCACGGGCACATCGATTCCGGCGAGATCGGGCAGATCGGGGTCGACGACGCGGACCCGAGTGTCGAGGATCTGCCCGATCGCCAGTGCCTCACCGGGGCGCAGATGCAGTCGGCGCAGGCTGACCGTTCCGGTGTTGAGTGTCACCGCATTGGGTTCGATCGAGGTCACCCGGAGCATCGGGACGAAGATGCGTCGCCGCGTGGTCAGTTCCACCGCGAGTCCGAGTGCGCGCGGCTGTTGGCCGGGCAACCGCACCGAGATCACCGCGTCGCGCACACGCCCGATCGATTCACCGTCCGGGCCAAGGACGGCCAATCCGACTAACCTGGCCACGAACACCTTGCTCACCGCCGACATGGGAGTAAGGGTAGTGGCATCGCACCGGGGACGAATGCATGCCGGCGGCGGGTCGAGGACCCGAGGCCGGTTGCGGACCCGACTGACCCGCAAGGAGTGAGAATGACCAATCCCATGCAGCCGTCGCGGCAGACGCCGGGACTGCCGACGCCGCCCAAGGGTTGGCCGATCGGCTCGTATTCGACCTACGCCGAGGCTCAGCGGGCGGTGGACTACCTGTCCGACGAGCACTTCACGGTCGAGGACGTCACCATCGTCGGCGTCGACCTGATGCAAGTCGAGCGCGTCATCGGACGGCTGACGTGGGGCAAGGTCATCGGTGGCGGCATCGTGTCGGGAGCGTGGCTGGGTCTGTTCTTCGGCTTGCTGGTCTCAATCGTCGTCTCCGGAAATCCGCTGGTGCCGATCCTCTTCGGTCTTGTCGGCGGTGTCATCTTCGGTCTGATCTCGGCGACCATCCCCTATGCGGCGACCCGCGGTCAGCGTGATTTCGCCTCGACCATGCAATTGGTGGCGGGACGTTACGACGTGCTGTGTGATCCCAAGAGCGCGGAGAAGGCGCGGAACATGCTGGCCCGACTGAACCCCTGAGACGGGTCACGCGATCCCGGGCCTGATCGGCTCGCCGTGATCCACGTGATCCACACGGTCTCGAATTGGCACGGCCGCACACATTGTGTTGCCCGTCACATGCATGTCGGGATAGCGTAACCTCCGAGACGGCCATGATCGCGTCGCGCACAACGCGTCGGCGTCGTCATGTGCACGACATGGAGGAGGCCGCGTGCGGCGCAGGATGGGCGGTGCGAGTCGTGACCCCGGTGACGGGTCGCGAAACCGGAAGTCGTCTTTGGGGATCCGCGGCAAGGTGGTCATCGCCGCGGCTGCGCTGGCCACGCTGGCGCCGATCGTGACGGCCTGCGGCTCCGGGTACGAGGCAGGCGTGCTGAACCTGTATCCGCCTGCCGATGGCGCGAATTCGGTGAAGGTCCAGGCGGACAAGTGCTCCAAGGAGTCCGGGGGCGAATACCGGATCGTCACCACTGCGCTGCCCAAGGCGGCCGACGATCAGCGTCTGCAACTGGCCCGACGCCTGTCGGGCAACGATCACAGCCTGGACCTGATGGGCATGGACGTGGTGTGGACCGCCGAGTTCGCCGACGCCGGTTGGCTTGTCCCGGTGCCCGATGATCTCGTCGCGCAGGTCACCGCGCGCACGCTCGGGGGTCCGCTGGAGACAGCGCAGTGGAAGACCCCCGGTGATGCTGCCCAGCGCCTCTACGCCATCCCGATCTGGACCAATACGCAGCTGCTCTGGTATCGCAAGGATGTTCTCGCCGATACGGTTCGCCAGCCCGCCGCGACCAACTGGGAGCGGATGCTCGAACAGGCCCAGGTCAGTCTCGGCAAGGGCGGTCCCGGCCAGATCATGGTGCAGGGCAAGCAATATGAAGGTCTGATGGTGTGGTTCAACTCCGTGTTGGCCAGTGCCGGCGGCCAGATCGTCGATCCCGACAACCCCAGCAAGGTGACGCTGAACGACACCCCGGCGCACCGTGCCGCGACGGTCAAGGCCCTGCAGATCCTCAAGGCGGTTGCCAACGCGCCGGGCCACGATCCGTCGCTGACCAACGGTGATGAGACCAGCTCGCGCCTCGGCATGGAGAACGGATCGGCGCTCTACGAGGTGAATTGGCCGTTCGTGCTCGCCTCGATGCGAGAGAACGCGTCGGCGGGCAGTGTCCCGTATCTGACGGATCTGCAGAAGTACAAGAGTCTGTTTGCCGACGCGAACAACTCGCCCACCGACGCGCAGTTGGCGCCGGTGACCAAGGCCGTGCGCCAGAAGTTCGACTTCCGGCCGTATCCGGGGGTGGGTGATCTACCCGCCAAGAGCACGCTGGGTGGACTGAACATCGCCGTCGCCAGCACCTCGCAGCAGAAGGATCTCGCGTTCAAGGCGGCGATGTGCCTGACGAGCGCCGACGCGCAGAAGTACTACAGCCTCAACGCGGGTACGCCGCCGGTGATCTCGTCGCTCTACTCCGACCCGGAGTTCCGGGCGGCCTATCCCATGGCCGACGACATCAAGCTGCAGCTCGAACCCGATCACGCGGCGCTGCGTCCGAAATCGCCGCAATATCAGTCCATCTCGACGCTGGTTCAGGCCAAGCTGTCACCGGTCGGGGCGTGGGACCCACAGAATCTGGTCGATCAGCTCGCCGATGCGGTACAGAAGGCGATCAACGGGGAGGGCATCATCCCATGACCAACGACGACAACGAGGCCTCACGCCGCGGCCGGCACGCGATGCCGGAGGGCGAACAGCCCACGGCCCCGGCCGAACCCGGTCTCGACGTGACCGCTCCGCACACCTTCGGGCCCACGGTGCATTCCCCGGTGTGGGAAGCGCCTGCGGAATCACCGGCGGCAGGCCGGGTTCCGGATGCTGATGCAGCCGGCTCGACGCGGGCCGCACCGGCCACCGCGGTGATCGATCGCCCTGCACCGGCGGCCGCCGCCCCGAAGCGGAGTGAGGGTAAGAAGGCCGAGCGTCGGTTGGCGTTCTGGTTGGTGTTGCCTGCGGTGGTGATGATGGCGGTGGTGACGGGGTATCCGATTGTTTATGCGGTGTGGTTGTCGTTGAACAAGGCGAGTTTGTCGGCGCCGGGTAAGCGTGAGTTTGTGTGGTTCGCCAATTACGGGACTGTGTTGTCGGATGGGTATTGGTGGACGGCGTTCGGGGTGACGTTGGGGATCACGGTGGTGTCGGTGGTGATCGAGTTCGTGTTGGGGTTGGCGATCGCGTTGGTGATGCATCGAACGTTGTTCGGGCGGGGCACGATTCGCACGGTGGTGTTGATTCCGTACGGGATTGTGACGGTCGCGGCGGCGTTCTCCTGGTATTACGCGTGGACGCCGGGGACGGGGTATCTGGCGAATTTGTTGCCGGATGGGAGTGCCCCGTTGACCCAGCAGTGGCCGTCGTTGGCGATCATCGTGTTGGCCGAGGTGTGGAAGACGACCCCGTTCATGGCGTTGTTGTTGCTGGCGGGGTTGGCGTTGGTGCCTGATGATTTGTTGAAGGCCGCTCAGGTGGATGGGGCGGGGGCGTGGACGCGGTTGTGGCGGATCATTTTGCCGTTGATGAAGCCGGCGATCTTGGTGGCGTTGTTGTTCCGCACGTTGGATGCGTTCCGGGTGTTCGACAACATTTATGTGTTGACTGCCGGGTCGAACAACACCTATTCGGTGTCGATGCTCGGCTACGACAATTTGTTCAAGGGTTTCAATCTGGGTGTGGGGTCGGCGATCTCGATCCTGATCTTCGTGTGTGTGGCGATCATCGCGTTCATCTTCATCAAGGGGTTCGGTACTGCGGCACCGGGCTCGGACAACGAGGGGAGGTAAGGGGCGGTGAAGACCGGTACCAAACCGAAAGTGTGGTGGGCGATCGCCAACCTGGTGGTGATCCTGTATGCCATCATCCCCTTGTTGTGGATCGTGAGTTTGTCATTCAAACCCGCGTCGAGTGTCACCGACGGCTCGTTCATCCCGAAAGAATGGACGTGGGACAACTATTCGTCGATCTTTTCCACGAGCGCGTTCACCTCGGCGTTGATCAACTCGATCGGTATCGGGTTGATCACCACGGTGATCGCGGTGGTGTTGGGCACGATGGCCGCCTATGCGGTGGCCCGGCTGGACTTTCCGGGTAAACGCCTGCTGATCGGCGCAGCGTTGTTGATTGCGATGTTCCCGCAGATCTCGCTGGTCACCCCACTGTTCAACATCGAACGCACCCTGGGGTTGTTCGACACGTGGCCGGGGTTGATCCTGCCCTACATCACCTTCGCGTTGCCGTTGGCGATCTACACGCTCTCGGCGTTCTTCCGGGAGATCCCGTGGGAGTTGGAGAAGGCCGCGAAAATGGATGGCGCGACCCCGTTCCAGGCGTTCCGGAAGGTGATCGCCCCGCTGGCCGCGCCGGGGGTGGTGACCGCGGCGATCCTGGTGTTCATCTTCGCGTGGAACGACCTGCTGCTGGCGTTGTCGTTGACCTCGACCGAACGGGCGATCACCGCGCCGGTCGCGATCGCGAACTTCACCGGGAGTTCCCAGTTCGAGGAACCCACCGGGTCGATCGCCGCGGCCGCGGTCGTGATCACCATTCCGATCATCATCTTCGTGTTGTTCTTCCAACGTCGAATCGTGGCCGGGTTGACCTCCGGCGCGGTGAAGGGATAAACCCATGGCAGACATCGTTTTGGACCACGTCAGCAAAACCTATCCCGACGGCTCGACCGCGGTACACGAGGTGAATATCGATATCGCCGACGGCGAGTTCATCATCCTCGTCGGCCCGTCCGGCTGCGGTAAATCGACCACCCTGAACATGATCGCCGGGCTCGAGGACATCACCAGCGGGGAACTACGGATCGCCGGGCAACGCGTCAACGAACGCGCCCCCAAAGACCGCGACATCGCCATGGTGTTCCAGTCCTACGCCCTGTATCCGCACATGTCGGTGCGGGAGAACATCGCGTTCCCACTGACCCTGGCGAAACTGTCGAAAGCCGAGATCGCCGCGAAGGTCGACGACGCCGCCCGCATCCTCGACCTGGGCCCCTACCTCGATCGCAAACCCGCGAATCTGTCCGGTGGGCAACGCCAACGCGTCGCGATGGGCCGAGCGATCGTGCGCTCGCCGAAAGCGTTCCTGATGGACGAACCCCTGTCGAACCTGGATGCGAAACTCCGGGTGCAGATGCGGGCAGAGATCTCCCGGCTGCAACAACGGTTGGGTACCACCACCGTGTATGTCACCCACGACCAAACCGAAGCCATGACCCTCGGTGACCGGGTCGTGGTCATGCGCTCGGGATACGTCCAACAAATCGGTTCCCCCCAAGAGCTCTACACCCACCCCGCCAACATCTTCGTCGCCGGGTTCATCGGCTCACCGGCCATGAACTTCTTACCCGGACGACTCGGCGCCGACGGCATCTCGACCCCCATCGGCACGATCACCCTGCACGACCGGCAACACGTCGCCGATGCCGCCGGCCGGGTCAACAGCACCGGGGAGGTCCTCGTCGGTATCCGCCCCGAACACCTCGAAGACGCCCACCTCATCGACACCGACACCCGCTCCCACGGCATGACATTCACCGCCGGGATCGACGTCCTCGAATCCATGGGATCAGACAACTACGCCTACTTCCGCATCGACTCCCAACACACGGCGAATGACGCACTCGCCGAACTATCCGCCGACTCCGGCGCCACCCTCGGCGGCGGCGACATGATCGCCCGACTCTCCCCCGAATCACACATCCGCCGCGGCAACACCGCCGAACTCTACTTCGACCCCACCAAAATCACCATCTTCGACCAACAAACCGGCACCAGCCTGCGTGGTGCACCGGCGAATTCGGTTTCAGGCGGGCCGGCCCTGTCGAAGGGGTGAGCGCTGCGGTCGGCGGCGGTGATCACCGGCGCCGGCGCCGCGGCTGTTCGCGGAGTTCGTCGATGATTTCGTCGTCCCAGATGTGCTTGCGTACCAGACGATAGCGCTCGCACGCGAGCCACAGGTAGAGTTCGGCGTCGCTGTCGAGGTCGGACCGGACATCGGCGCGTCGGGCCATACGGATGACCGGCAGGAATTCCTCACCGAACCACCGCCGTGCCACCTCGGTACGGCCGAGGAATTCGCCGACCTCTTGGCTGAGACGGAATCCCCACGCCTCCACCGCCTCTGCGAGTTCGGCGTAGTCGAAGGGGTCGGCGAACCGGATGGTTTCGGCCTGTGCACCCGACAGCGGCACCCGCGACAGGAACAGTCGGCGGTGGTCCTTGAGGAGGAGGTCTCCGGGCACATTGATGCCCTCGGGGGAGATGCGGGTATGGATCTCGGTGACGTAGGCCTCGATGGTGTCGAGGTGACGGGCGATGGCGATCGAGATGCGGTGGTGTCCGTCGATGACGAAATGCATTCCACCTATCCGGTACAGCCGCACCGGGGGCATCGATTCACCACGCCGCTGCGCGGCCGCGAGTCGCTGCCACCGGCTGCGAATCCGGACCGAAGTCGGGCGGAAGTAGCGGTCGAAATCCTTGGTGCGGTCCACACTTCCGACGATCGAGGACACCTCGACCGTCTGCAGTCCCAGGTAGGTCTCGCCGGTGCGGCCCAATGCGGCGACTACCTCGTCAAAGGGGAGGATCGCATTGACGTCGGCGGGTTGTCGGGTGAACCACTGTGTCAGCCGGGCGAGTTCGGCTTGCCGTCGCATCCGCTGGAAGTCGTTCTCGGCGTCGGCGTCCGGGAATCCGGTGTCACGAGCCATATCGGCGCCTCACGATCCTGAAATCGCCGGTGTCGGTGTCGAAATCGAACTGGCAGTAGCCGACGACGTTCATCGACACGGTGTCGGTCCCGATGATCAGGTCACGCGGGTGTGCACCATAGGGATGAATGTGCCCGTGCACCATGATCCTCGGTCGGAGTCGGTCGACCAGTGGATGGAAACACGAGAACCCGCGGTGCGGCCGGTCCTCGGCGTCGCCCACGCCGCGTGCCGGCGAATGGGTGAGCAGGATGTGTGGGCGGGGGGCACGCACACCACCTCTAGCGCGCAACACCCACGACCGCAATCGCTGCTGCGCCTCGGTGTACTGGTTGGGGCCGGAGTTGTAGCGGATACTGCCCCCGAGGCCGCTGATCCGGACGCCGGCCGCCGTCACCGTCCGACCGTCGGCGTTGACCGCACACTCCGGTCCAGGATAGCTGGTCGGCAATCCCGCGCGGGTCCAGCCGACACGCGAGGGCCGGTAGCCGCGCAGATCACCGTCATGGTTGCCCGGAACGAATACACATGGCGCACCGCACAGGCTCGACAGCACGTCGAGATACTTGTAGGGGAGATCGCCCGCGCCCAGGATGAGGTCGGGTTTGGTCTCGATGCCCACCCCGAAGGTGAGTGACTCCACCACCTCGTCGGCGACCGCCAGGATGTTCACCACATGCACACCGTAATCGACCGTCGCCCCGGTGTGGAACGTCCGGATCGGACGACGAGTCGATGCGTCAGGCGGTCAGTTCGGTGATCACGTCGAACGCGAGGTGGTCGGCTCGCGCGAGGTACACCGGCTGACGGGTGTGCCGGCCACGGAGTTCGACCTCGCCGCGCGGTCCGCTGTAGGTCACGCCGCGCGTCGTTCGGCCGATCGTGGCGGTGTCGAGGGAGCCCGCGGCCCGGGCCAGCGCCGCGAGCAACATCAGACCCTCGTAACAGGATTCGCCGATGTTGTTCAATGCCGGTGCCGTTCGACCGAATCGACGCTCGTATCGGGACCCGAACTCGAGACCTTCAGGGGTGACCACACTTTCGAAGTATCCGCACGCCGTGTAGAGGTCGTGGGTGGCCTCGGCGCCGCAGCCGCACAGCACGTCCTCACCGATCATCATCGACAGTCGGATGTGCCGGGCGTCGAGACCCGCCGCGGCGAACGCGCGGTGGAATGCGGCGGCGTCGGCGCCGACCATGAGGACGAGCACCCCGTCGGGGCGGGTATCGGCAATCATCTGCAATGCAGGCCCGAAATCCCGGCCGCGCAGCGGGACGAAGTGGTCGCCGACGAAGTCCATGTGCACGCCACGGAGAAAGTCGCGGGTACGTGCAGAGGTCACGCGAGGCCACACGTAGTCGTTGCCAATCACGCACCAGCGTCGGATTCCTCGGTTCTCGCGCAGCCAGCGGATGGCCGGGAACAACTGCTGATCGGGGGTCTCACCCACCATGTACACGCCGTCGGCGTCCTCGCCGCCCTCGTAGAACGTCGTGTACACGTATGGCACCCGCCCGGCCGTGTGCGGGGTGATCACGTTGCGCGCGTTGGACAGGTGCCACCCGATCACACTCTCCACGCGTCCGGTGGTGACGAGACGGTCGACGGTGTCCGACAACCGGTCCAGGGGCGCACCCGCATCGACGAGATGCACCCGAACCTGGCGGTCGAGGATGCCACCGGCCGCGTTGACATCGGCGACGGCCAGTTCGGCACTCGCTTCGCACGAGGGACCGAACATGCCGGCCGGACCGCTCAGCGGCACTGCGAGAGCGACGTCGAGGGTGGCGTCGTCGCCTCTGAGAACCACTGGTGAGGCCACAACCGACTCCCCGGGTGGATACGTGCTGACCTGCACAGTGTCCCACGAATCGACGGTTGCGCAACGCCGGCTGCGCTGTCGCACCGGAGTCGATCACGATACGATGACCCATCATGTCCACTGCCCCGAACGCGCGTGCCGCTGCCGTCGAGGAGCTGTCGCGTCTGCTGAATGCTGCTGCGGCCCAACTCGACTCCGCGGTCAGTGCAGAACTCGACGGCCTCACGACGGCGCAGTGGCACGTTCTGGCGGCTCTGGAGGGCGGGGTGGGCAGGTCGATGTCGGAACTGGCTGCAGTCACCTTGGTGCCCGGGCCGAGTCTGACCCGGCTGATCGACGGGATGATCGACGACAACCTCGTGCACCGGCGGCCCGACGAGACCGACCGACGCAGAGTAGTGGTCTTCGCCACCCGACGGGGCGCGATGCTCCATTCGCGGTCCAAGGCGCGCATCGCGCGCTCGTCCGCGGTTGCCAGGGTGATCGACGACGCCGACGGGCCGGGGGCCCGACTGGCGAGTGCTCTTGGCGCCCTTGGGGCGATGGATCTGACCGGCTGAGCGGAGTCGGGTCCGGTCGGAGTTCCTATGCCCTCTGGTCGAGGTGTGACGAGCGCAGCGAGTAGCCTCGAGACCGGCTGTGCCGGTGCTGGTTCCGGTCTACGGCCGATCGGCACCGTCGATGTTCACGTCCGATCCCCCGACTGGACTGAGCGGACGCGCGCCCTAGAACGCCGAATGCGGCGCGCCCATCCCCGGGTCGATCTGCACCGGTCCCGACGCCGACGGGGCCACCGGGAAGTCGAAAATCGCGGTCGGGATATACACGGTTGCACAGGAATTGGGTATGTCGACCACTCCCGAGAGGCGTCCCTCGATCGGCGCCGAGCCCAGCAGCAGATAAGCCTGCTCGGGGCTGTACCCGAACTTCGTCAGATAGTTGATGGCATGCAGACATGCACGCTGGTAGGAAAGGTCCGAGTCGAGATACCGCTGCTCACCGTCGAGGGTGACCGACGTGCCCGAGAAGGCGATCCACTGCGAATACTGCGGATCGGTGTTGCCCGGCATAAAGATCGCGTTCTCGCTCACGCCGTAGGTCTCCATCCCGCCCTTGATCAGATCGACATGGAGATCCATGAAACCACCCATCTCGATGGCACCGCAGAAGGTGATCTCGCCGTCGCCCTGGGAGAAATGCAGATCGCCGAAGGACAGGTTGGCGCCCGGCACGAAGACCGGATAGAAGACGCGGGTGCCCTTGGTGAGGTTCTTGATGTCCTGGTTTCCGCCGTTCTCGCGCGGGGGAGCGGTGCGCGCTCCCTCACCCGCGACCCGCGTGAACTCGTCACCGGTCAGCGATCCGAGGATCGCGCCGTCGGGCTCAGGCGGAAGTGCCAGCGGGGGCACGCGGTTCGGATCGGTGGCGATGAGTGCGGCTTCGCGCGCATTCCACCGGCCGAGCAACTCCGCCGACGGCGCCGTGCCCATCAGACCGGGATGGACGATACCCGTGTACTTCACATGCGGCACATGGCGACTCGTGGCCGACTGGCCGGCGAAGTCCCAGATCGCCTTGTAGGCGTCGGGAAACTGCTCGGTGAGAAAACCGCCACCGTTGAGCTTTGCGAAGATACCGGTATACCCCCAGCCCTGACCTGCCAGCGGTCCCGAATCCTCCTGCGGGATGGGCCCGACGTCGAGGATGTCGACGATCAACAGGTCACCGGGCTCGGCGCCCTCGATCGCGAACGGACCCGACAAGGTGTGGACGTTGTTGAGTGGCGCGTTGAGGATGTCGTCGGCGGAGTCGTCATTGTGGATCGCGCCGTCGAACCATTCCCGGCAATGCGCGCGAAAGGTGTCCCCGGGCTTGACGGTCACCGCGGGCGGGATGTCGGGATGCCAACGGTTGTGCCCGATGTGACGCTGCTCGGTGAAGGGCTTCGCGGAATCGAGGGGAAAGAGAAGCTCGGGCATCGACAGAACCTCCGTGCGACGTGGTTGTTTCCGGGTGAAACTATTCAACTACGTTCGTATTGGTTTCGCAGCCAATGCGCGTTACGAGCGTATGACGTTGTCTGAGTTCGCAGCTCAATCCGAGGCGGGATGACGCCGATCGCGCTAGGGTGGCTGACATGCCGACCTATGTGTTCCGGTGTGACCGGCGGTGCGCGATAGTCGAACGACACTATCCGATGACTGCGGTCCCTGACGCGATCGCCTGTCCCGACTGCGGGGATGCGGCGACGCGGAGGGTGCGGGCACCTGCGCTCGGTGCCGGCGCGAGTATCGCCATGCGGCTGCAGGACGCGACGCGCTCGAGCGCCGAGACGCCCGCAGTGGTCTCGTCCATCACCGAAGCACGCAGACGGACGCCGGTGAGTGCCAATCCGCTGCACCGTCGACTCCCGCGGCCTTGACGGCGCCGCTGCGATTACCGTGGGGGTCGTGAGCGACTCCACCAGCGATGCCATCAACCGATACCTCGTCGACTCGCTCGGCGGGACGCCGCAGCGTGCGTCGGTGACCTTTCTCGGGGTTGAGCCGATCGATGTGGTGCGCGTTGTTCTCGGCACCGAGGTCGTTTACGTCACGGTCGGTTGTGCGCGGCATCCGATGACCGATCCGTCCGACCTCAATCCGGACCCGGTGCGCGGCCCGCGGGCCGAACTGGTCGTTCGTATGCACGCCGGTACTGCGCTGCCGGGCCTGCATCGACGGCTGGCGACACTGGCCGCGGCCCCGGCCGTCGAGGGCTTGGTGCTGGTGGCCGACGCGCTCCTCGATCTCGGCGAACCACTCTGGGATGGTGCGCCTTTCACCGCAGTCATGGTCTCCGACGATGATCTCGGCACGCTGGGGTTACCGGCACCGATGGACCCGGTGCGGTTTCTGCGGGCGATCCCGATCACCGCGAACGAAGCGGCGTGGCTGCGCCTCAAGGGTGTCGAAGCGTTGCGTGAGGCGTGGGCCGAGGCCGATACCGACCTCGCCGACCCGGCGCGGTCGGCGGCCACATTGTGAGGTGAATACCCCATCGGTTTGGGTGGAGTCACCGAGTTGTCCTCGGATCGCGTGGAGCCGCACAGTGCGGGTCTTGGCGGGCGGATCTGGTACGGCGGTGGTTCGCTGCGCTCGGCGCGGTGGGCTGGTCAAAGTGGCCTGAAACTCCTGGTGAGCAACATCAGTACAGCCGAAGACCACGATGACTTTGCGTCAGCCCAGCGCCAGCAGATCGATCTGTTTCGCAGCCATCATCGGTCTGGTAAGGCGGCCACCGTGCCCAGCCACGTGATCCTGCCGACCGATAACGCAACCGCCGAGCAACGCACGAAGTTCCAAGCCTATTGAATCGCCCCGGGTTTGCTGGAGGCTCGGTTAGGGCGTGTCTCCTATATTGGGGACGGAGTCGGCTGGGAGGTTGAGCGGGTACTGTGTTGGTGGTAGTGGCCACCGCGCCGACGTCTGGGTTGCGCGAGCATTGATCCACCCCGGCGTTTCCGGAGAGCTCAGGTTGTGAGTGCCTCCTCCGGATTGAGGGTGCGCATGCGATCGTAATGGAGTCGCTCGGCGTGGTCGGGGGTGAGGTCGTCGCAGTAGCTGTGTGGCCGTTCCCGGTTGTAGAACGCCACCCATTCGGCCGTGCCCAGTGACAGTTCGGTCGCGCCGTGAAATCGCGGCTGGTTGTCGACGAGTTCGTTCTTGTAGTCAGAGTTCACCGATTCCGCCAGCGCGTTGTCGTAGCTATCTCCGATGCTGCCAATAGAAGCCGCGATTCCCTCCTCGGCCAACCGCTGCCCAAACACAATCGCCGTGTATTGCGATCCCGCGCCTGAATGGTGTATGAGATTCGTTAAATCAACTACACCGCAACGCTTTCGGCTGTCGATCGCCTTGTTGATAGCGTCAGTCACCAGGTTCACCGTCATTTCCGAGGCCACTTTCCAGCCGACAATCTTGCGGGCGAACACATCGATGACGAACGCCGTGTACGCCCACCCCGACTCGGTGCGGCAGTACGTAAAATCGGCTACCCACAACCGATTTGGAGCCGCAGCATAGAACTGTCTGTCGACCAGATCTGCTGGCCGCGACGCTGCCGAGTCCGGGATGGTCGTCCGCACCCGCTTCTTCTTACTCGCGCCACGCCATCCCATCTCGCGCATCACTCGTTCAACAGTGCATCGGGAGACATCAATACCTCCGCTGCGCAACACTATCCACATCTTGCGTGAACCCAGAACCCGCATCAGCGGGCGCTTCTGACGCAAAGTGAAGATCGCATCGATGACCTGTGCGTCGGCGAGCATACGGGCGCTCGGACCGCGGTTGATGTGTTCGTAGTAGGTGGAAGGGGCGATGCTGATACCGTGCTCGCAGAGCACGGCGCACATCGAATCGACGCCCCAGACAAGGCCATCCGCACCCACCCGATGTCCCTGGTGAGCGCGGATGAACTTCACAATTAGCGGTGTGGCCGGTCGATCTCGGCCGCGAAGAAAGCCGACGCCGCCTTCAAGATCCCGTTGGCCCGTTTGAGCTCGGCCACCTCGCGCTTGAGCCGTCGAATCTCCTCGCTGACAGCGTTCGCTGCACCACCGCCAGCGGCGGACGACGGCGCCTTACGCACCCACTGCCGAACTCTCTCCGCCGAGCCGACTCCCAACAAGTCCGCGGTCTTGCCCATCGCCGCCCACTCGGTGGAGCCCTGGGCCACCAACTGCTCGACCATGTCCACCGCGTCGCGCTTCAACTCCGCCGAATACCGCATCGATCCAGACGCTGCCATAGGTTTCATCCTCCCTTGAGACGAACCCTCCGGAAACACCGGGACGGATCAGACGACCACCACCCCCGGTCCTGGTGGCGGACCCAACATCAATGCCCACGGCGCCACCGACATCCCCGCACCCGGAACCACACCCATCGTCCCGGTACCCGGTGGCTCGACGCCCCCGCCGTCGGCTAGCAGCCCGTCGCCGAGCACCGCAGTGCCGGCACCGTCAACACCCGCGCCGTCGATTGCGCCGGCCGCGGTGCGCACCGTCCGTATTCCGACCGCGTTGGCCGGTCAGGACATTGTGCTGCAGCTGCCCGCTGATACCGCTGGGTCGGCGTTGCGGGTCTCGATGATGGGCCAGACCCAGATCATCGAGGTCACGCGCTACCAGGCAGGAGCACCCACCCGCTTCGAGTTCACCGCGACCCTGCCGTTCGGGACCCGCTGGCATCGGCTGGGATCGGCGGACATGGCATTGGAAACGCTCACCGGGCAGCGGGTGGCGTTGCTCACCAACACGTTCGGCTACACCGGCACAGGCGACTCGGCTGGGTTCACCCTCACCAACTCAGGCACCACCCTGATCGGCACATTCACTCGTCCCGGCACCGCGTTGCCGACGATCGGTGACATCCTCGCCCCCGCCAAACACAGCGCCTGCTGCGGATCCGGGAACAGCGGTGGACCCACCGTCGACGACCACACGCTGAAGACAAAGACCACCGATGCAGCGATCGCCCAATGCCGCATCATACCACTCGGGTTGAGCCCCTCCGAGATCCAATCCTTGAAGGAACAAATGTGGTCCGGCGACGACGGCATGGTCAAACAGAACCAGCTCGGTGCCTCCACCGACCAGATCGCCTCCCAAGGCTGCACCCGAGTCCTACCCACCCTGCGTGAGATCATGATCCGCAACTTCTCGAAACGGTTCTCCGACACCAAAACTGACTGCGAGGAAGGCGAGATCGGACCGCGCTGTGAAGGAGTCGTGGCAGTATGCACACCCCAGGGCAACGACTCCGGGGAGTACCGTGCGGAAGTGCTTCAGTACATCGTAGGGGCAAACGCGAACATCCCAGCCGGCGGCTACCTCACCCGCATCGGTAATCCCCGTGTTGGGACCGGGGAGGCCAGGGCACGGGCCGCTGAACGTGCAGCCCACCCAGACCTCTATCCCAACGCCAGTATCGAGGCCGGCCACGTTCCGGACCTTACGTGGGCAGGAGCAACACAGTATCCGTTCATGCCCATGCATAAGTCAGTGAACGCCGCGATCGGCAACCAAGCCACGAAGTACCCCGTCGGCTACCGGGCACGCCTTTTCGTCAAAGGCGTGTGGGTAGGGAGTAACTGCATGCCAGCGGGCAACTAGCCGAGCCGAAAAGCGAGGATATCGTGCGGACAATCTTGACAGACCTGATTCACACACAACTGGAGCTCCATCAGCGGCTCATAGATGCAGGGATCTACCTGCACGGGCCGTCGGCGCTGCACCCGCCAGCCACCCCGGGACAAATCGCAGCAGCGGAAGATCGGCTCGGTAGTGAATTATCTCCGCAACACCGCGAGTTGCTGATGATCACCAACGGCTGGTACGAACAGCACGGTTTCAATTCGATTCTGAGCACTGAGGAGCTCGGCGATCCGCGCATCCAGCCAGGCATGGACCTCCCCATCAGTTACCAACCAGACGAGCCCGGTACGTGGGCAGCGCGTATGTACTACCGAAATGCGTGTTTCGACCTCTCAGAGCCCGCTGATACACAGGCCGAACTATCTCTTCCAGCAAACCTCGACGATTGGCGGCAGCTCTATCCAATAGCTGACGGTGCCGACAGCGGGGGACAGATCCTCGCCCACAGCAACGCCACCACGCATCCCGCGATCTACAGCACCTGCCGCAGGCCTCCCTACCAGCAGTTCGACGACCTCATCGGATATCTGAACTGGTGCATCGCAGACGATCAGGCAACACTCGAATCCTGTTAAGAAGACGAGCCGTAGATCATGAAACGAGCAGGGAGACATGTGAAGCGCCCGGTAGCATCGATTGTGTGTCGGGAGCCGGCAAGCATCGCCACGATGGCGACGAGAAGCCTTTGGAACGCCTGAAACGAAGGCCATGGACCAAGCGGATCATCAATGCACTTTCCGTCCTGCCGTGGCCATGGCCATAGTTGCTATCCCGCCCCACGACTGACACTTTCGGAGGACCCATCCATGCTCGACGGGTCTACTGATCCGCGACACGGCACGCTCGGCGGCTACAACAGGCACAAGTGCCGCTGTGAGCGTTGCCGGGCAGCCAAAGCCGCTGCCGAAACCCGGCGCCGCCGGGCCATGACGATTGAGCAGCGGCGAGCGATCGACGCCCGCCGCACACCACGCGCACCCACCGACGCCAGCAAAGCCCGCACCAAGGACTACATCGACCGCCGCCAGGTCGACACCCGCGCCAACGCGCGCGAACACCAACGCCCCTGGACCACCGAGGACATCGCCGTCGCCCTGCGCACCGACCTCACCGTGTGGGAAGCCGCGACACTACTCGGACGCACCGGCTCAGCAGTAGCCAACGCACGCCACCGATTCCGCCTACGCGAATAACACCCACCGCGTGCATGTGTCAGACCAGTCAGTCCAGTGACGTTTCGTCACTGGTGACGAAACTCTTTGCGGCACAATATATTTCGCCGATAACAGAGACTACGTCAGGCAGCAGTGAATCTAATGGCGCTGATCGGTCATTTGACAGTCTCGTCGGTGAAGTACCCGCGCACGGTCCATTCGTCGCCGTCGATCTCGATTAGCCCGGCGGCGTTCGCGTCGTCGAGACTCAGTGCGTTGGCGGCTAGGCCGAGGACAAACGCGGGCTCGGTGCGCAGGACTGCAGCGAGGTCACGTTCGACGCGGGGGCCGACATCGAAGCCGTGATCTGTCGCGTGGAGTTGAAGTAGTGGACCGCCGACGTCGAGGCCGACAGCTGGTCGCGGGCGGATCGGGACTCGCGACTCGAGGAGCGCGGGGACGGCCAGGGTGAGCCACTCGAGGCGGAAGGTGTCACCGTCGGGGCCGCGGAGCATGAGTGGGGTGGACCAGCGAATCAGGCTCGCGATCGGCTGACGTAGCTCGGCACCCCACGGGGTCAGTGCGTATTCGACGGCGCTGCCTTCACCGGCGAGTCGCCGTTCGATGACGCCCGCGGTCTCGAGGTCTCGGAGCCGGTCGGCGAGCAGGTTGGTGGCGATGCCAGGGAGCCCCTGGATTAGGTCGCGGTACCGGGCCGGAGCGATGAGCAGCTCACGGACGATGAGCAGGTTCCATCGGTCACCCACGACTTCGAGAGAACGAGCAAGCCCGCAGTACTGGCCATAAGTTCTCATCACATCTCCTCCGTGCTTTACGTTCTCAAGTGTAGATGAGATCGTCAAGCGCATCACTCGGCGAGGGGACCGACAGAGAGAGGTGGCGGAATCCGAGGCGCAGGTGGTCGCTTGTCCCATTTTCGATGTAGTCAAACTTTATTGGAAGAGATATTGTTCCTGTTCAGCAGCGCGGGTGTCGTCGATGCCTTGCGACGTTTCGACGGGTAGAGGTGTGGCGATGAGGGTGTCTGGGGTTGTGGTGTCGGGTGGGGTGGCGGTGCTGGCGGCGCCGTTGCTGTGTGTGGGCGGAGTCGCTGCGCACGCGACGGTGCCGGGTCAGGTGTGGTGGTCGCAGCAGGTCGCTGGGCAGGCACTGTCGGCCGACGGCGGGGGGCCGGTGGCATGGCGGGGTGGGCAGGTGCGCATCGTTGATTCTGCGCGGTTGATCGCCGCGGTGACCGCTCGGGCGGGCGACCCGACCACTGGTGGCGGGGCGGATGTGTTCGCAGCACGTCTAGCAACCGCTGCGGCACACCTGACCTCTCCACCATCCGTATCGATAGGGTGGCGGCGATCGTCGGGCACTGCGGGCATCAGTGCGGGCCGCACTATCGACGCCCCTTTGGGGGTTCACCGCGCCACGACAGACCCCGGGTACAGCACCACGGGCGGGCCGACAGCACGGTCGCCGCGACCCGCGTGGGCGGGTTCGAACGGGCCTGTGGTGGAGTTTGTGCCGCCGTCAGCAACCTCGGTGCCCGCGGCGGTCGTGTCCGGCCGCGATGGTTCGGTGCGGGTGCAGGTGTTGTTCACCGTGACCCGCGATCCGGTGACCGGGCTGCAGGTGTTGGGGCCCAACGGAATCCTGTGGATCGGTGATGGTGCCGAGGGCACCGCGGACAACCCCGACGGCGGCAACGGTGGCCTGTTGTGGGGCAACGGAGGCGACGGTTACGGCGGGGGTGATGGCGGCAACGGCGGCCTGGTGGGCTCTGGCGGTCGCGGCGGTGACGGCGTGACCGGCGTCCACGGTGGCACCGGCGGGGCCGGTGGCCGGGGTGGTTGGCTGTTCGGCCACGGCGGGACAGGTGGCACAGGAGCCGACGCCGACGGGATCGTCTACTTCACCGGAGGCGCCGGCGGTACCGGCGGCAGCGCGGGATTGTTCGGCGCCGGCGGACCCGGCGGGGCAGGAGGGGCAGGCGCCCTCGGCGCCGACGGTGCCGCCCCCGGCGGCTCGAGCACCGTCGACCCCACCCTCAACGGCGCCGACGGTGGGCCGTCTGGCTCGGACTGGACTGCCTTTGGCGGCGACAACGGTTCCGACAGCACCACCCCCGGAATCACCGGCGGGACCGGTGGCGACGGCGGCGACGGATATTACGTCGGCGGCAACGGCGGCAACGGGGGAACAGGAGGATCAGGAGCCGCTGGCGGCAACGGCGGCAACGGCGGCAACGGCCAAATAGTCGGTGGTAACGGCGGAAACGGCGGTAACGGCGGCGTCGGCGGACATGGCGGCAACGGCGGCAACGCCGGTGTTGGCAGCACAGGCGGTTGGGGCGGCAACGGCGGCAACGGCGGCCGGGGCTTCTCCGGCACCGCCGGCGGTGCCGGTGGTGCCGGCGGGCAGGGCGGCTCCGGCGGCCTGATCATCGGTCACGGCGGCCAGGGCGGCGCCGGCGGAGCCGGAGGCACGGGCGGTACGGGTGGGCAAGGCGGCAACGGCGGCAACGCCGGCGACGGGAGCATGCAGACACCAGACGGGTTCTCAGGTCTCGGCGGCCAGGGCGGCGACGGCGGCGACGGTGGCGCCGGCGGAACACCCGGCACCGGCGGACCGGGCGGACTCTTCGGCGCCGACGGCAGCAGCGGCGACCCCGGACACGGCGGCAACGGCGGGCGAGGCGGCAACGGCGGCAACGGCTTCGCCGGCGGCATCGCACCAAGTGGTGCAGATGGAGCTGACGGCACCGACGGCAACTCCTCACCAGAACCCGACTCACCACACCTCAACTGACACGCACGCACCACCCAGCGCGACACCACAGTTCGCGACAACAACCCTCACATCACACGGAAACGAGAACACGCCAGGCCACCGCAGGCTCGCCCACCGACGGCGGGTGAAAGGTGAAGGGAACTTGTGCCACTCACCTACGAGAGGGGTTCTCCCCCAGCCTTTTTCAAGTGCCGATAACCTATATTACGTTTACCCGCTCATTCGGGGCAGGCACGGCACGCGGCCCCGACATCAGTGAAGCGCGGTGATTGTCGGGTGACAACGTAACTGAGACTTTGGCACCCTACTTGGGACTTGATGACACCTACTCGGGAGGCCGGGGTCCTCGACCTGGCACGATTCCGCGTGTCCCTTCCGCATTCGTTGTCAGTCGATCGGCTCATCGGCCGCGTCAGTCGTCTTGTCTCAGATCACTTGTCACGCAGATCAATCCGGGCCTGGCGATCGTCGCTGGTCGGCCGCTCCCAGGTGCCTGTCACTGCTACCGCCTACGTTGTCACCCAACCGCGGGCGACTGCCTGAGCCCGCTGGCAGCGGCCGATCTTGGGGGAGTGAGGGGTGACTCCGCTACATCAGGGGCGTCGGCTGAGTTATCGGCGCACCCATCACCACATTGCTGTCGGGTCTGGCTCTCGGCAGGGGTGTGATGCTCGTCGAGGGGAGCACACCGCCCAGCATGTTTAACTCATCACATCTGCGGTTGCATGTAGCGCATGGTGTGGTAGTTTGCGTTGCGTCAGATCGTCCGACGTTGCGGGACGTTCGTCTATCTCAAGGGGAGTGTGTAGTCGTGGTGAATGTGAAGCGTCGGTTGATGGTTGTGGGTGCCGGTCTGCTGTTGTCGGCCGCGGGAGCGGTCGCGGTGGCGCCTGCTGCGTCGGCGTTCACTGTCAGTCCGGTGCCTGGTGGGGGCGCGGTGGAGTTGACTTCCGGTGAGGCGCGGGTGGTTCATGACGCGCACATCGGCGGTGTGGTCGATGCGGCGTTACCGCAGTTTGGACGTACCGAGTATGGGCGCACCGTCGGCCAGGCCATCGAGTACCGGTCCGGGATCGCCGCGCAGAACAACCAGTCGCTCTACATCAGCTACCGCACCCTGCCGGGCGGCAACAGCACGATCTACACCGCCAACCGCTAAAGGCACCCGGAACACGACCACAACATGGACGTGCCGAGAGTTGCAGGGGAGTCAATGACGACGCGCACCACCACACCAGCCGGCGCCACACGGCGCCGCACCGACCTCATGCCCGGGGTGCTGGCAGTACTCACCGCCGCGATGGCGGTGGTCGCGAGTGTCATCGGTGGGGGATCGTCACACGCCGCCACCTTTGCTGATCGGCAGGTTTCCAAGGTCGCCGATGACGGCTGGCGGGTCACGGCGATCAAATCGCAGGAGCAGGTGCGTAGTGTGCCGCCGCTCAACCAATCCAGTTGGACCCGTGAGGGATTCCTGTCGCTGAAGGGTGAGGGTGTGATCGCCGGTGTCGGGTCGGTGCCGGTGCAGTCTGGGACCGTTGCGGCCGGGTTTCAGATCGGCTGCAACACTGATGTGACTTCGGGCGCCACGGTGGGGATCTCGGGTGGTCCGTCAGCGCAGATGAACATCTCCTACCCACCCGCGGTGGTGATCGGGGCGACGGTCACCCCGAACATCGCGACCACGTTGCGGCCGGGCACGATCGCCGATATCCCGTTCGGCAGCAAAAGGATGCAGACCGGGAAAGCCGGCATCACCGCCGACGGCGTGCACGTCAAAGTCGACGGATGCTGGGCCCGGTCGCCGTGCGCGCCTACGTCACTGTCGCCGTCTCGACGGCACTGAACGACAACACCGTCAACGTCTACGGACAACCCCACTACCTGTGAATAGTCCTTTACCTGTGATCGAAAGGGACCGTGAGTTCTGACGACCGCGCCAACGATGTCTGCCACTGAGGGCGGGGCGCACCGCAGCGACGCTGACGCGGCGCCCGCCGAACACTCCACACCGTCGTTGACGGCAACGACCAGCGCGCCGATCAACAGCGACCCTGACCTGTCGGAGGACACCCCCAGTGGTGGGGTACCGGTACTGAAGGTGGTGGTGTTCCTCGCCGGGTGTGTGCTGCTGGTGCTGGCAGCAGCAAACCTGTCGAATCTCGGTGAGTGGTCGGATCGATGGGGCGTGATCCCAGTGTTTCTCGCGTTCTTCCTGCTGATGTCGATCGCCGGCCGCTGGTTCTGGACCGGCGCAGACGCTATCCTCGCAGCCCTCATCTGGGGCAAAAACACATGACCCCGGACCGCCGAACGGGGACAGAGGAGCCGGTGGCGCCACGTGTTCGTCGGGGGCGTCACCGGCTCCCTCGTCGCCGGCTCGGTGCCGGCCTGCTCGCCGCCGCCGTGCTGGCGATCGGCGGTGGGGTCACAGTGGCCGCGTTGGGCAGTGACCCGGCCCCCGCGCACGCGGATGCGTTGTGTGATCAGATGCGCGCCCAGTACGGCTCGAACTGGCCGTGCATCAGCGTGCCCACCAACACCTTCCAACCAACCACCAACACCCCGGCACCCACGACCGGTGCGAATGGTGCGGGCTCGGGTGGCCCGCAGGTCGGTTCCAATATCGGGCCCGGCCCCGGCGAAGGTAACGGCACACCCATCGTGACCGTCCCCGGACAAACCGCCCCACAACCACCCGCGGTCGGTGACGGTAACGGCGGTTCGGGGCCGGCCAACCCGAACACTGGCGGTACCCAGCCCACAGCACCGCAACCGGGACCGACAGGCGACGATGCCGGGGTCAAGGCCCTAGCTACCACCCGGTAGCCCACCAACGAAACGGCACGAAACCCGGGGTGGTTCACTTCGGTGCGGTGTTGATGGGTGCCGCCCTGACTTGTTGACGAGTCGAGTGCGTAGCGGTGCCAGCCCCGATAGAGCTCGTCGTAGAGCGGGCTGGGATATCCGCTGAGGACCACGCTCGCACGGCATGCGGTGAGTGCGGCGGCGAGTTCGTTGTGCTGGTCGGTTCGGGGCATTTCGTGCCGGTAGTTGTGGGCGCCGCCGACACTGCGAGTCTGAGCGAGGTAGGGCGGATCGACGTAGAGCACGGTGTTACGGTGCCGGCCGTAGGCCTCGATGAGTTCCAGTGCCGGACGGTTCTCCAAAGAGACGGTGCGGATGCGGTCGGCGGCCGCGGTCATCCGGTCGACGTAGCTGGTCAAGACCCGCGGCATGGGCACCTTGGCGGTGTCGTCGACGGTGAACCGCCACCCCGTGGGCCGTAGCGTCCCGGACCGGCCCTGCGACAGGCACACCCACACTCGCCGGGCCCGTTCGAGATCGTCGAGGCCTGCAGGTCGGTCCAGCGCGGCGTCCCGCTCGGCCCGCGAGTGCGGTGTCAGGGCGCAGACCCGGGCCAGCTCGTCCGGGTGATCGCGCAGCATCCGCCAGAACAGCATCAGGTCACCGTCGAGGTCGTTGACAGTCTCCAGCCGGGCGGGTGCCTTGGCGAGCAGCACCGCGAGACTGCCGGCGAACGGCTCGACGTACTGGGTGTGCTCAGGCAGCATGGCGGCGATCCGGGCAGCCAGACGGCCCTTCCCGCCGTAGTAGATGAACGGCGGCAGCACCCCACTCGACATTTGTCTTTGTCTCCCTTCGTGATTCCGCCAGTCACGGCATCCGTGGGTTCAGCGAACTGTGACCGGCAGCGGCAGTAGTAGCTCCCATCGGGGACTTTCGCTGGCGGTGCCGGTCCAGTAGTTGTGTGCGTAGGCGGTCATCTCGGCGAAGTTCCCGGCGCGTAACCAGGTCATGTCGCCGCGGTGGACGCCCTCGGGCTGTTCGACGGAGACTCGCCAAATGCTTTGTCCTCCAGTTTCTTCAAGAAGCGCCTTGGCCGTGATCTGGGCCCGGCCATCCTGGCGATGAAGCGATGGGGTGACGAGCGATGGGGTGTGACGAGCGCTGCGATGCACCGGGTGAGGCATTCGAGTTCGTCCACGACGAGTGCGGGCACGTGTTCGTCGCCGAGATGACCAGCCGTGCTTGCGGCCGACCGATCCGCCCGGGCGGCGTTCACATCGCGGACGGGGTCCGCAGCGCCGGATGATTTGTCCGACAGCGGTCGTACCACCTTCGCACCGTGGGTCATCTGATGCGCGTGCCGAAACCCTTGCGGTCCGCCCACCACCGCACCGCGTTGTCCACGCTGCTCGCGGCGCGCTCAGGATCGTCCCCCATCCCGACGAGAACGCGCGCGCACAGCGGGCGTAGGACGGTGTGCGCCGGGTCTAGGTGCCCGTCGAAGTGGCCAGACGCTTCCAGGGTGACGAACCCGTGGACCACACTCATCAGTTCGGCGGCGACGTTGTCGGCGGACAGCGGTTGCAGTCGACCGGTGCCGACCAGACGGCCTGACGCTGCGCGCATCATCCTGTAACACGGCGCGAACCGGCCGGGCGGATCGGTGATGTTCGTGGGCGTGGGGCGGTACGTACCGCGTATCGACAACCCGAACATGAGGTCGTAGAGGTGCACGTTCGACTGCGCGAGTTCGCGCACGCTCTGCGCCATTCCAAACAGTTCGGCGGCGGGATCAGCGGCAAGCTCGCCGACCTCGACGAAAGCGGCCTCCAGCTCGGCGATACCCTCCATGACCACCGCTGCAAGGAGTTCAGGAAGGCCACCGAAGTGGTGGTAGATGGAAATCGTCGACGTGCCTACGGCATCCGCTATCACGCGTGCCTTCACCTGTGTGGGCCCGAGCTCGCGCAGGACGCCGGGCTGTGGCCGCCAGAAGCCGGTCGCGGACGCTGGACACCGCCTGCTCCTCCCATCTCCCGACGCGATCTAATTCGTACGGACCGTCACCGCTGCACGGGCCCGCGATGCATGGCGTCGCAGAACGGCAACGATGGAACTTCGTTCTACCACAAGAGGTCGATGTCGGGAAGCTTCGCGGTGGAACTTTCTGGGCGCGCCGCTCAGGACTTTTCTCTACAGCGACGCTTCCGATCGCTGCGGTGATCTCCATGGATCGGCCCAGCTCGGTGATGTCGAGTCTCGAAGTGGAGGCGGTGTCGACGGTAGGCCGTGAGCTGGATCAGATCGTCCTGGCTCTTCCCGATTCGGTCGGGGTGAGGATGTGAAGTGACGTTCCGCATCCCGCAGACTCCGGCGATGGGCGACCGATTCGCGTGACGTCTCAGCGCTGATGCCGCGGGCACGCCTCCGCCGGGATGGATGGGCAACATCGGCGCGGTGCCACTCGACCGGGTCCGGCACCGCGGGGCGGGCTTTCGTCATACACGCGATTCCCACACCCTGTATCGCGCAACCCCATCCAAACCCGAGCGGAGTGCCGACTCACGGGAGTCGCCGAATCCGACCATTACATTGACCGTCAGTTCGAGGAGCACGTCCACCAGCGGGTCGTCGTAATCGCTGAAGTTTCCGGCGAGCTCGAGCTCGATGAAGCCGTGGACAGCGCTCCACAACTGCGCAATGAGCAGTTCCGCGTCATCCTGTGCGCGAATTCGCCCACTCCCGATCAGACGATGCCCGGCGTCGACACAGAGCTGGTATGCAGAATGAAACGGGTGGACGTCGGTCACCGCGGAAATCGGCCGGTTCGGCCTGTAACTGCCACGTGTTGACAGTCCGAACATCAGGTCGTAGAGGTGCGGGTTCCCCTGAGCGTGGCCTCGGCATGCCGACGCCATGGCCATCAGGTCGGCAACAGGGTCGTCAGTAGCCGACATCTGCGCGAACGAGCGCTCGAGCGCTGCGAATCCCTCGCGCGCGACTGCGGCGAGGAGTTCAGGGATACCCCCGAGGTGGTAGTACAACGTCGTCGCCGACGTGCCGGCCAACTCGGCCACCGATCGCGCCTTGATCGCGGACGGACCGTGGTCTGCGAGCATTTTCGTTGCCGCTTCGACCAGCCGACTCGTCACTTCAGTTCGATCATCGGGCCCGTCGGCGTTCCGCGCACCGACCGTTTTCGCACCTGTCACACCCGGCTTCCCTCCATGCGATTGCGGACCCGATGGTCAGCGTATGCGAACCGTGACCACTCGATTCAGGTGCCCACGATAGCTACGCGCTGCCGTCCTGATTGCTCGTCGAACCCGGTAGCCCTTGTGTCCCGACTCACACAGACGTACCGTGTTGGAACGAAGTTCTGATCTGCGAGTGTCGACCTCAACGTGAACGCAGGAGCCCGGCGGAAGGAGCGCCCCCGGCTCTCGAGCGCGGAAGACGCCGTCACCGTCGACCTCGGCCGAGACGGGTCCCGTCGCGACGAGCACCGGATCAGAGAGTGCGGTAAATCCTGAGAAAGGAAAGAGAATTGGTGTTGATATCCGAGAAAGTGCCCTCCCCCCGTCGCGAGACGATTCGCTTTGCATCAGGCGACAGCTTCTGCGGGGCATGGCTCTACACGCCGACGAACACATCCAGCGGGCGGCCACTGCCCGTCGTCGTCATGGGCCACGGAATGGGTGCCACCCGCGAGATGGGCCTGGAGCCATTTGCTAAGCGGTTTGCCGCTGAGGGAATCGCTGTTGTCGCGTTCACGTACAGGAACTTCGGCGACAGTGGCGGGACTGCGCGGCAACTCGTGTCGGTCACCAGTCAGCTCGAAGACTGGGAGTCGGCGCTGTCGTTCGTATCGTCAGACGCGCGTTTCGACTCGACGCGTATCGGCATCTGGGGCACATCGTTCGGTGGGGGGCACGCGATCACCGTGGCGTCGCGACATCCCGAACTGCGGGCCGCAGTTGCACAATGCCCGTTCACAGACGGCACGGCGTCAGCCGGGGTCTCTGACTTCTCGACGACCGTCGCCATGATGGCCCGGGTCGGCCTGGATCAACTCGCACGCTTCGGCGCGCGCGGATCGACGCTGCCTATCGCTGCCGCGCCTGGTCACATGGCGTTGATGAACACCCCGGACGCACTGAACGGATATCAGGGCCTCATTCCGGCCGACTTTCACTGGACAAATCATGTCGCGGCGCGGAGTTTGCCGAACATAATCCGATATCGGCCCGGGCGGTCCGCGAAAAAAATCGCCATTCCCATTCTTTTCTGTGTCAGTACAACCGATTCAGTCGCCCCCCCGGAGAAAACGCTCCACTACGCCGAACAAGCGCCGCATGGCGACATCAAGACCTACACAGCCGGACATTTCGACTTCTATCTCGGTTCCGCGCAACAACAACTCGCGACAGATCAAGCCGCATTTCTGCGGAAGTTTCTCCTAGGAGAGGACACGGCTGAAGAACGAGCCGAGGTTCGCACGAAGAGCAACGGTGGCAGGCAGCAGTGACCGCTGCGAACTTTCCGTCGCTTCCAGATCGGCGGGCGGCGAACGAACCGGACGGAGTCTGTCTCGCCGAACCGGGCACCGTCCTCACCAACCGGGATTTTCTCGAGCGTATCGAAGCCGCGTCGCAAACGCTTCGCGCGAGTGGGATCGGCCGCGGCGACGTCGTTGCACTCAGGCTTGGCAATCGCATACAGTTCGTGGTTCTCATGTTCGCGTCGTGGCGACTCGGTGCGGCGGTCACCCCAGTGAATCCGGTGCTCACGCAGGCCGAACTTGATCATCAGCTCGACAACTCTGGCGCATCGCTCGTCATTTCCGACGCTCACGTGAGCTCGGCAATCAATCAGTTGCTCGTCGACTCCATCCCTACGGAGCGCTCGGGGAGAATCAGCCCGCCAGACTACGATCCCGAAGGACTCGCCCTACTCGTCTACACCAGCGGCACGACGGGTAAGTCGAAGGGGGTCATGCTCGTCCACGCGAACATCGACGCCATGGCGAGCCAGATCGCTCGCGAACTCAACGTTGTTCCCACTGACAACTTCGTCCTCATCCTTCCTCTCTTTCATGTCAACGGAATCGTCGTCAGCATTCTTGCGCCTCTATTGGGAGATGCGCGGACAACCATCATGCCCCGCTTCGAGGTCCATCGCTTCCTCGAAATCGTCTCCAGTACCGAGGTCACCGTTTTCTCGGCCGTGCCCACGATTCTGATGATGCTCGACGACCTCGGCGACGACGTTCGAACGAAACTGTCGTCCGTTCGACTGGGCATCACCGGCGCCGCACCGTGCCCGCCGGGGCTGACGGCCAGAATCGAAAGGCGCTTCGGGTTCCCGGTTGTCGAAGGCTACGGGCTCTCCGAAGCCACATGCGCCTCCACCGCCAACACCGTGGAGAACCGGAAGCCAGGGACGGTCGGGCGGCCCATTCCCGGCCAGGAAGTGCAAATAGCCAACGAACTCGGCGGCTTCAACCCACCGGGCACCGATGGGGAAGTGCTCATCAAAGGCCCCACTGTGATGCGCGGGTATCTAGGCGAGCCTGAGCTGACCGCCCAAACCATCTCGCGCGACGGCTGGTTGCGGACCGGCGACATCGGTCACTTAGACGATGACGGGTACCTCGTCATCGTGGGACGGGCGAAGGACATGATCATCCGCGGCGGCGAGAACATCTATCCGCGCGAGATCGAAGATGTACTCAGCTGTGAGCCGGCAGTTCAGGAGGCGGCAGTGGTGGGGTTCCCCGACGAGAAGTTCGGCGAGATCGTCGTGGCTTTTGTGGTAGCAGTCGCGGGCCAGAGCTTGTCAGTCGATCGTCTTCACGATCTGTGCATCGAACGCCTGAGTCCCTTCAAAAGACCGGTAGACATCCGCGTTGTCGACGAGTTGCCGAAAAACGCAACAGGAAAGGTGCAGAAATTTCGGTTGGTTGAAACCTGATCCGTACACGAAGAAATCCCTGAAAGCCGTAGCAAAGTAACCGACACAGGAGTCGACATGCCGTTTTGGACGATCTACACACCCGAGGGAATCTTCTCGGAGACGCAGAAGAAAGCATTGGCCAGTGAAGTGACCGACGGGTACGCCCAGTATGGCGGAATGCCGCGCTTCTACGTCGTCGTGATCTTCAAGGAGGTGCCGTCGGGATCCTTTTATGTCGGAGGAGAGCCCGTCCACAACTTCGTTCGCATCGTCATCGACCACATTGCCCGGGCCACGCCCGTCGACGCACGACCGATCGTCATGCAGCTCTTCGAAACCCAGCTCGCTCCACACATCAAAGACCGCGGTCTCGACTGGGAATTGCACATCGACGAGACGCCGATCGACCTGTGGCGGGTGCATGGGCTTCCCGCGCCGCCCTTCGGGTCGGCCGCAGAAAAGCAGTGGGTCCGCGACAACGCCCCCTCGCCGTACGAAGGCCTGAAAGAGCCCGAGCTCACGCCGGAAGCGATGGCGGGACTCGCGGCAATCAACCCCGATCTGGCGGCTGAGTCCGCGCAACAGAATTGAGCACCGGGTCGACCCCACGCGTCGGCCCCGCGTACGCCTGACGAGAAGAGAAGAGCAGAAATGTCACCCGACCCCTCACACCACAAATCGTCCTCACCGCTCCACGCGACGGTGTACGTGGGACGCTGGCCCGAGATCCCCGCGGTCGAAGTCCCCGGAATTCCCACCGGTAGGTTCTCGCCGACTACCTCCGTGTTGATCTCCGGCCCGACCGAGGCAATCCTCGTCGATGCGCAGTACCTGAAGGATGACGTCCGTGATCTCGGAGATCTGATCGAGCGGACCGGGAAGTCACTCACCACGATCTACATCACGCATGCCCACGCCGACCATTACGGCGGCGCGCGGGAGCTACAAGAACGGTTTCCGAATGCGCGGACTGTCGCGCTACCCGACGTGATCCAGAACCTCGAGGACACCCTCGAGATGCAGACGGCGCAGTGGGCAATGCTCTTTGGGGACAAGTGCGTCTCCCTAGACCATCGACCCGAGCCGATTGAAGGCCGCACACTGCACGTCGACGGTTTTTCCGTCGATATCATCCAGGTGAAGCAGGCTGACATCAACCCCACCTCGATCGTGCACGTGCCCGAAATTGGATTGGTCGTGGCGGGCGACGCAATTTACAACGAGATCCACCCCATGCTCGGGTTGAGCACACCCGAGCAATGGAACGACTGGCTCGCCACCATCGACCTGGTCGAATCACTCGAGCCCCGGATGATCGTGGCGGGACATCGTCGGCCGGACGGCGACGACTACGCAGTGGCAGACATGATCACTGAAACGCGCTCCTACATCGAAGATTTCGCCGCCGAGTGCTCGGTCGCGGCTGATGCCGACGCTCTGATCGAGAAGATGGTTTCCAAGTACCCGACTCACGGAAACCGATGGACCCTGGAATTCTCGGCACTAAGCGTGATCTCACAACGAGACACGGGCGCTTCTCTGGCGGACGTGACTCCCTGACCACGGCTGCAGAGACGATCTCCGGCTCGGATGATGGCGTCACGAAGTGATGGACGGGTTCGCCTGGCTCGAACGAGCCGACCGACCTGACTGATAGCCATCGTCACTCGCCTGCCCTCGACGCGTCGCGCCGAGGGCAGGCGGCCGGTCTGAGGCGCCCGGCTGCTGCAGAGTTGTATGTGATCGACGAGTCGCGCCTTTTCCCGGTCGTGCCCACAGGTCCGAGCGCATCGCCGCTGCGCCCCAGCCTCAAGTGCCCTGCGGGCCGGTCGAACTCCCCGTCTCGTGATTGCCTTCGCTTGCTTTGACACGGAGGAACATGGGTGCCACTCACGTCCTACGGGGGTCCGAGCCGATTTGTTCCGGAAGACCGAGATGGTCGCGCAGCGTGACCCCCTGATAGTCGTCGCGGCGCAGACCGCGCCGACGTAGGACTGGTACGACCGTCGTCCACGAAGGCGTCCATCCCGTCGTGGAGGTCGTCGATGACGACGGTGAAGTCGTCCGTGGCCCCCGCCGGCACCCATTCCTCCAGCGTGTCCGCGGTCTGCGCGGCGGTTCCGACCAGAGACGGAGCCTGATCGAGCACTCCGAGACCGAGGATCTCATGCGGCGTCCGCCGCTGGCGTGCGAATTCGACAGCGCGGAGCGCCCGCGAGGAATCCGGATGAGGGCGTAGGGCTGCGATCTGGGCGATAATCAGCTGCCTGTCCCGGTCGGTCGGCGGGGTCGAGACGCAGTCCGAGGATGACTGAGAGGTGAGCCAGTCGTTCCTCGATACCGGCCGATACCGGCGGCGACTTCCAGCTCCATTCGTCGCGCCACAGCCTCGTCGAGAGTGGGACCGACGGTGAGTACGAAGAAAGTTGAGCAACTTCACCTCGTCGGCCTCCCGGCCCGCTGCTTCAAGTCAGCGACCACATCATGTCGCGTTGAGATTTGGCTTCCTGCATCGATTGCGCGTGAGCGACAATGCCCCTGCACTGGTCACTGGACGGCCGCTACTACGAATTCGACACCTCACCACTGCACGCCCGATCGCTTCGCCGGGCGTTGCGCCACTACGCCCGGCTCTCACGCTCCGACATCCATTTCGGCCCGGCAGTCGACTCCCACGACACCAGGCCCACATACGGCAGTGGGCCGCCGACCACGGCTACCGCCACATCCTGGCCGGCATCGCCCACCGTCTCCGCATTCCAGCCGCCCTGCGCAGTCTGCCGAACAACGCCGCTCGCTTGGTTGTCGGGACCTGACCCCGGGACCTTGGACACGTTGAATCCCGCAGTTCGCGGGGAGAAGCGAGATGATCAAGGTATGGCTCGGAGACACTATTCAGAGCAGTTTCGTCAGGACGCGGTGGACTTGTACGAGTCGACCCCCGGGGCCACGGTGCGCGGCATCGCGGCTGACCTCGGAGTTGAGCGCGGCACGTTGCGTCACTGGCTCGCTCCTCGAGATCGCGTGTTCCTCGTTCTACGCGTGGCGTAAGGCAGCCCTGCGTCGGGCGGCTCGTGCGGAGGCTGATCATGTTTTGGCGCAACGTATTCGAAAGGTTCACGATGGTGACAGCACCTGTGGTGCACCGCGGATCACCGCTGAACTCAACGACGGAGTACCGCTGCAGGATCGGGTCAACCACAAGCGGGTGGCCCGAGTAATGCGCGCCCACGGCATCACCGGCTATCGGCGGCGCCGCCGTGTGGTCACCACGATCCCTGAACCTGCCGATCGCATCGTTCCTGACCTGGTGGAACGCGATTTCACCGCTCCGGCACCGAACCGGGTGTATGTCGGCGATATCACGTATCTACCGATCGCCGATGGCTCCAACCTGTACCTGGCCACGGTGATCGACTGCTACTCCCGACGGTTGGCGGGCTGGGCTGTGGCCGATCACATGCGCACAGACCTCGTCGCCGGCGCCTTGAGTGCGGCCCGGCAGACGCGAGGGTCGTTGTCCGGGAGTGTCTTCCACTCCGATCACGGCTCGGTCTACACCAGCAAGGCTTACGCCAACCTGTGTTCCGAACTCGGCGTGACCCAATCGATGGGGGCGGTGGGCACCAGCGCCGACAATGCGATGGCCGAGGCGTTCAACGCCACGCTCAAACGCGAGGTTCTTCAAGATGAGCAGTCCTGGCCCGACGAGCTCACCTGCCGGCGTGAAGTCTTTGGCTGGCTCGTGCGATACAACAACCGCCGAAGACACTCGTGGTGCGGGCACCAATCACCACTCACTTACGAAAACCGTTACGCTGCTACACGTCCACACGCAGCATAAATCCCACCCTGTGTCCAAGATCCGGGGTCACCCACGATCGCGAAGGAAACCATGACCACACGCCATCAACGGATCAACGCCACAGCTGCACGACTGACCGGCGCGGTCGTCCTCACGCTGTCGATACTCGTCGTCGTCGGTGTGGCGGTCGCAGCCGCCAGCCTCAGTGCAGCAACCGACATCTCCCCCTGGGTACGTGGTCTCATCTTCACCGCGCTAGCGGTTGGCGCCACAACCGTCATAGCACTCGCCGCAACCGCAGCCCCCATTGCAGCCCGATGGCTCATTCACACCCCCACCGAGATCACACCAGCCGGCAGCAGCATCGATCAAGCGTGAAAACTCCGGCCTCAGATCGACCTGTCACCCGGGTCTGACTCAGACCACCCCCGGACCTGAATCGAGTTGACACAGCGACGTGAAGCCCGTGGCGCGCGGCCACCACCAGGGCCTGACCAGTTCGGGGGAGAACGAGATCAATCCGTCTGGCGATGCAGCTTGGCAGCGTGGACGAAGAATCATGAGCGCAGGTAGGACGGCAACAGCAACCGCCGCCAAGACAACACTCTGCGGCGCTTGCTACGGATCGCCCCAGTGCTCTTACTCGCTCATCTGCACATCTGCAGCAACGTCACAGCGTGTCCGTTCACGGACGGGACTGCTGCACCGATAGAGACAGTTGCGGTGTCATGCCGCTGGTGCGGCTGGGTTGATGATCGTCTCGTATTCGATAGGTGTCAATCGGCCGAGGCGGGTTTGCCGGCGTCGGCGGTGGTAGGTTCGTTCGATCCAGGTGACGATCGCGATCCGGAGTTGTTCGCGGGTGGCCCAGCGTTGCCGGTCGAGGACGTTGCGTTGCAGTAGCGCGAAGAACGATTCCATTGCCGCGTTGTCGCCGGCTGCGCCGACTCGGCCCATAGATCCGACCAGGCCGTGGCGGTTCAACGCGAACACGGATCTCCGGGAGCGGAATTGAGAGCCTCTGTCCGAGTGAACAATACAACCATCGACACTGTTGCCTCGGCGGGCGACCGCGTTGTTCAACGCGGCCACTGCGAGACGCGATTGCATGCGGGAGTCGATGCTGTAGCCAACGATCCGCCCCGAGCATGCGTCCTTGATCGCGCAGAGGTAGAGCTTGCCCTCATCGGTCCAATGTTCAGTGATGTCGTTGAGCCACAACTGATTCGGGGAGTCGGCAGTGAAGTCCCGTTCGACGAGATCGTCGTGCACCGGCGTGCCCGGCTTCTTCCCGTTCCGGCCGCGCTTCTTCCCGAAACTCGACCACCAACTGTTTGCCGAGCAGATCCGCCACGCCGTCCTCTCGCCCATCGGCGCACCAGCAGCCTGCGCTTCATCAGCGAGGAACCGGTACCCGAACTCCGGATCATCACGATGGGCATTGAACAATCAGTGGTTGAACTATTCGATGTATTCGGCGACTTCGCTGGCCGAGGCGTTCAACTCGCGGTTCAGAACCGAGTGTATTCGTAACCCAGTGAGATGCGCCCGCGTGGTGGTTGGGGCGGTGTCGGCGAGCTCGAGATGCAGTCCATCGGCTTTCATCAATCGATCGACTGTGCAGCGGGCCACGCCGAACCCCTTTCCGCATAGTTCGGCGTGTACTTTGCGAGCACCGTAAACACCGAGATTGTCGGCGTGCACGGTGCGGATCTCACCGAGCATCTCGCGGTCACGAACTGCTCGTGGCGCCTCGGTCTTCTGTGGGCTCAGGTGGGCTCGCACCGTGGACACAGCGATCTGGGCGGCCGTACCGTGCAGGGCCGCGCAGATCGGATCGACTGGCGTGTTCATCGCGATACGCGGCGACGAACTCCACGATCAACGCTGTGGGCGGTCGATCTCCGCCGCGAAAAAAGCCGACGCCTGCTTCAAGATCGTGTTCGCCCGCCGCAGCTCGCGGTTCTCCCGCTCCAACTGCGCGATCCGATCGGCATCCTCGGTGGTGGTGCCCGCCCGCACACCGCCGTCGATCTCAGCCTGACGAACCCAGTTGCGTAACGCCTCGGGATGCACCCCAAGCTGATCGGCAATCCGCTTGACCGCGCCGCGCGAGGACTCCGGGTCCCGTCGCGCTTCCACCGCCATCCGGGTAGCCCGCTCCTTGAGTTCCTCACTGTAATTGCGTGGTGCTGCCATGCTCTCCATCCTTCACAGGTTCGAGAGCCTCCGACAAACCCGGGGCGGTTCACTATCGCGAGGCACGTACCGCACGCACCCAGACGGTACATCCGGGTGGCACGATCATCGCTCCCGACCTTTACGGCAGCACCGAGCAGATCGTGGAACAGATCAGGACCGATCGTGGATTCGCCGGAGCCGATGACTACCTGATTGAACTTCCTTTCCAGTTCGACTACGAGGACTATCGCCACATACTCCGTGAGATCGCGTGGCACATCGGGCCGGCTCTCGGGTGGAGTTCACACACTGAATTCTCTGATTCACAAGGTAATACGTCAACAACAGGAGCGAGGCGATGACAAAAGTACTCTGGTACATCAGCCCGGTCGACGGTCGTTATCCGTGGGCGGAGGATGGACGATACCCGGTGGACCACAGCAGATTGCAGCGTCTGGCGCAAACCATCGATCGGCGGGGCTACTATGGAGCGCTCCTGGGTACTTACGCCCACGACGTGTGGACCACCGCCTCCACCCTCTTGCCGCTCACACAGCGGCTACGTTTCCTGCTGCCGGTCTATCCCGGCGTCATCTCACCCACCTATCTCGCCCAGCAGGCATTGACCTTCGAGGACCACTCGGGTGGCCGGTTGCTGTTCAATGCGGTCAACGGAACAGAATCGATCTCTCGATCATTTGGTCTCAACATCTCCAACGACGTGCGCTACGCGGTGAGCGAGGAGTACTGGGAGCTGTTCAAGAAGGTCTATCAGGGAAAACCCATCACCGAGCCCGGAAAGTGTTGGGAACTCACCGAATTGGCGGAGGGTGCGCCCACCGAAGTCGACGGTGTCAACGGAACCGAGGCACTGGGACTGGGGCCCATCCAGCTGCCGCACACCCCGATCTGGGGTGCGGCGGCCTCACCGGCCGGAATCGAGCATTCGGCCCGGGTCCTCGACGAGTTCTTGGCCTTCTGGGATCGTCCCGATAAACTCGCCAAGCTCTTCGGCGATGTCAAGAAGGCAGCGGCCGCGCAGGGACGTCAGGTCAAACTCGGTGTGCATGGAAGTGTGATCGAGCGCGAGACCGAGGAGGAGGCATGGGCGCACGCCCAGTGGCTGCTCGACCAGACCACCGGGCCGGGCTTGCGTGCCTTCGCTGATGCGGCGCTTCAAGGGCGTCAGGGAGTGCCCGGGGGTGTCGAGGATCTGTCCAGCGATGATCCGCAGGTGCAGTTCCGCATCGACACCCTCAAGGCATCGCGGGTCCCCAAGGCGCGCGACCTCGAGATCGCCCCCAACCTGTGGTCGGGAGTGACTCCGTGGTCGCCGCTGGATCCGCAGGGTGCGGGCTGGGGCACGTTCATCGTCGGAGACCCGAAGCAGGTTGCCGATCGCATTCACGAACTCGAGGAGTAATACAGCATCGACTCGCTGATCTTGTCCAACTGGCCGCTTGCCGAAGAAGCCGAGCGATTCGCCGACCTGGTGTTGCCGCTGCTGGATCTCGACCATGACGCGCCCGCTCTGTCGCGGCCGACGGCTAATCTGCCGCAGGAGAAGGGATATGGCTTGCGTCAACCGGTGAGTGCGGCCGGATAGTCGCCGGTGGTTGCACCAACGACGGTGGCCGGGGGTGGGGTGCGGCGAGGCCGCCCGTCCCCACTCCCGGCGGTTCGGTTGCCATCGGGGATCTGATACTCGAATCGGGCGCCGTGCTTGGTGGTGCGGAGATGTTCTCCGAGTCCTTTGGGCGGCTGTCTTCGGCAAAAGGCAACGGTGTCCTCGTCTTTCACGGACTCGGCGCCAACTCGCACCTGAGTGGCGATGATCGTGCCCCTGGATGGTGGCAGGACGTGGTGGGGCCGGGCCTGGGGCTCGATACCGACCGGTTCTGCGTGATCGCTCCCAATGTTCTCGGCGGCTGTGCCGGATCGACCGGACCCGGCTCGATTGACCCAGATGGTCGACGCTGGGCGGCCCGGTTCCCCGCGCTCACCATCCGAGATCAGGTTGCCGCGGCGGCGCAGTTGCGGCGGGAGTTGGGCATCGAGCGGTGGGCGGCGGTCATCGGGGTGTCCTTCGGCGGTATGCACGCTATGGAATGGCATGTGAGCCTAGGTGATATGGCAGACCTGGTCGCGGTGATCGCGGCACCTTGGGTGACCACCGCCGAGCAGATAGCCGCAAACTCGCTGCAAATCGACGTGGTCCGGGCGGACCCGGACTATCGTCATGGCGACTACCGGCAGCTGGGTACCGCACCCATCCGTGGGCTGGCCTTGGCGCGCCGAATCGGGATGCTGCAGTACCGGGCCCCAGACGACTTCGACCGCCGTTTCGGGCGGGCGCAACAAGATCATGGGGGTGGACAGTTTGCGGTTGAATCGTATTTCGCCTCCAACGCGGAGAAATTCGCGGAATCCTTCGATGCGAACAGCTTCATCACCTTGGTCAACGCGAAGAACAGCCATGACATCGGACGGGGCCGTGGCGGCGCGAGGGCAGCACTGACGGCCGCCACACATCCGCTGCTGGTGGTGGGGATCGACTCCGACCGGCTCTTCCCGCTCGATCAGCAGCGGTTCATCGCCCGGCATTCTCCGGGCAGTGTGAGTGGTCGTGAGCCGGTGGTCCACTCCGGGGGACACGGCCACGATGCCTTCCTCATCGACCAGCAATGGTTCGGCGAGGTATTGGGACGTCATCTTTGTTGACCTGCGAGCGCGTATCGCGGTGAAGCCCACGGCCAGATGTGGGGCGGACCAACTTTGTCGCAGCCCGTTGGGATCTCACTGCAACAAACCCTCGACGGTCCACGATGCGCGCGTCGATAGTTGCATACGCCGAACAGTCGATCGATTGTTGCTGCGGCATAACCGTATTCGATTACAGGAAGTTGCGATGCCCAAGCGGCTGTTCTTCAACGCGTTCGTCATGAACACCACCAGTCATATCCACCACGGTCAGTGGCGCAGAAATGATGCGCAGCAGAGTGATTTCAACGATGTCGACCTGTGGATCGATCTGGCAACTCTGCTGGAGGAGGCCAGATTCGACACCATCTTCTTCGCAGACGTCTCGGGACACTACGGAGACGCCGATGCGGACTACTCGGTATACGCCCGAGAAGGATTGCAAATCCCCAGTAACGACCCGACAGTGCTCGTTGCCGCGTTGGCCACACACACCCAGCATCTGGGCCTTGCCGTGACGTCAAATGTCTTTCAGCAACACCCCACGAACTTTGCCCGCCAGATTGCGACGTTGGATCACATCAGCAAGGGACGCATCGCCTGGAACATCGTGACCGGAACCCAGGACAACGGGTATCGCAACTTCGGGTACGAGGCGCTGGAAGATCACGACGAACGGTATCGGTGGGCCGACGAGTATGTCGAGGTTGCCTACAAACTCTGGGAGGGATCCTGGGACGACGACGCGTTACTCGTCGACAAGGCCGGTGGAGTGCACGCCGACGCGAGCAAGATCCACAAGATCTTCCACTCCGGTGAGAGATATCGGGTTGAGGGGCCTTTTCTGCCGTCGCCCTCGCCACAGCGAACGCCGCTGCTGTTTCAGGCCGGATCTTCCGGGCCCGGTCGGGCCTTTGCCGCCCGCAACGCCGAGGCCGTCTTCCTCGTGGCACCCACTCCGGAGATCGCCCGCCAGCAGATTACGCAAACGAGGGCGCTGGCACAGGCTGCCGGACGTAACCCGGGCGACATCACCTTCCACCAGGGGCTGAGCTTTGTCATCGGCGATACCGAGCAACAGGCGCGCGAGAAGTTTGCCGAGTATCAACGCTATGTGAGCCCGGACGGGTACTCGGCACATATGGCGATCGTCGACGAGAACGGCCGGGTATATCCCGCCGAAACCCCACTCCGTGACGTCCGCACCAACACCGCCCACGGGTTCCTCGACCATCTTCGTCGCCATATCACCGACCGGGAGCCGACCGTCGGCGATCTTGCGCTGCAACGACTTCGCAATTCCGTTGTGGTGGGAACGCCTGAGCAGATCGCCGACACCCTGCAGGTGTGGCAGGATGCCGGGGTCGACGGCATCAACGTGATCAACTGGGTGATCCCGGGATCGTTTGCCGAATTCGCCGACAAGGTTCTGCCGGTGCTGCGAGACCGCGGCCTCGCTCAGCGCGAGTACACGCCGGGCACGTTGCGGCATAAGATCTTCGGAGCCGACCGGCTCAGCGCACGGCATCCGGGTGCGGCGTACCGCGGGGCCTTTACTCCCGTGGGGCGATGATGGTGCCAAAAGAGCTCGGGAGCTCACCGTTGACCAGATACTCGCCGATGGATCGGGCCTTGTAGATCACCGGATTGTGCGAGGAGATGGTGCGGGCATTGCGCCAATGCCGGTCCAGCGCAAGGTCGAGATCGGTTGCCGATGCGCTGGCGGCGTCAAAGAATCGCCAGGTTGCCTCCCCGGCGAGACGTGTATTGAGTACCTGCGTTGCTGCGGCCGCGACGATCACCTCGTTCAGTCCTTGCGGTGAAGGATCTGCGTTGTAACCGTCAACGGTCAGTGCCGCAGCTGTCACCGCGGAACGAGTTCCGTACGCGGCGGTCTTGACCTCGCCGACCACCTCGAGCACCTGCGGATCGTGTCGGGGCGGAGTTGCCGTGGCCAGCGGATAACTGCGTGTACGCCCCGCGACCAACTCGCCGAGATCACGTGTCGCCCGCTCGAGGATCCCCGCCTGCGTGCTGGAGTGAACAAGTTGATAGAAGGCGTTGAGGTACTCGCCGGTGGCCGCGGACTCGCGGCGCAAAGCATATCCCGGGCGCACTTCCACTCGGTCGAAGTGGGCAGTGCCACTGGCGGTGAACCGTTGGCCGAAACCATTCCAGTCGTCGATCACGCCGACTCCTGGATCGTTGCGGCCCACCACGACCTCAAACACTCCGTCGTCGTTGATGACGAGCACGTTGATCCACTGGGCGTAGAGCGAACCGGTGGTGTAGTACTTGCTGCCCGACAACACCAGTGTGTTCTCACCACGCTCCAAGGTGGTCGAGGAGTCGATGATGGTGGTCGGTGCAGCTTCGCCGGGTTTGCCGCTCGCGCTCACCGACGCGGCCGGCCCGAACAGCTCGCCGCGCCCCGCCGCCGCCAGTAGCTCGTCGCGTACCGGACTGGCGTCGAGTCGGAGCAGGAACTCCACGAATCCCAGATGACCGCGGAAGATCTGCACAAAGTTCGAGTCGGCGGCCGCGAGGCGGATCAGCTCGGAGGCAAGCTCGGAGACCGATGATCCGCCGCCACCGAACTCGACCGGCACGCGTAGTCGACCCAGCCCGGCTGCGGCCAGTGCGGCGACCTCCGGTTCCGGTGAGTGTGACTGTGATTCCCGGGCGGGTGCCTGCGCACCGATTGCTGCGACGATCGGGATCAGTGCGGCACTGATCGACTCGGTCTCGGGCGTCGGGAGGGGCTGTGCTGCTGCGACTGTCGTTGTCATGATCGTTGCGCCACCTGGTGGAGTTGTTGGTACTCGAGGCGGGGAAGGGACTCGAGGAGTTTACGGGTGTAGGCGTGGGTCGGATGGTTGAAGATCTCGTCGGCATCACCCTGCTCGACGCAGTTGCCGCCCTGCATCACCAGCACGCGGTCGCTCATGTGATGAATGACCCCGAGATCGTGTGAGATGAACAGGTAGCTCACGTGCAGTTGGTACTGGAGGTCGGTGAGCAGGTCGAGTATCTGTGCTTGTATCGACACGTCGAGTGCCGAGACGGCCTCGTCGAGTACTACCACCTCGGGGTTGGTGGCCAGCGCCCGCGCGATGGCCACCCGTTGGCGTTGTCCGCCCGACATCCGCAGCGGCCACGCCCGGCAATGATGTTCCGTCAACCCAACCATCTCCAAGAGCTCCACCACCCGCTGATCGATCCGGGAAGCGTTGGCGGTGTCCCCGAGTGTGATGGCGTCGGCCAGAATCCGGTGGACGCGCCAGCGGGGGTCGAAGGAACTCAACGGGTCCTGATAGACCACGGAGATCCGTCGGCGGATACGACGCTGATCGGCAGAACTTGCACTCGTCCAGGGCGAATCCCGAAACAACACCTCGCCGGAGTCGGGGGTGGTCAGCGCCAACGCGATGCGAGCCAGAGTGCTTTTACCCGAACCGGATTCGCCGACAATCCCGAGTGTCTCGCCTCGATCGAGGTGAAACGAAACATCGTTGACCACGCGGCGCCGGATGTTGTCGGGACCGCGGTAGGACTTGGTGACCCGTCGTGCGGTGAGCAACGGCGGGGCGTCGGAAGCGGCCGTGTCCATTCGTGGCGGAAACAGTGCGGCAGCCGTCCGGGTCGCGTGTGTCGTTCGTGAGAGCCGAACACCTTTGGTGTGTTCGCTTGGTACCGCATCGATCAGTTGCCGGGTGTAGGGGTGGCGTGGTGCGTTCAACACCTGTGTCGCCGAGCCGGATTCAACGATACGTCCGCCCTTCATCACCAGGATCTCATCGGCCATCCGCGCTACCACCGCGAGATCGTGGCTGATGAGGATGACGGTGGTACCCCCGTCGATCATCGCTTGTAGGACGTCGAGTACCTGCGCTTGCACCGTGACGTCGAGGGCGGTGGTCGGCTCGTCGGCGATGACCAGCGCCGGCTCGAGTGCGATGGCCGAGGCGATCAAAGCGCGTTGTCGGAGTCCGCCGGAGAGCTCTCCACAACGTTGGCGTGAACGGACTTCGGGCTCGGGTACCCCCACCCGTCCGAGTACCTCGGCGACGCGGGCCGATCGACCCGCTCGGTCGCCCACACCATGCAGCGAGAACGCCTCGGCAATCTCCTTGCCCACCGGGCGCAGTGGGTCGAGTGAGACCAGTGCATCCTGCAGGATGAAACCTATCTGTGCACCGCGTACCGATCGCCACCAGGAGTCCGGGCGACGGAGCAGGGTCTGGCCATTGAACTCGAGTGTGTCGGCCGATACGGTGGCGGCCTCTCCGGACAAGCCGACAAGGGTGCGTGCGGTCACCGATTTACCTGAGCCCGACTCACCGACCAGAGCGATGCATTGACCTTGACGCAGGGTGAACGAGACATCCTTGACCACGTGGACCTCGGGTGTCTGCTCGCCCCCGAAGGACACATTGAGATTCTCCACCCGTACCAGCTCGCCGGTGGAGTCGGTGGTGGCGACGACGGTTGCGGTCATCAGTGTGAGATCCCTTCAGAACGATCCTGGATGTAGCGTCCGATCTGGGTGAAAGCCAAGGCCGTCACCACGATCGCCAGGCCGGGCATCACCTCGAGCCACCATGCGGTGGTGATATCGGCTTTGCCTGAATTGAGCAACGCGCCCCACTCCGGCGATGGCGGGGCAACTCCCAAGCCGAGAAACGACAGCCCGGACGCCCACACAATGCTCTGGCCGACCCCGAGCGCCACCAGGGCCACCAACGGTCGAAAAGCGTTGGGAAAGATGTGTTGGGAGAAGATGGTTCGTCGCTCGTGTCCCAGTGCGCGGGCGGCTTCGACGTATGCCGAATCACGTACGCCCAACGCTTGGGCGCGGACGAGGCGGGCATAACCGGGGGCCGAACCGATACCGACCGCGATGATCAGGCTCAGTTCCGAGGGGCCCATCAGCGCCACGAACAGCAGCGCCAACAGCAGCACCGGGAAGGCGAGGAAGATGTCGAGAAGTCGGTTCACCGGCTCACCCAGCCAGCGTGGGCTCAAGGCCGCAACAAAACCGAGGATCAGCGCGATTACCAGGGCCAGTGCCATTGCACCGATACCGATCGACAACGAGCTTCGGGTACCCCAGATGATGCGGCTGTACAGGTCACGTCCGACGCTGTCGGTGCCCAGCCAGTGCGAACTCGACGGCGGTGCCAGGGTTTGACCGAGGTCGACCGCGAAGGCCGACTGGGTGGCCAACAGTCCGGGAGTGGCCACGGCCACAACAACCAGAACCAAGACCACCGCTGCAATCAGCGTGGACGGGGGCACGGTGGTGACTGTTGTACCCAGCCGCTTGCGCGTGCTGTGGAGTACTTCACCGGGGCTGGTCATCTGCTACCTCCCAGACGTGGATCGACGATCGTGTAGATGACGTCGATGAGCAAGTTGACGGCAACATAGACCGCACTGATCAAGATGACGAGTCCCATGACGAGCTCGAAGTCTTTGTCCGACACCGATTTGACGAGGACGGCACCAAGACCCGGTCGCGCGAAGACCGACTCCACCAATACTGCTCCGGATAGCAGTGCTCCCATTGCCCACCCGGAGAGCGTGATCCCGGGGATGAGCGCGTGCCGTAACACGTGGCGCAGGCGAACCCCGTTCTCACTCATTCCCCGTGTCCGTGCCGAGAGCACAAACGGTTGCCGTATCGCCCGATCGAATTCGGTGCGGGTGGCCTGTCCGATGAACCCGGCCAAGGGAATTGCCAGGGTGAACGCCGGAAGCACCGTGCCGCTGACATCGACTCCGCCGATCACCGGGAACCACCCGAGGTTCACTGCGAAGACGATCAGCAAGATGACGCCCAGCCAGTATTGGGGGAGCCCGGCGGTGATCGTCTCGACAGTGGAACCGAGCGTCTTGACCCGGCGTCCACGCCCTGCGGTCAGCAGGGTCCACGGCACCGATAGCACCCAGGCCAGAATCAGGGCCGAGATGGTCAGCGTCAGGGTGGGGCCCACCTGCTCGCCGATGATCTCGGTGACCGGACGGCGCAGCTCCCACGACGTGCCCAGATCGCCGCGCAGCAGATTTCCCAGATATGAGAAGTACTGCACGATCAGTGGTCTGTCCCAACCGTATTGGGCGTTGACCGCGGCGATCTCGGTATCTGTCCGGGTGGTGGTCAACCCGGACTGCACGTTGAGGACGATCGCCGCCCGGTTGCCCGGGAGTACCGAGAGCACGATGAAGGTGACGGTCACTGCGCCCCACAGAACGAAGATCGCCGAGGCGAGTTTCACCGCTGTGGTGCGTGCGACCTGGGCAGGCGAGGTGCGCGGTTGTGGTGTCTCATCATCGGTGTCGGGCACTCCGATGGCCTCGGCGATGCTCATCTACTGATCTCCGCTCAACTGAACGTCGGAGAACACCGGCAAGCCGTTGCTGCCCTGGTCTTGCCAGAACCCCTTGAGTCCCTTCGTGGTGACAACGCTGTTGGTGAAGTCGTAAAAGCCAACGGCTATCGCCTGGTCGTTGAAGTAGCGTTGCAGGTCCTGGTACTGCTGATCACGGGCGGTGGGATCCGACTCTCGCTGAGCCGCCATGATCTTGGCCTCGACGGCAGGATCATTGAAGAAGGTCTTGTTATTGCCGTTGGGTTCTGCGGTAGTGCCTGCGCTGTAGACGATGTCGAGAATATTCGGTGCGGGCCACACCCAGTAACCGAAGTAGAGCTCGAGGTCGTTGACACTGCTGGATTCGCCGGCGAAGAGCTGGGTCATGGTCAGCGGCACCAAATCGAGTTCGAATCCGACCTTCGCTACCTGCTCCTGGATCGCTTGCAGCGCTGCCGTGCCATCCTGACTGACGATGGGGCCCGCGCCGTAGGGCAGTCGGATCTTCAGGAGTGCGCCGTCCTTCTCGCGCACGCCGTCGGAGTTGAGCTTCCAACCCGCCGCGTCGAGGAGTTGACCGGCCTTTGTCGGGTTGTACAGGTAGGTGTCGTTGACGTCGAGATACGACGGATTATTGGGGCTCAGTGAGCCATTGGCGTCGTAGGGTGCAGATCCCTTGAACACCGCGTCGACGATCGATTTGCGGTCGGCGGCATAGGCGAAGGCCTGGCGAACCCGGACATCGGTGAACGGTCCACGGGCGACATTGAAGGAGAATGCCTGTTGCCGACCGCCGGTGATGAAGTTATGGACCTGATAGTCCTTTTCGGCCGTGGCCCACTGGTTGGACGGCGGATTGTAGATGGCCTGAGCCTGACCGGTGGTCAACGCACTCCAGCGAGTGGTTGCGTCGGGTGCGAACTTCCATTCCAGGTACTTGGCATAGGCGGGACCTTGGTGTTTGGCGTTCTGCGGTGCCGAGGTGTAAGCATCGTTGCGCTCGAACAGGATCTGCTGGCCCTGGGACCACTTGTTGACTTTCCATGGTCCCGATCCCACGGGGTATTGGCAGTTCTGGGCCTCGGAGTTCTTGGCCAGCGCGGTGGGTGACTGGATTCCGTAGTGGCCGTTGGAAAGTACTCGCAAGATCTCGGGATTGGGCTCGGAGAGATGCAAGGTCACGGTGTTGGCGTTGTCGGCCGTTGCCCCGGTGAGGTAGGAGAACTGGTTCCATCCGAGGTTCTTGAGCCAGTAGTTGACGTTGGCGACCACCGCGTCGGCGTTGAAGGGGGTTCCGTCGGTGAACTTGACGTCGTCCTTGAGTACGAACGTGACATTCTTGCGATCCGCCGAGGTGGTCCACGAGGTGGCCAACCACGGCACGGGCTTGTCGGTATCCCAGCTCACCAACGAGTCGAAAACTTGTCGGGACAGGTATGCCTGCTGTACCCATCCGCCCCATAGGCATGGTGGTTCCTGCTCATGGACGTAGGTGATGGTCTCGGACTTGTTGGTTCCGGCGTCGGTGGTTTGTGACGACGAGCACGAGGTAAGTGCGAGTACGGCGCTCAACGCCATGCCTGTGGCGAGGCCGAGTCTCCATCGAGACTTCATGGGGTGGTTCCTTTCACGGTGACAGCTGTGCTGGTCGGCGCATGTGGCAGGGGAGTCTCGCAGACCGGCGAAGAGGGAAGATCGACGAATAAGGCGGCAAAGAATGCCGACGTGCTGATCTGGGTCTTGTGGAGGTACCGCTTCTGCGGTCGTCAGGCGCGATTCCTCAGGTCCACGCCGCTGAGCCAGGTACGGAAGGGAGAGGTTGCGTTGATGTCGTAGTCGCCGATGCTGACCAGCCGGAGTGGGGAGGGGTTGTGGCTGGCAAGAGTACGTGCGTTGCGCCAGTGACGATCCCACGATCTATCGGCGTCGACTGCGGATGCGCCACCCACATCGAATGACCGGGCAGCAGCGGACAAGACGGAATTCATGACCACAACTTGAGCGCGGTACACCTCGACCTCTACTTCGTCGAACAGAGCCTCATCGGCACCACCGGTCGTGATGGCTACATCGAGGTCATCGAGGCGGGCCGCGAGACTGCGGGTGATCGTCGCGGCCAGGTAGCGTGCCGCGCTGAGCTCGCCCACCACTGACTGAACCACCGGGTCGAGAGCGGGCACGACACCTGCGCCCTGCGCGAAGTATCGCTTTCGCGATCTCACGTAGTCGACGGTCTCGGTGTGCACGGCCTGTGCGATACCGGCCAGAGCGGCGATATGCCAGAACTGTGCCAGCGAGGTGCCGTAGCTTCCCGGCTGTACACCTGGCGGCAGCTGGGGCGCTCCAGCGGTGCTCGCATCGTGAAAACGCGTGGTACCGCTCGCCGTCAGCCGCTGTCCGAAGCCGTTCCAGTCGTCGAGGAGTTCAACGCCGTCGGCATCACGAGCCACCACAGCCTGGGCGACGCCGTCGGGCCCTTCCCCGGCGGTGATGATCCAGTCTGCGTACCACGACCCGGTGCTGTAGAACTTCTCACCGGAGATGATGGACGCACCCGAGGGATCGGGTGAGATCGTTGTGGAGAAGTGGGTGCGGTTCTCTGCGGACTGCTCGGTGTAGGCACCGCCGAGGATCTCACCGTTGCCGATGCGTCGTAGCCATTCATCGCGCTCGGGGCTGACCGGAGCTTGGCGCAAGGCGTCGGTGTAAAGAAAGTGGGCACGCAGGATCTGAACGAAGTTGGAGTCCGCCGCCGCCAGCTGGATCAACAGCTCGGCAAGCTCACTCAATCGGATTTCACTGCCGCCGAACTCCCGCGGAATGCGCAGTGCGGTAAAGCCCGACTGGGCCAGGCGGGCAACGAGTTCGGTGGGAAGCGTGCGTGCGCGTTCCCGATCGATCGCTGTGGCACCGATCTCTGCGAACAACGGAGCAAAACGTGCGGACAACGAGCCGTGTGGTGAGGTGGAGGTCTCGATGAGGCCGGTCATATCAGTGCGCACCAACGGAGTCCGAGAGGCCGATGGTGCGCGCCCGATGACGGGCGTCGATGGCATCGCCGTTACGGAAGAGCTTGTTGCGCAAGGTGCCTGGGTGGTACTCGCGTTGCGCCAGGCCGCGATCCTGCAAGACCGGAAGCACGTTGTCGACCCACTCTCCCCACCATCCAAGAGTGGTGATGGGTACCACGTTGAAGCCATCGACCCCTGCATCCACCCACGAAGACACGTGATCGGCGATCTGCTCCGGTGTTCCGGCGAAGCGGCCCGGGAGCAGGCCCTGATCGAGCAGATAGTCCCGCCAGGAGACCGTGGACGGATCGACCTGTGAATCGGCCGCCGCCCGGAACACCGAACGTACGTGGTCGCCCAGTTGTGCGCGCTTGGCGAGTTCGGCCAGCGGTGTCTCGGGGTCGACCGAGGTCAGATCGATCCCGCTCCCGCCACTCCAGAAGGCTTGCAGGGCTTCGAAGTCGATGTTGTCACGGAAGTACTGCTGGTTGCGCTTGGCCTCTTCCTCGGTGGAGCCGACGATGGTGGACAGTGTCACGATCTTCTTCAACGACTGCGGATCGCGCCCCTGTGCTCGTGTCTCGGCATCGAGGATGTCGATGTCGGCACGCGCGGTCAGCGGTGTCTGCGAGGGCAAGAAGGTGACCTCGGCATTTCTGGCCGCAAATTGCCTTCCGGCAGTGGAGTTTCCGGCCTGGAAGAGTACTGGTGTGCGCTGTGGCGACGGCTCCACGATATGGGGACCCTGCACCTGGTAACGCGGCCCGACGTGGTCGATCGTGCGGATCTTGTCGGGATCGAAGAATCGATTGGTGCTCGGGTCGTGGACTACCGCGCCATCCTGCCAGGAATGCTCCCAGAGCTTGTAGGTCACGTCGGCATATTCTTGAGCCCACACGTAGCGGTCATCGTGGCCGACGATGGCATCGTAACCGTAGTTGCGGAATCCGTTGGACAGGTACGAGGTGACGATGTTCCACCCGACGCGACCGTCGGTGAAGTGGTCCAGGGAAGAGAGCTGGCGCGCGAAACTGAAAGGGTGACTCTGAATGATGTTGCTGGTGACCGCGATTCCCAGATGCTCGGTCGCGTATCCCAACGCCGAGACGATCGTCACCGGGTCTGGTTCGGGAAACTGGGAGCCGGCACGGATGGTGGTGTTGCTCTCGCCGAAGTCGAGGTCGTAGACGCCGACCACGTCGGCGATGAACAGGGTGTCGAAGAGACCGCGCTCCAAGGTGGTGACCACATCGATATAGGGGTCGAGCTTGGTGTACCCGTACTGGACCTGTCCTTGCGGAGTCCGCCAGAAGCCGTGGCTGTGATGATTTGGGGTCAGATGCAGAAAGCCGTTGTAGATCGGCGGACGAGGCATGGGGCGACCTTTGCGTTCTCGGGAATGAAGTGTGCGGCGTCGGCGAGTGCTCGCTGTGAAGCGTCTGACCCAGAGTCGGGCGACCCGCGCGCAGTCAGTATCCGGACTGAAAGTGATACTTACAACTGTTTCGATCAGTGGGAGAAATATGAACCATCACTTGATTCAAGGAGTGGTTCACCGAGGCGAGTCAGAAGTGGAACAGGATGGCGTGGGCGTCCCCGACGTTGCGAATCGAGGCGCCGTGAGCGTTGGTCAGCGAGACGACGTCGGCGGCGCGAGCGAGCATCCGCGAGGATGCTCGCTCGACACAGACCAACCCGGAGCCGATGAGAATGGTGAGAGTGCCCGCCGGTCCGGTCGATGGACTCAGCGTTTCGTGCGGCGACAGTCGGTGCGACCGGAGCGCGCCACGCGCCAGTGGTGATGCAACGGCGGTCGCCGGCGCATTCTCGGCTGGGATCCCGTCTCGTTGCTCGACGATGATGGGGGTCGCGGCATCGCCGCGCGCCAGAGTGTCCAGAGGTAAACCCAACTGCTCGGCGATGTCTATGGCGGTGTCCAACGAGATGCCGAGTCGTCCGCGCTCCATCTGTGAGATCGCGCTGGGTGTGATGCCGACTCGACGGGCTAGCTCGGACTGGCTCCAGCCGCGGTCGGTGCGCGCCGCGCGCACCCCTCGCCCCAGCGCCGATGCGCCCGGGCCGGGGCGTCGAGAACCATTCAGATCGTGAGAGTCTCCCAGCGCAACACGGTTGCGACTGACAGCGCGGCCATCGGCGCGCACGACGCTCACTGCGCCGTCGGCCACATCGAGTTCCACCTGCATGGCCCACGCCCACTCGTTGCGAGCCGGGGTGTCGGGCGCCGCCAGCCAATGGCAGACCGACCGTTGGGCAGAGAAGATCGATTGCGCCACACTCACGATCGTGCGCGTCTGCGATGTCGTGGCGCTGCTCAAGTCGATCAAGAAGGTGGAGACGTCGGGTGGTTGCGATTGAAGTGATTGCAGTTGTTGCGCGTCGACGGCGATGGCTGTCGGGCCTGCAGCTGCCAGGATCGTTGCAATGAGTGTCGCTGGGTCGTCATCGACGGACCAGGCGATATTCTCGCCTCCCACAAGCGGTCCCAGCAGTGAATCCACTTGCGGGACGCCGGTTGTGAGCCTCGGAGTCGGCACCGGACCGATGCCCAGACCGACCGAAGTTGCCATCACCCGCCCCCTGCCGAAGTATGCGTTACGCCACTGACGACGAGACTAACCCACGTCCTGCGACGTGCCGGCCCGACGCGACTATCGTCGAGGGAATGAGCGACCAACCCTCTGCCGACCAGTCCGGTGCCCACGGGCTGGGCTCCATGCCCCTGAATGGGATAGCCGAGGACGCCAGAGCAGAGCTGTCCGACCGGATGACCGACGTTGCCCAGGTAGCGCGCTTCAGCGGTCCGTGGACTATCTCGACGCGCTGGCGAGGAGGGTTTCGGGTTGATGCCGTGGCGCGGGGGCACACCATCCAGTTCGACGAGCCTGCGGATTTGACTGCTCGTGATTCGGCGCCCACTCCGCATGAGTACCTGTTGTCTGCGGTGGCCGCCTGTATCACCGACGGGATGGTGTTGCACGCGACCTTGGCCGGGATTCGGCTGGATGATCTCAGGGTCACCGTCCGTGCCAGGTTTGACAACATTCTGCGATGGGCGGGGCTTGCGGACCAGGGCAACCCGGGGTTCCACAGTCTCGAAATCGTTGCCGAGGTGGTCGCGGACTCGAGCGACGAGGTGCTGAACACGTTGTGGAACAAGGCGGTTTCGGGATCGCCGGTGGCGCAGACCGTCACTCGTCCGACATCGCTCGTCACGCAGCTGAAGATCGCCCAGCAGTCCTGAGAGTGCGGCTGCGCCGTTTCGGTCGACCGTGTTTCGCGCTCCTTCTCGACGCTCACAGCCAGTGATTGCGCCGCAACGCCCCCCACAGCGCGCCGCAGACCACCACCAGGAACAGACAGACCAGACCGAAACCCTGCGCATCGTGCATACCCGGCAGGATGTCGAAGTTCATGCCGTAGAGACCCGCGACCATCGTCGGGATGGCGCCGATAGCCACCCACGCGGAGATCTTGCGCATGTCACTGTTCTGCTGGATGCCGACCTTCGCCGCGGCGGCGTCGAGAAGCGACGACAAGACCTCGTCGTACTCCACGACGCGGTCGACGACTGTGGTGAGGTGATCGGCGACGTCGCGCAGATAGCGTCGGATCTCCTTGGGCACCAAGGGATTGTTGGAGGTCAGCCGCGACAGCGGATTGGTCAGCGGGGTCACCGCGCGGCGAAGTTCGAGCACTTCGCGTTTGAGCAGATACACCGGTTCGATGTCGAGCCAGCGCTTCTTGTTGCCGAACACCGAACTCTCGATGGCGAGGAGATCGGTCTCCATCCTCTCGCTGACCGCGAGATAGCTGTCGACGACGAGGTCGGCGATGGCGTGCATGACCGCGGTCGGACCCAGGGCGAGGCGTTCGGGACGGGACTCCATGCGTCGGCGCAATCCCGACAGGTGGGTGTGATCGCCGTGGCGCACCGTGATCACGAAGTCGGGGCCGGTGAAGATCATGATCTCGCCGGTCTCGACGACCTCACTGGCCTGTTCGATCGATTCGTGTTCGACGTACTTCACCGTGCGCAGTACCAAGAACTGGGTGTTGTCGTAGATCTCGAGTTTGGGGCGTTGGTGGGCGTGCACCGCGTCCTCGACGACGAGCTCGTGCAGTCCGAAGACCTCCGCCACACCGGTCATCTGCTCGTCGTCGGGTGAATGCAGACCGAGCCAGACGAATCCCTCACCCGTACTGCGCACCTGTTCGAGGGCCTCGGAGTAGCCGATCCGTCCGGGCTGCCGATGCCCGTCGACGTAGACCGCGCAATCGACGATCGCGCGGGCGATGGGCACCGGGATCCTCGGTAGCGGCCGTCGCTCGCGGCGGCCGGTGGTGAATCCGAGGCCGGGGCGAAGATGGGGCATCGATGGCACGCCTGGGATGCTACGCGCCGCCCGTAAGATCAGCGCGTGTCCTTCGACGTCACGGTCTACACGACGACCCTGATCACCCTGCTGGTCATCATGGATCCGCCGGGGCAGATCCCCCTGTTCCTGTCGCTGGTCGGTCACCGGACACCGGAGTACCGGCGCCGCGCCGCCTGGCAGGCCCCGTTGGTGAGTTTGCTGGTGATCAGTGTCTTCGCCATCGGCGGCAAGGCGATCCTGAACTACCTGCACATCGGTATCCCCGCCCTGCAGGGCGCCGGCGGACTGCTCCTGCTGCTGGTGGCGCTCCAGTTGCTGACCGGGCTGGGCAGCGCCGGGTCGCCGCAGGCCTCCGAGGACGTCAACGTCGCGCTGGTGCCGCTGGGCACACCGCTGCTCGCCGGACCGGGTGCGATCGCTGCGGTCATCGTCGGGGTCAGCGGGGTCTCCGGTGACGCGGGCGGCTACCTCGCGATCGCGGCCGCCATCGTCAGCGTGCACATCGTCGTCGCGATCGTGTTGCGATACTCGACGGTGCTGATCCGCATCCTCGGTGTCGGCGGCATCACCCTGTTGGCCAAGATCGCCGGTCTGTTGCTGGCGGCCATCGCCGTGCAGCTCATCGCCGACTCGGTGGCCGGGTTCATCGCCGCCGGCGGGTGAGCGGCACGCTACGGTGAGTGCCGTGCGACATCGAGTGCGCCGCGGCGCGGCCCCGGCGATCCTGGCAGCCGTCCTGGTGCTGGTCGCCGCGCTCGCCGGATGCGGCAGCGGCGGAGACGATGCGGGCCCGGACGAGAGCAGGCCATTGGTGATGGGTGCCTCCGGGACCCCGGAGTCGCTCGTGATGGCACAGATCTATGCGGGCGCGTTGCGCACTGCGGGTGCGCACGTCTCGGTCGAGCCGAGGATCGGCGGCGACACTGCACAACTCGACGCGATGCAGCGCGGTGAGGTCGATCTCTTCCCGGCATTCACCGGTCAATTGCTGGCCGAACTCGCGCCGTCGCTGGCGCAGGCGGCGGACTCGCCCGTCTCCCCGGCGCCGTCCACGCAGCCCGCCGCCGAGGGCGCCGCCGCCGGTGACCCCAACTCCGACGCTCTCTACGTCGACCTGAATCATTCTCTGCCGCAGGGGGTCTCGGTCGGCGATGCGACGCCGGTGAGTGCCACCCCGCAATTGTTCGTCGCGACGTCGTTGGCCGCAACGGCCGGGGTGAGCGACCTGTCGGGGTGCGGGCGGCTGCCCGCTGACCTCCCGGTGGTCACCACCGGTGAGCCCGATCCGGCGACCCTGCGTGCCTTTGCCGACGCCGGATGCCGGGCGGGTCCGGTGCAACGGGTCGCCAACGTGCACACCGTGCTAGAGCGGACGGCCACGGGCACCGCGCTCGGATTGCTCACGCCACTGCAGATCGGAGGCGATTCGGCCTCCGGGCCAGCCGGCCGCGTCGAGGCGTTACCCGCCCCGGCCGGCTCGTCGGGCCGGGGCGCCGGACCGCAACCCGAGACACTCGTGCCCGTGTATCGGACCGCGGCGCTGACCCGCGATCAGGTGAAGGCCGTCAATCGGGTGGCCGGCGAGATCACCACCGCCGACCTCGCCACACTCGCCGGCAAGGTCCGCGCCGGCGCGCACCCGGCGGATCTGGCGGCCGATTGGCTCAACGAGCACCAGATCTGACGAGCACCGGATCTGAGGGTGTCTACTTGGCCCGGGTCAGTGCCAGTGCGGTGCCCTTGGCCATGACCCACTGGTACTTCGAGGCGACCACTCGTACCCACAGGTCGAGGAACTTGGCGTCGGCGCCGACCAGGATGCGCGTCTTGTTCTTGCGCACGCCGTTGATGATGACGTCGGCGGCGTCCTCGGAGGTCATGCGGGCGAGGTAACGATCGAAGAAGTTGGCTGTCGCGGTGGCGTCGTGATCGCCGGAGACGGTCGCGTTGCGGGCGATCGCGGTCTTGATGCCGCCCGGGTGCACACACGACACCTTGACCGGGTGCTTGGCGACGATCATCTCCTGGTTCAGCGCCTCGGTGAATCCCCGGACGGCGAACTTCGCGGCGTTGTACGCGGCCTGACCGGGCTCGGAGAGGAGGCCGAACAGCGATGAGGTGTTGACGATGTGGCCGTCACCGGAGGCGATGATGTGCGGCAGGAAAGCCTTGGTGCCGTTGACCACTCCCCAGAAGTCGACGTCGACGACGCGCTCGATGTCCTTGAACTCGGTGCGTTCGATCTCGCCGTGGTGGGCGATCCCGGCGTTGTTGAAGATGACGTTGACCCGGCCGTAGTGGGCGACGACGGTCTCGGCGTAGTCGAGGACCGCCTCGCGCTCGGCGACGTTGAGGATCTGCGAGTGCACCTCGCCGCCGGCCTCGGTGATCAGTCGCTCGGTGACCGCGAGCCCGTCCGGATTCACATCGGAGATGGCCAGTTTCGCGCCGAGACGGGAGAGCTTGACCGCGAGGTCGCGGCCCATACCCGAGCCCGCGCCGGTGACGACGACGACCTTGTCGCGAAAGTCCTTCATGAATGCCTTCTTTCGTGTGGTGGGAGTTGTTCAGGCGCCGACGCCGGCGGTGGGAGCGGAGGTGGGTTGCGCGGGCACGGCGCTCGCAGCGCGATCGATGTCGTAGGCGGCGACGTCGAATTTCCTTGTCTCGCGCCGGAAGTCGAAGGTGAATCCCGGCCACAGTGTGGTGATGTTGCCGTGCACGTCCTTGTACCAGGAGGCGCATCCGCCGTTGACCCAGACGCTGTTGCGGAGCTTGTGGGCGATGCCGGCGTTGTAGCGGCGCTGTGCGGCCTCGGTCACCTCCACGCGCGTCGCCTCGCGGGCGCGCACGGTGGCGATGTAGTCGACCAGGTAGTTCAGCTGGGACTCGATCATGTACACCATCGAGGTGTGGCCCAGACCGGTCGACGGACCGATCATCAGCATCATGTTCGGGAAACCGTGGACGAATGAGCCCTTGTAACCTTGCATTCCGATCTCGTCCCAAACGTTCGCCAGGCTGCGGCCGCCGACGCCGACGATGTGGGAGAACACGGGGGAGTCGGTGACGTGAAAGCCGGTGGCCACCACCAGGATGTCGATGTCATGGGCCGTCCCGTCGGCGGTGACGATGCCGGTCTCGGTGACCCGCGAGATCGGATCGGTGACCAGATCGACGTTCGCGCGGTCGAGCGCGGGATACCAGGTGTTGGATCGCAGGATGCGCTTGCAGCCGATCTGGAAGTCGGGGGTGACGGCCTTGCGCAGTTGCGGGTCGCGGATGCCGCGGAAGATGTTGGCGCGGGCCAGCATCTCGACCGGCTTGAGTGCCTTCGGCGAATACGTCATGCCGAAGGCGATGAACTCGTTGAAGGTGTAGATCCCGGCCCGTGAGGCGATCTGGACAGCGGGGATGTGCTTGAACGCCCAGTGCTCGACCGGGGTGTAGGGCCGCTCGGTGCGGGGAACGATCCACGGTGCGGTGCGCTGGTAGACGTCGAGATGTCCGGCGACCTTGGCCAGTTCGGGAACGATCTGGATTGCCGAAGCACCGGTGCCGATCACCGCGACGCGCTTGCCGCCGAAGTCCACCGAGTCGTCCCAGCGCGCCGAGTGCATGATGGTGCCGCCGAACGAGTCGATGCCGTCGATGTCGGGGAGGTTCGGCTCGCACAGCGGGCCGACCGCACCGATGAGATGACGTGCGCGATAAGTGTTCTCATCGCCATCGGTGACCGTCGAGACGATCCAGTGGGCGGTGGCCTCGTCCCAGCGGGCCTCGGTGACCTCGGTGCCGAACCGTGCCTTCGCGCGCACTCCGTGCTCGTCGGCGACGGCGTTGATGTAGCGGTGGATCTCCGGCTGATGGGAGTAGGAGCGCGACCACTCGGGATTCGGTGCGAACGAATACGAGTACAGGTTCGACGCGACGTCGCAGGCGGCGCCGGGGTAGGTGTTGTCGCGCCAGGTCCCGCCGAAGTCGCTGCCGCGGTCGAGGATGACGTAATCGTCGATGCCGCGCTGCGCGAGCTTGATGGCCGCGCCGAGGCCGGAGAACCCGGCCCCGACGATGGCGATCTCTACATCATGCGTTGTCATGGTGTCTGAGCTTAGTGCGCTATTGAATGAAAGTCAATAACTATTGAACAAGAATCAATAAGCTACGATGTACCCCGTGAGCACCTCGAAGACCCGCGCCTCGAGCCGTCGGACCCGGATGAGTCCGGAGGCGCGACGCGACCAGTTGATCGCCCTCGGTCTCGAGATGGTCGGCAACCGACCGCTCGAGCAGGTGTCCATCGACGCCATCGCCGAGGTGGCCGGGGTGTCGCGCGCCCTGTTGTTCCACTACTTCGAATCCAAACAGGACTTTCACGTCGCGATCGCACGCGCCCAGGCGCAGGAGATGCTCGACTGCACCGAACCCGACGACTCGCTCGGGGACCCGCTGCGGGTCCTCGGTGCGTCGATGTCGGCGTACGTCGACTACGTGACCGAGAACCGCAGTGCGTACATGGCCCTGATCCGCGGATCGGCCAGCGCAGACCCCGCGATGCGGGAGGTCTTCGACCATACCCGCTCGGTGATGGCCGGGCGGGTTCTCGAGCACGCGCCCGCCCTGGGGATCGAACCGACCCCGGTGGTCCAGATGACCGTGCACGGCTGGATCGCTTTCGTCGAACAGACCACGATCTCGTGGCTGACCGACCCGGTGATCACCCGCGAGGAGCTGTTGTCGGTGATCAGCTCGGCCTTGCCGGCCCTGGCCACGGTTGTCGGCGCGGCGGTACCCACGGGGTGAGGTGCGGCCCGTGGGCGCCCAGCACCACCGTATGAAACGAGCCGCGGTCTCCCACAAGGGATTCCGCGGCTCGCTCACGTTGATGGATCAGCTCAGGCGAAAGCCCCGTCGATGATCTCGGCCTGTTCGACGGCGTGAACCTTGCTCGATCCCGACGACGGCGCCGACATCGGACGCCGCGACAGCCGGCGCAGACCCTTGAGCAGGTCCGGCAGCAACTCGGGCAACCACAGACCCAGGAACGGCCACGGTCCCTGGTTGGCCGGCTCCTCCTGCACCCAGGCGAAGTCCTCGGCGTTCGGGTAGCGCTCAAGGGTGTCGCGCAGCCGGCGATGCGGCACCGGGTAGAGCTGCTCGACGCGCACGATCGCGATGTCGTCGCGCTCGTCCTTCTCGCGGCGTGCGGCGAGCTCGTAATAGAGCTTGCCGCTGACCAGCAGCACGCGCTTGACCTTGTCGCGATCGGCGTCGGAGCCCTTCGCGGCGAAGTGTGGATCGTCGATCACCGAGCGGAACTTGTCCTCGGTGAAATCCTCGACCGGCGACACCGCGGCCTTGTTGCGCAGCATCGACTTCGGGGTGAACACGATCAGCGGGCGGCTGATGCCGTCGAGGACGTGCCGACGCAGCAGGTGGAAGTAGCTTGCCGGCGTCGACGGCAGCGCCACGGTCATCGATCCCTCGGCGCACAGCTGTAGGAAGCGCTCGATACGACCCGAGGTGTGGTCGGGGCCCTGACCCTCGTGACCGTGGGGGAGCAGCAGCACCACATCGGAGCGTTGGCCCCACTTGGCCTCGCCGGAGCTGATGAACTCGTCGATGATCGACTGCGCGCCGTTGACGAAGTCGCCGAACTGCGCCTCCCACAGGACCAATGCGTCCGGGTTGCCCACCGAGTAGCCGTACTCGAAGCCCACGACCGCGAACTCGGACAACGGTGAGTCGTAGACCATGAAACGGCCGAGCGAGTCTCCGTCGCGCGGCGTCAGATGGTTCAGCGGGGTGTACTCCGAGCCGTTCTCCCGGTCGATCAGCACCGAGTGGCGCTGGGTGAAGGTGCCGCGACGCGAGTCCTGGCCGGACAGGCGCACGGTACGGCCCTCGATGACCAGCGAGCCGAAGGCGAGCAACTCCGCGAACGCCCAGTCGATGCCGCCCTCGGTGGACATCTCGTGACGACGCTTGAGCACCGGCTTGACGCGCGGATGCGGATCGAAGCCCTCGGGCACGTTGAAGAACGCATCACCGATCTCGGCGAGCACCGACTTGTCGACGGCGGTCACCAGTTTCTGCGGCAGCGGCTGATCGTCCTCGACCGACTCCGAAGGTTCGGGACGGAACTTCTCGAGTTCCTTGACCTCGTTGAACACCCGCTCCAGCTGGCCCTGGTAGTCGCGCAGGGCGTCCTCGGCCTCCTTGGTGGAGATGTCACCACGACCGATGAGGGCCTCGGTGTAGGACTTGCGGACGCCGCGCTTGGTATCGATCACGTCGTACATGGCCGGCTGGGTCATCGACGGGTCGTCGCCCTCGTTGTGGCCGCGACGACGGAAGCAGACGAGGTCGATCACCACGTCCTTGTGGTAGGTCTCGCGGTAGTCCACGGCCAGCTTGGCGGCCCACACGCAGGCCTCCGGGTCGTCGCCGTTGACGTGGAAGATCGGTGCACCGATCATCTTCGCGACGTCGGTGCAGTACTCCGAGGACCGTGAGTGCTCGGGCGCGGTGGTGAAGCCCACCTGATTGTTGACCACGATGTGCACGGTGCCGCCGGTGCGGTAGCCGGGCAGCATCGCCAGGTTCAGTGTCTCGGGCACGACGCCCTGCCCGGCGAATGCGGCGTCGCCGTGCAGCATCAGCGGCAGGATCGAGAACTGCTGGTCCTCGTCGAGCAGATCCTGCTTGGCGCGGACGAGACCCTCGAGTACCGGGTCGACCGCCTCGAGATGACTCGGGTTGGCCGTCAGCGAGACGTTGATCTCGTTGTCTCCGAACATCTGGTAGTACTTGCCCTCGGCGCCGAGGTGGTACTTCACATCGCCGGAGCCATGGGCCTGCGACGGATTGAGATTGCCCTCGAACTCGGTGAAGATCTTCGAGTAGGGCTTGCCGACGATGTTGGCCAGCACATTGAGGCGACCGCGGTGCGGCATGCCGATGACGACCTCGCCGAGGCCGTGCTCGGCGCTCTGGTCGATCACCGCGTCCATCATGGGGATCACCGACTCCGCGCCCTCGAGCGAGAAGCGCTTCTGTCCGACGTACTTGGTCTGCAGGAACGTCTCGAATGCCTCGGCGGCATTGAGCTTGGACAGGATGTACTTCTGCTCGGCCACCGGGGGCTTGACGTGTTTGATCTCGACCCGCTCCTGCAACCAGCGCTGCTGATCGGGTTCGAGGATGTGGGTGTATTCGACACCGACGTGGCGGCAGTAGGCGTCGCGCAGGATCGAGAGCACATCGCGCAACTTCATCTTCTGCTGCCCGTGGAAGCCGCCGACGTTGAACGTGCGGTCGAGGTCCCACAGCGTCAGACCGTAGGTGAGGATGTCGAGGTCGGGATGACTGGTGCGCGCATCGCTGTCCATCATCAACGGGTCGATGTCGGCCATCAGATGGCCGCGGTTGCGATATGCCGCGATCAGCTCGAGCACACGGGTGTTCTTGTCGACCGCACCCGCCGGGATGTCCCGACGCCACCGGATCGGCTCGTAGGGGATGTGGAAGGCGGTGAAGATCTCGTCGTAGAACGCGTCGTCGAGGAGTAGTTCGTGGATGCGGCGCAGGAAATCGCCGGACTCCGCACCCTGGATGATGCGGTGATCGTAGGTGGAGGTCAGCGTCATCAGCTTGCCGACGCCGAGTTCGGCGATCTGTTCGTCACTGGCGCCCTGGAACTCCGCGGGGTACTCCATCGCGCCGGCGCCGATGATCGCGCCTTGGCCCTTCATCAGCCGCGGCACCGAGTGCACGGTACCGATGGTGCCGGGGTTGGTGAGCGAAACCGTCACGCCCGCAAAGTCTTCCGCACCCAGCTTGCCGTCACGGGCACGCCGGACGATGTCTTGGTAACCGGTGTAGAACTCGGCGAAACCCATCGTCTCGCACTTCTTGATGGCGGCGACCACCAGAGTGCGGTTGCCGTCCTTACCGACGAGGTCGATGGCCAGGCCGAGGTTGGTGTGGGCGGGGGTGACGACGTTCGGCTTGCCGTCGACCTCGGCGAAATGCCGATTCATGTTCGGGAACGACTTGATCGCCTGCACGATCGCGTAGCCGAGGATGTGGGTGAAGCTGATCTTGCCGCCGCGGGTGCGGGCGAGGTGGTTGTTGATGACGATGCGGTTGTCGATCATCATCTTGGCCGGAACGGCGCGAACACTGGTGGCCGTGGGGATCTGCAGCGACGCCGCCATGTTCTTGGCGATGGCGGCGGCCGGTCCGCGCAACACCTTGGTCTCGTCCTCGGTGGCCGCGGGCGCCGACGCCGCAGGCTTGGCCACCGGCTCCTTGGCGGGCCGATCCTTCTGAGACTGCGAGGATCCGTCGCGGCTGGCGACGCTGCGCCCGGAGGCGGCCTTGGTGGCCGACGCCTCACGCGCGGGGGTCTTGCGGGTGGTCGTACGCGGCTCGGGGCCCTGATCGAGGGTTACGCCCTGCTTGCGCTGCGGGGCGGGCTGGGAGTCGGTCGACGTGGCCTTGGCGGGGCTGGGCTTGGCCGCGCTGGAAGTGGTGGGGCCGGAGGTGCTCGGGGTGGACGCCGAGCCGTTGGTGGATGCGGAGCCGTTCGCGGATGCGGCGCGGGCACCCGACCCGTTTGACGACCCGCTCGCACCGGTGTCGCCACCGTTCGGTGTGTAGTTCTTCAGAAGGTCGTGCCAACTCGGGTCCACCGAGTTCGGATCCTTCTGATACTGCTGGTACATTTCCTCGACCAGCCATTCGTTCTGTCCGAAGTCGGTTTCGGATGTCGAACTGCTCACAGCGGTTTCTCGCCTCAATTCCCTGAAGGTGTCGGGTCGCCACGTCACGACGAAAGTCTCTTGTGAAGATCGTCGTGAACCACCTGCCGATGGTACGCGCCCACCACCCTGTGGACGCCGTGAGTCCCACCTCGCCGAGGGCGCACGTCGTCGGGTCGCCACCGGGCGCCGGTGAACTCAGCGGATGAGTTCGTCGGCAGGTTCGATACCGTCGGCGTCCGGGTCGACACCGGCATCCCAGAACGCGCGGTACCTACCGCCCAACGCGAGTAGATCCTCGTGTGTTCCCATCTCCACGATCCGTCCGCCGTCGACCACCGCGATCACATCGGCGCGTGCCGCGGTCGCGAGGCGGTGGGCGACGATCACCGACGTCCGGCTGCGGGTCACCGCGTCACCGGCGGCGAGCACCATCGCCTCGGTCGCCTGGTCGAGGGTGGCTGTCGCCTCGTCGAGCAGGAGCAGGTCGGGTTCGACGAGCTCGGCCCGCGCGAGCGCGATGAGCTGGCGCTGCCCCGACGACAATCCGGCCCCGCGCTCGCCGATCGGGTGACGCATGCCGCCCGGCAGGCCGGCGATCATCGTCGTCGCGCCGACCGCCGCGGCGGCCGCGGCGATCTGTTCGTGGTCGGCCTCGGGTCGCCCGTAGGCGATGTTGTCGGCGACGGTGCCGGTGAACAGGTGCGGTTCCTGCGGCACGATGCCGATGTGGCGGCGATAGCCGCGCAGCGTGAACCGGCGGATGTCGGTGCCGTCCATCCGCACCACGCCGTCGGTGGGGTCGTAGAAGCGGGCGAGCAGCTTCACAATCGTCGACTTGCCGGCGCCGGTGCGGCCCACCAGTGCCAGGGAGGTACCGGCGGGGATGTGTAGATCGATGCCGCCGAGCGCGTCGACGGTCGCCCCCGAATAGCGGAATGCGACGTCGTCGAGGCGCGCGTCACCGGTGAATCGAGCACTCCCGGGATCGATCGCATCGCTGCGTTCGGCGACGGTCGTCTCGGTACGCAAGAGGTCGGCGATACGCCGGAGGCCGACGACCGCCTGCTGATAACCGTCGAACACCTGTGAAAGTTGTTGTACGGGACCGAACAACAGCGACAGGTAGAGGATGAAGGCGACCAGGGTGCCCGCCGACAACGCGCCCGTCGTGATCTGGTGCGCGCCGACCGCGATCGTCGCCGCGGTCGCCAGATCGCTGCACAACGTGATGAACGGGAAGTAGACCGAGATCGCCCGCTGCGAGGTCATTCGCGCGCGTACCCAGTCCAACGTCAGCCCGGTGAAGCGGCGGGTGGCCGGGGCGGTGTTGCGGTAGGCCTGGGTGGTCTTGATGCCGGCGATGTTCTCCTGGAAGTCGGCGTTGACCGCACTGACCAGTTCCCGGGAGCGCGTGTAGGCGCGCGAGGCGATCCGGCGGAAGACCACGGTCGCCACGATCAGGACCGGCAGCACCGGCAGGATCAGCGCCCCGAGTTCGAGGTCGGTGAACAGCATCGCCACGGTGACCCCGACCAGCGTCAGCACCGCCACGATCGCGGTCGACAGGCCGGTCTGCAAAAACGTCGAGAGGGCATCGACGTCGGTGGTCATCCGCGTCATGATGCGCCCGGACAACTCGCGCTCGTAGTAGTCGAGGCCGAGCCGCTGCAGGTGCGCGTAGCTGCGCACACGCAAGCCGAACAGCACTCGTTCACCCGCGCGGGTCGAGTACAGCGTCATGCCCGCGGCGGCGAACCAGCCGAGCACGACGGTGCCCACGCCGATACCGGTCGCGATGAGCAGGGTGCGTTCGTCGGTGTGGGTGGCCGCGTCGATGACGGTGCGCGCCAACGACGGGAAGACCAGCCCGGTGAGGGTGTCCACGCCGATCGCCACGATGGCCAGCGCCAGCAGCCAGCGCACCGGCGCCAGGATCTGCCACAGGGAGAAATGCGGATTCTCCACCCGCATCGCGTCGACGTCGACCCGCGGATCCTCGTCGGCGGGCCGCAATCGTGCGACGGACGCAAGCAGCGCCGGGGTGGCGGGCATGGCACCCAATGCGCCGGCGATCCCCGCGCCCCGACCGCCACGGCCCCCGGTTCCACCGGCCGGCGGGGCGCTCGCGGTGCGGGTCGAATCCTCTTCCGGCGCAGGCGCATCGGCGGGCCACAAGTCCCCGGTGTGGTGCGGCGGCGTCGGGGTGAGTGTTGCGGCGGCGTCGTCGGCGACGGACTGGATCGGCGACATCAGCGCACGGAAACGCGGGCTGCGCTCTTCGAGCTCGGCGACGGTGCCCACGTCGACGATCCGGCCCTCGTCGAGGACGGCGACGCGGTCGGCGAGCATGAGGGTCGACCGCCGGTGCGCGAGCACCAGCATGGTGGGCCGGTCGGTGGAGCGGTCGCGCAGACGGTGCAGGATGCGCGACTCGGTGGAGGCGTCGACCGCCGAGGTCGCATCATCGAGGACGAGCAACCGGGGGTCGGCGTAGAGCGCACGTGCCAGGGCCGCCCGCTGTCGTTGACCGCCAGACAGGGTGAGGCCGCGCTCGCCGACGACGGTGTCGAATCCGTCGGGCAGTGCGGTGATGAAGTCGAGGGCGTCGGCGTCCCGGGCGGCGGCGAGCAGGCGCGGCGCCACCGGTCCCGAACCTGGGGTCGGGGACTGCTTGGGACGATCGCCGAGGGTGATGTTGGTGGCAATGGTGTCCGAGTACAGGAACGGCTCGTCGAAGACGACGCCCACCGCCGAGTGCAGGGCATCCGCGGACAGCTCGGAGAGCGGATGACGCGTCGAGGAGTCCGGTCCGGACATCAGCGCGATGGTCCCGCGGTCGGGGCGTCGGTGGCGACTGACGAGATCGGCGAGGGTCGACTTGCCCGATCCGGGCGGACCGACGACGGCGACGCATTCGCCGGGCGCGATCTGCAGATCGATGCCGTCGAGGACGGTGCGGTCGTCGTGGCCGAACACCACACCGGACAACTCCAGTCCCAGCGGGCCGTCGGGCAGACCGGCGGTGTTCGCATCGTCGGGGTCGGTGGGTGCGTCGACGACGTCGTAGACCCGCTCCACCGCGGCGCGGGCGAGTTGACCGCTGACCACTACGTTGGTCAGCAGTCGCGCGAGGGTGGTCATGGTCGTGACGTAGGTCGCGAACGCGAGGAAGGTGCCCGCGGTGATCGACCCGTTCAGGGTGAGGTAGCCACCGACACCGATGACCGCGACCAGGCCGAGTTGCGGGATCGCCGACATGGTCGGGGTGAAATACGAGTTGATCTTGCCCGCACGCAACCGCTTGGCGAAGAGATCGCGTCCGAGTTCGACGAGTTCGTCGACGGCGCGGGTCTCCTGTCCGAATCCCTTGACAACGCGGACACCGGTGACCGTCTCCTCGACGTGTTGTGCCACATCGGCGGCGGCCTGCTGGGCGGACCAGGTGGCCGCGAACAACCGTCTGCGGGTGGTCAGCACGACCACGGCCACCATCGGCAGGATCGCCAGCGAGATCACGGTGAGCAGCGGCGAGAGGTAGAGCATGATGCCCAGCGCGATTACCACCTGGACCGCGGCGCCGGCGGAGAGCGGCACCATCGCGAGCAGTCCCTGCACGATCTGCAGATCCGAGATCGACCGCGAAACGACCTGGCCGGTACGGATGTCGGTCTGGGTGGCGCCGTCGAGATGCAGTAAGGTACGTAAGAGCTTGAGCCGCAACGCATTCTGCACCGAGATCGACAGCTGACCCGCGGTCAGCCGGCGACCGAACTGACAGAAATACCGCACGATCGCGAGTCCGATCATCGCGATCACGATCGTCGGGATGGTCCACGAACCGGGGATGCCGGTGGCGCGGTCGAGGGCCGCGCGCGCGAGCAGTGGCGCGACCAGGTCGACGCCGACCGCCACCAGGGTGACCGACAGGGTCACCGCCACGAGCCGGCGATACTGCAGGCATTCGGTGGTCAGACGGCGCACCCAGCCGCGTCCACCGTCGTCCGGTGAGTCGGCCTCGGGAACCTCCGGCCCGGAGGCGGGTGGATCGACCTGGGGCCGGCGGGGCGTGGCGGTCACGGGTTGCCGCGGGGCAACCAGGGGTCGGAGACAACGGTGCCGTCGAGCGTCCAGTGCTGTGGCGGGGGACCGAAGGCCTCGCGGGCATTGGCGATCACCCGCTTGCCCAGGACCCGGTTGCCCGCTCCGCCGATGACCGCCCCGATACCCGCGGGGAGGAGGCGGCCGATCACCAACGGAGCGCGTTTGAGCGCGTACTTCTTGGCGATCCGGTTCATCAGGTTCTTGTTGAGTTTGGCGAGGGCGCCACTCGGTGCCGAGGCGCGCCCGAGTCGGCGTAGGGCGCCACCCTGCGTTCCGACGACGCGACCGAGGATGCTCAGGCCCTCCTCGCCGAGGGCGACGGTCAGGACCAGCGTCTTGCGACGCTCGCTCTCATGCACTCCGATGCCGTGCACCTCGGCGATCGCGAGTGCCAGCAGCGCCGACGCCTCGAGGAACAGTGCTGTCTCACCGGTCATCGCGCCCAGTGCGGCGAACGTGCCGACGCCGGGGACCGCGGCGGTCGCGCCGACCGCCGATCCGGACCCGGTGACCGCGGTGAGATAGCGCTTCTCCAGGCGGGTGATGATCTGGGCGGGGGAGTCGTCGGGATGTTTCTCCCGAAGCGCCCGAACATATTTGGCGACCGCGGGTGCCTGCAGGCGCTGCGCCTTGTCGAGCATGTTGCCGGTGAACTCCACCGACCGCCCGGACGCGGGGGTCGTCTTCCCGCTCATGACGTCGGCACCCAGTGCTCGGCGGGGACGACCTCGGCGGGCCGCGGGGGTGGTGGCGGGGTGCCGTCGCCGAACGGGGTGCCGCCCAGCTCCTCGCGGTGGTGCGGGGTCAGCCAATTGCGCAGGTCGGGGCCCTGCGGAACGATCCCGGTGGGATTGATGTCGCGGTGGACGATGTAGTAGTGCTGCTTGATCTGGGTGAAATCGGTGGTGTCACCGAAGCCCGGGGTCTGGAAGAGATCGCGGGCGTAGGCCCACAGCACAGGCATCTCGTCGAGTTTGGTGCGATTGCACTTGAAATGGCCGTGGTAGACGGCGTCGAATCGCGCCAACGTGGTGAACAGTCGCACATCGGCCTCGGTGATGGTGTCGCCCACCAGGTATCGCTGTGTCGCGAGACGTTCGGAGAGTTCGTCGAGCTTGGTGAACAGCCGCGCGTAGGCCTTGTCGTAGGAGTCCTGGCTACCGGCGAAACCGCATCGGTAGACGCCGTTGTTGACCTCGGTGTAGACGCCCTTGTTGACGGCGTCGATCTCGTCGCGCAGATGTTCGGGGTAGAGCTGCGGTGCGCCGTCGCGGTGGTGATCGGTCCACTCGAGTTCGAAGTCGATGGTGATCTGCGGGAAGTCGTTGGTGACGACCTCGCCGGTCGGGATGTCCACGATCGCGGGCACGGTGATGCCCTTGGGATAGCCGGGGAAGCGTTTGTCGTAGGCGTCCTTCAGGCGGGGGATGCCGAGCACCGGATCGACGCCGCCGGGGTCGAGGTCGAAGGTCCACGAGTCGGCGTCGTGGGTGGGTCCGCACAGGCCGAGGGAGATGGCGTCCTCGAGTCCGAGGAGCCGGCGCACGATCAGCGTGCGGTTCGCCCACGGGCACGCGCGTGCGGCGACGAGCCGGTAGCGGCCGGCCTCGACGGGGTAGCCGTCCCGGCCGTCCCGGGTGATGCGGGTCTCGATGTATTTGGTGTCGCGGACGAACTCCTGGCCGCCGGTGACGTACGAGCCCTGCGCTCCGGACGATCCCTGAGTTCCGGCTGCTGCTGAGCCCGCCGCGGCGGGGGTGGTGTCGGTGGCCATGACGACCACACTAATCAGCGCTCACGACATTGGCACCGAACACTCCAGGGTGTATATTCCACGTGGAATATTTGGTCTGGGTCGAAAGGTGTGCGACGTGGGATCGGGTCGTGGCGGGGGTGATCATGCGCTTGCTCCGTTGGCGGTGCTGGTGCTCGGGCTACTCGCCGAACAACCACTGCACCCGTACGAGATGGTGCAGATCACTCTCGAGCGACGTGAGGATCGGCTGGTGAAGTTTCGGCCGGGCACGCTCTACCACACGGTCGACCGGCTTCTCGGGAACGGACTGATCGAGGTCCACGACGTCCGACGCGAGGGCAACCGGCCCGAACGCACCGTCTATGCGATCACCGAGGCCGGACAGGAGGCGCTCGTGGTCAATCTCGAGCGCATCCTCGCCCAGCACTCACCCGAGTATCCCGAGCTCTACCTCGCGCTGTCGGAAGCCCATGCCCTTCCCCGGCGGCGGGTGATCGAGTTGCTCTCGGCCCGCATCGAGGCGATGCGCGCCGATCTCGCGCAGTTCGTCGACGCCGCCGAGTGGGCGTCGGGCAAGGGCATCCCGGAGATGTTCTTCCTAGACGCCGGCTGTCGGATCGTCACCCTGCGGACCCAGATCGAGTGGCTCGCCGGTCTTCTCGGCCGTCTGGAGTCCGGAGAGATCGAATGGCTCGACGACCCGGATTCGCCCTATGCCGCCATGCAGCACATGTTCTCCTCCCCAGAGTCTCCACAGAAAGTGACCCCGCAATGAGTACGTCCACCTCCCCGGCGGCGGTGACCAACCGCCCCTGGCTGTCCCTGATGGCGCTGTGCGTCGGATTCTTCATGATCCTCGTTGACATGACGATCGTCGCGGTCGCCCAACCCGAGATCCAGGTCGCCCTGCGCACCGACGTCAACGGCATCGTGTGGGTCACCAGCGCCTACCTGCTCACCTACGCCGTACCGCTGCTGATCACCGGACGGCTCGGTGACAAATACGGCCCCAAACTCGTCTACCAGGTCGGGCTGGTCGTCTTCACCGCCGCGAGTGTGTGGTGCGGTTTCGCCGGTTCGATCGGTGAACTGATCGCTGCACGCGCCCTCCAGGGCATCGGTGCCGCCCTGATCACCCCGCAGACCATGGCCCTCATCACCCGGATCTTCCCGCCCGAGAAGCGCGGCGCGGCCATGGGCGTGTGGGGGACCGTCGCCGGTGTCGCCACCCTGGTCGGCCCGCTGCTCGGCGGAATCCTCACCGACCAATTCGGTTGGGAGTGGATATTCTTCGTGAACCTGCCCGTCGGCATCGTCGGGCTGATCCTCGCCGCCACCCTGGTCCCCTCGGTCGACACCCACGACCATTCCTTCGACTGGATCGGCGTCGTGCTGTCGGCGGTCGGTCTGTCGGCGCTCGTCTTCGGCATCCAGGACGGCGAGAAGTACGACTGGGCCCCCTGGATCTGGGTGCTGATCATCGGCGGCATCGCGGTGATGGCCGTTTTCATCTACTGGCAGTCGCGCATCCGCACCGAACCACTCGTGCCGCTCTCGCTGTTCAAGGACCGCAATTTCACCCTCTCCAACATCGGTATCGCATCGATGGGTTTCGCGATCTCCGGCCTGATGATCCCGGTGATGTTCTTCCTGCAGCTCGTCGGCGGGATGTCGCCGACGCGCTCGGCGGTGATGATGGTGCCGATGGCGGTGCTCACGGGCTTCCTCGCGCCGATCGTCGGTCGAATCCTCGACAAGGTCCATCCCAGCGCGATCATTGCCACCGCGTTGCTGTTGCAGGCGATCGCCGTGGGCTGGGTCGGCGTGATCGCCCGCCCGGCGACACCGGTGTGGCAGTTGGTCATTCCGATGTGTCTGATGGGCATCGCCTCGGCCGGCATCTGGGCTCCGCTGGCGGCGACGGCGACACGAAACCTGCCGTGGCAACAGGCCGGCGCGGGGGCCGGGGTCTACAACACCACCCGGATGATCGGTTCGGTGATCGGTTCGGCGGCCGTCGGCGCCATCATGCAGACCCGACTGGCCGCCGAACTGCCCGGGGTGAACACCACCGAGCAGAGCAGTGCGGTGAGTCAGCTGCCCGCGTTCGTGCGTGAGCCGTTCGCCACCGCCATGGGCCAGTCGCTGTACCTGCCCGCCGGGGTGCTGCTGATCGGTGTTCTCGCCACGTTGTTCCTGACGCGGCCCAAGCACCAGGCATCGCCGTTCACCGCGGCGGCCGCGGTCTCCAAGGGTGAGGTCGAGGGAGCCGGCGCCGCGTAGCCCGGTTTGCCGAGTCCGTCCAGTTCGGGGGAGGTGCCGCGGGATGTCCCCGCGGCGCCTCCCCCGAACTGTCGGTGGCCGATCGTACGGTGTTGGACATGCGGATTCTGCACACCTCGGACTGGCACCTCGGCCGGACGTTCCACGGTGTCGAGCTCCTGTCCGATCAACGTTGGATGCTGGCCGACATCGCGGCGATCGTCGCCGCCGAGTCGGTCGACGTCGTCGTGGTGGCGGGCGATGTGTACGACCGTTCGGTTCCCTCGGCGGATGCGGTGTCCGTCTACGACGCCGGTCTGGGTGACATCGCCGCCGCCGGCGCGCAGATCGTCGTCACCTCCGGCAACCACGATTCACCGACCCGCCTCGGTGCCGCATCGGCATTCGCCGCTGCGGGCGGGCTGCACCTGCGCACGAGTGTCGCTGCCATCGACACACCGGTCCTGCTCGACGACGAGTTCGGCCCGGTCGCGTTCTACGGGATTCCCTACCTCGAACCCGACGCCGTCCGAAAGGCTTTCGACATCGACGCCCCCTGCGGTCATCAGGGCGTACTGGGCGCGGCGATGGACCGGGTGCGCGCCGACGCCACCGCACGCGGCGCGCGTACCGTCGTCGCCGCCCATGCGTTCGTCAGCGGGGCCGTCAGTACCGGATCGGAGCGGTCCATCAGCGTCGGTGGGGTGGAAACGGTTGCCGCCGATACCTTCTCGGGGATCGATTACGTGGCGCTCGGTCACCTGCACTCACCGCAGGAGATCACCCCGGCGGTGCGCTACAGCGGCTCGCCGATGCCGTACTCCTTCGGTGAGAACAGTCATCGCAAGGGCGTGTGGCTCGTCGATCTCGATGCCGACGGCGTGACCGACGTTCGCCTGCACGAGCTGCCCGCCGTGCGTGGATTGTCCTCCCTGCGAGGCACTCTCGACGAACTCCTCGGTGACGAGGCGTACGCCGACGCGCATGAGCATTACATCGAGGCGACGCTCACCGACACCATCCGGCCGCTCGACGCGATGCGGCGGCTGCGCGAGCGATTCCCCTACGCGGTGCACGTGCACTGGGAGCGGCCGGAGGCCCTCGGTCGTCTCGACTACCGGTCGCGGATACGCGGACGCACCGACGCGGAGATCATCGCGGCGTTCGTCGGTGACGTTCGTGACGAGCCGTCGGCGGCCGAGCGTGACCTGATCGAGCGTGCGCTGCGTGAGGTCGTCGGCGAACCGGAAGTGGTCGAGGCCGGTGCCGTAGAGGTCGGTGCTGGTGATGTCAAGGCAATCGAGGCCGATCAGGGGCAGTGGGCGCTGTTCGCCCTCGACACCGAACCGAAGTCGGCGTGAGGCGGCGCGGATGAGACTGCATCGTTTACGGATGACGGCGTTCGGGCCGTTCGCCGCGGACACCGAGATCGATTTCGACGCCCTCGGTGCCGACGGCCTGTTCCTGCTGCACGGGCAGACCGGAGCCGGGAAGACCTCGGTGCTCGATGCCGTGGCCTTCGCGCTGTTCGGCAGGGTGCCCGGTACGCGGCAGGAGGGGCGCCGTCTGCACTCCGATCATGCTGATGCACAGCAGGTTCCGGAAGTGGAGCTCGAGGCGACCATCGGTGGCCGACGGATGCGCATCGTGCGTTCCCCGGAATATCACCGACCCAAGAAGCGCGGAACCGGCACCACCAAGGTCCAGGCGAAGGCCACGATGACCTGGCTCGACGATTCGGGCCCGGCACTGACCCGGCTACCGGAGATCGGTGAGTCGATCACGCGACTGCTCGGGATGAGTGCCGATCAGTTCTTCCAGGTGGTGCTCCTCCCGCAGGGCGACTTCGCGCGATTCCTGCGCGCGAGCTCCGAGGATCGAGAAGCGTTGCTGGAGCGACTGTTCGACACCGAGCGGTTCGGTGGGGTCGAGGAGTGGCTCAAGGACCGTGCCCGGCAGGCAGAAGCCGCTCTCGGTGAGAAGGCGGCGGCGGTCGAACGCATCGCCGGTCAGATGGCGGCAGTACTCGACTGCGAGCCACCGACGGAGGCGGAGATCGACTGGGCGCAGGGGTGTCTGACCAATGCCCGGGAGACCGTCGAGACCGCCCACCGGCGACTCACCGCGGCGCAGGCCGAACTCGACGGTGCGCAGACAGCACTCGCGAACGGAAATCGGCTGGCGGAATTGCGGCGTCGAGGTCTCGAGGCGCAGGAGCGATTGGCTCAGCTCGATGCCGGAGCGGCCGACCTCGAGGAGGTACGCGTCGCGGCACGGGCAGCTCGCGCCGCGGCACCGATCATTCCGCTGGCCGACGACCACGACGCCGCAGCATCGGCTGCGACCACCGCGAGTCGCGTATACGACTCTGCCGCAGTGGGATTCGCCGATCTACCCGAGGGCGCCGCGCTCGCGAGCTCCGACGCCGATCTCGATGCGGCGATCGAACGGTGGACCGGGGAGTCGGCGCGGTGGGAGCCGCTCTCGCGGCGCGTCGAACAGCGTCCGACGCTGCTGACCGACCTTCGTCGGCTCGACGCCGAAGTGGCTGCCGCACAAGCCCGTACCGCCGAGCTGACTGACATGCTGGAGGCCGCGCCGGACCGCCGTCAGGCTGCGGTGACCGCGTTGACGGCCGCCTCCGAGGCGAGATCCGACGTGCAACGGCTCGCCGCCGACCGCGAACGATGCGAGGAGCTGGTCGCATCGCTCGTCGCGCGACAAGCACTGGACGCCGAGCTCATGCAGGCTCGCACGGAGGTGCTCGCCGCACGTGAATCACACACCGCCGCACGCGAACACCACCTCGATCTGCGGGAGCGCCGGATCGCCGGCATGGCCGCCGAGCTCGCCTCGACGCTCGCCCCGGGAGAGCCGTGCATGGTGTGCGGATCAACCGAGCACCCCGCGCCCGCCGACGCAGGCGAGCAGACCGACGTCGCGAAGACCGCGGAGGCCGCGGCCGCGGCCGCCGAAGATCGTGCGGCCGAGCGCCGGGGGCGAGCCGAGACGGCGCTGGCCACGCTCGAGGCACGCCGTGCGCACCTCGACGACGAGATCGGAGAGGAATCCGCGGATGCGGTGAGGTCGCGTCGACAGGTACTCGACCGTGAGCTCGCCGACGCCCGGACCCGGGTGGCGTCGATCCCGACCCTCGAACGCGCCGTCAACGCCATCGAGGCCGAGATCGAGACCTGGCGCACCGAACTCGGCCGTCTCGCGGCATCCACGTCGGCGCGCGCGGAACGCCGCTCGTCGCTGCGTCGCGAGATCGACGATCTCGATGCCGAGGTCGCACAGGCCACCGGCGGGCGTATCGGTGTCGATGAGCGACGTGCCGAGCTGGCCGAGTTGTGCCGCCGGGCCCGAGCCCTGCGCGACGCGCGAGCCGACCTGTACCGCGCGGTCCGGCACCGTGATGACCTCGCCGGTCGGCTCGAATTGCGGTTGTCCGAGGCCGGATTCAGTGATGTTGGCGCGCTGCGCGCCGCGGCGGCGACGCCCACGCAGCTCGGTGCCTGGGAGACGATGATCTCTCGGGCGGCGGAGCTGCGTGCCGGCGCCCAGGAGACGATGGCTGACGCCGACGTCGCTGCGGCGGTGTCGACCGAGCCGGTCGACACCGGCGTTTTGTCGGAGGCGCTGGCGCAGGCCCAACGGCGGCAGGAAGCGGCGGCGCGTGAGCACGCCCTGGCCGCCCGAACGGTGACGCGACTCGAGGAGCTCGTCGCCGAGTTCTGGTCGGCGCTAGACGTGCTGGCACCGGCCCGGGAGCGGCACGCTCGCGTGCAGGGTCTGTCCGATCTGGTCGCCGGGCGCGGCCAGAACTCGCGCAAGATGTCGCTGCACTCCTACGTGCTGGCCTCGCGTCTCGAGGAAGTCTTGGTGGCGGCGTCGGTTCGGCTGCATCAGATGTCCTCGGGCCGTTACGAATTCGTCCACTCCGACGCGGCCGGTCCACGCGGCCGCCGCGGTGGGTTGGGCATCGAAGTGCACGACGAGTACACCGGCGCCGTTCGTGCGGCCACCACGTTGTCCGGTGGAGAGACCTTCTTCGCCTCGCTGGCCCTGGCCCTCGGACTGGCCGATGTCGTGTCTGCGGAATCCGGTGGCCGCGTCCTCGACACCATCTTCATCGACGAGGGCTTCGGTTCCCTGGACCCCGAGGCGCTCGACCTCGTCATGGGCGTCCTCGACGAGTTGCGTTCGGGCGGACGGGTGGTCGGCGTCGTCAGCCACGTCGACGAGATGCGCGCGAGGATTCCGGCGCAACTGCACGTGATGCGAGGGACCAACGGGTCCTCGGTGCGCATGGACGGCGTGGTGGGCGTGTCGTGACCTGCCGGATTGGGTTGCCGGACCGGAGTGCGCTACTCTGAGTGCCGCCCGTTGAGCCCCCGTAGCTCAGGGGATAGAGCGTCTGCCTCCGGAGCAGAAGGCCGCAGGTTCGAATCCTGCCGGGGGCACCGTAGCTTCCCTACCGGACTCCTGGTCTATGTGCGTTTTTTGTGCGGTAGAAGCGCATGCCCCTCTACCCGTACCGCTTCTTCTCAACTGTTTCCCCGCCGCGACAGTGCCCGCTTGCACCGGCACCGGCACCGGCACCGACGCAGCTCCGGCGATGACACCCTCATACCACCCACCCGTCATCAGTGCGCTGCGTCGTCTGCTGATCAGCGGATTTGGCGAAGCTCTGGTGGGAACTTGGTTCACCGGCTTTGATCTCGGTCTTGTGACCGATGTCGGTATCGCTTCATGGACTGAGCACAGTGATGAGATCACGATGCACCCTCGAAATGTCTCGTCGTCACAGGTGCACCATTGGTCGAGGCGACTGCCCTGACGGGGCACCCCGACGGTTGGTCTGTCCACCGTCCGATCCGGCACGTTCGCCATGGCAAGGAGGCGGACCTACGATGCTCGGGGAGACGGACAACGTCGCAGTATCAAAAGATGTCTCAGGTGGAGGATTCATTCGATGCGCATCTTGGAAAGAGTGGAAACGTCGGCGTCATTGATATGATCGGAGTATTCGCCGGAGCAGATTCAGGAAATCGAGGGTATGCTAATTCCCCGCCAAAGTTGGATCAGCGCAAGTTAGTGAGGATAGGATTCTGGATTGCACGCGATTAATTTTGGTGACAGGCGCGATGTGCCAAGCACGAAGTATTTGTGGTGGGTTTCGCAGGATACATTTGATCGGGCTTTGGAGGAGGCGGTGAACAAAGGGTATTTACCAGAGTCGGCTCTGCTGATAAAGGGCGAGGTGCAGATGTATAAAGGACTCTCGAAGACTGCGGGAACCCTGGATTTGATTGACGGGCTCTGTAGAGTGGCTCGCGATCACGCGCCGTCTGCTTCGCGGGGACTGGCTGCGCAATACGAGGAGGAACTTGCGGAGCTGCCCGGGATATATCGCCGCCTACTGGCAGACGGTAAGGTCGACAACTGAGTGGTCGATGTCCGACGATGTAGTATGCGCTCGGCAATCCGCATCGACAACAATCGGGGCGCGACCGGTCTACGACGCGCAGTAGGGATGGCTCCTGTCGGGGCCAGCTTGATTTCGATGGGGGTGCGTATAGAAATATGTGGCACTTCCATGCAGGCTGTGAAAGACCTTCTGGCGGGTGGAAACGGGGTGTTGGGATTTGATGGAGGGCGTCGGTTCTTTGTCCCGGAGATTTGACGAACTCTGCGCCAGATACAAACAACACCTGTTGTCGCTCGACGTGCTCTCATGGCTGCTTGAGGAAATTGTGATCTTGCACGAAGATGGCAGCCGAGCGAACGCTGAGGAGTTGCGAGGGGTGTGGTCGGAGATCGAGATAATCAACGCGCTGAGTCTGGAGTCGGGTAACTCCCCGAGTGTGCCGGAAGTAGTGAGACTTCTCGATGAGTTTGGCGTCCTCTTGGGTCGTGCTGATTCCAGTCCGTAACTCGCCCGATGACAATTGAGCTGACACCTGAACAGAGGGACGCCTTGTTTTACCTCGCCGATCAGCAAGGCGACGGATGCAGTGTGCAGGCAGATGGACACCGTCGTTTCAGTGGAGGGGACGCCGACGATGGCTCGTCTCAACGTGCGGCAGGGAGTCCCACTCAGTCATCTCCCGGACGGGCAGTGTGCAGGCGTGCTCGGTGTTGTGGATAGCTCGGGCCACTTGGCGGGCGAGTTGCTGCTATGGATGGCTCACGGGCTGATCGACACAGTCGAGCAGGCCTGGTACGGGGATTCACCACCGCTTGCTCTTCCTGATCGAAGCCGCGTGAGGACCTACACGGAACTCGGCTGGTGAGTTCGCGAGTGGTTCGTGCCGGCGTACCGGAACACCCTTCCCGCGGAAACGTCGTGTATCGCCCACTATCCCGTCACACCCACCTGTAACGTCGGCAGCGCACGCTGGACAACAGCGTGCAGTCGTGACGTCCGGCCCCGGGAGATCGGTATCAGTATGAGCGAGCACAGAATCCGCCTCGACGTCGACGCAGACGGCGTCGCCACGGTCACGCTGGATCGTGCCGAGAAGCACAACGCTCTCGACGCCGCGATGTTCGAGGCGCTCGTGGACGTCACCGAGAAGCTGGCCGCGGATCGCACCGTGCGCGCCGTCGTACTCCACGGAGACGGCAAGAGTTTCTGTTCGGGCCTCGACATCACGAGTCTGGGCGACCGCGAGGGCAGCGGTCCGATGGATCTCCTGACACGCGAGGACGGCCGCGCCGCCAATCTGGCCCAGCGTGTGTCCTACGACTGGTCGCGCATCGCCGCGCCGGTGATCGCCGCTGTGCACGGCAACTGCTTCGGCGGCGGAATGCAGATCGCGCTCGGTGCCGATCTCCGATATGCGGCGCCGGATGCCCGTCTGTCGATCATGGAGGTCAAGTGGGGTCTGGTACCCGACATGGGTATCACCCAGACCCTGCCGCGGCTCGTCGGCATCGACGTCGCCAAGGAGTTGACGTTCACCGGGCGCATCGTGAGCGGCACCGAAGCCGATGCGCTCGGCCTCGTCACCCGCGTCGCCGACGACCCGCTCGCCGAGGCATTGGCGCTGGCTCACGAGATCGCCGGCAAATCCCCGCATGCGGTTCAGGCCGCCAAGCGTCTCTACGACGACACCTGGACGAGCTCCGATCCGGCGTCAGCGCTGCTGCTGGAGAGCGAACTGCAGGTCGGTCTGATGGGTTCGCCGAATCAGTTGGAGGCGGTCGCGGCGGGGATGAGCCGCCGCACGCCCGTGTTCGCCGATCCGGAGGTTCAGCAATGAACGGGCCCAACAGAATTCCCACACAAGGGCGCCACGCATGACGATCCGGATGAACAACGTCGGCATCGTCGTCGAGGATCTCTCGGCGGTGATCGACTTCTTCGTCGAACTCGGGCTCGAGCTCGAGGGTCGCGCGATGGCCGAGGGGGAGTGGGCCGGTCGGGTGACCGGGCTGGCCGATCAGCGCGTCGAGGTCGCGATGATGCGCACCCCCGACGGACACGGTCGGCTCGAACTCTCACGGTTCCTCGCACCCGAGGTGATCGACGACCATCGCAACGCGCCGGTGAACGCGCTCGGATATCTGCGCGTCATGTTCGAGGTCGATGACCTCGACGACACCCTCGCCCGAGCCGTCGCCAAAGGCGCGCGTCTCGTCGGCCCCGAGGTGGTGCAGTACGAGAATGTCTATCGCCTCTGCTACATCCGGGGACCCGAGAACATCCTGGTGGGACTCGCCCAGAACATCAGCTGAGTACTCGCTCGACGAGTGCGAGCTCGCCAGAACCTCAGGCGTCGGGGACGAACCCGCTGTCGGCGCCTTCGGCGAGCCCCACGTAGAGGCGGCGCCACGGGTCGTGGCCCACGAGATGCCACCGATGTCCGGTGCCGACGGTGTCCTCGGCCACCAGCACGATCCCCGGTTCGAGCCGGAACTGCTCCCCGTCGCGGGTCACGAAGTCCAGAACACCGGCGAGGGTGATGACGTACTGCCGCCGCGGCGCGGTGTGCCAGTCGAGTGACCCGCCGCTCTCGGTTTCCTGGAACGCCGAGGTGGTCGTGGCCGCCGAGGCCGAGCGCACCGCGTTCTCCACCAGATCGATGTGTCCGTGCTGAACGTGTGAACGTCCGTTCTCGTCGTTGTGCAGGCGGATGGCTCGGATCATGGGGTCACCCTAGCGATTCGCCGAGGTCTGCCGGCGCCGAGCCGCTCCGGTTGGGCTTCGCGCGGTGCGGCTGATTGCTACGGTCGGTCCATGTGTCGCTGGTTGGCCTACACCGGTTCCCCGATTCATCTCGAGGACCTGCTGACCAGGCCGTCGCACTCGCTGGTCGACCAGAGCTTCGAGGCGCGTCAGCTCTATCTCCCGGGCTCGCCGATGATTCGGCATCACGACTGGCCGACCAACGGCGACGGCTTCGGGTTCGGGTGGTACGGCGATCGCGATTTTCCCGGCCAGTACCGCGACACCCGGCCCGCCTGGAGCGACCACAACCTGCAGCGACTCGCCGAGCAGATCCGGTCACCGATGTTCCTCGCGCGTGTGCGCGCGGCGCTCGGCGGCACCACCGAACGTGTGAACTGCCATCCGTTCGTGCACGGGCGCTGGCTGTTTCAGCACAACGGGGAGATTCCGCGGTTCTCCGATCTCAAGCGGGACCTGACCTTCGACATCGACCCCCAGCTGTATCCATTCGTGGAGGGCAACGCCGACACCGAGGTGTGCTTCTTCCTCGCCCTGACCTACGGACTGGCGAGCGACCCGAAGGGCGCGTTCGCGCGGATGGTGGCCCGTATCGAGCGGGCGCGCGCCGACCACGGCGTCGTCGAACCCTTCGTCGGTACCTTCTGCGCCGCCGACGGCGACGCGCTCTACGCGCTGAGGTATTCGAGCGACCGGTCCTCGCGCACGCTGTATCACTCGACGGGACACATGCGGTTGTCGGCGGCCGATCCGGGAGCGCACATCGAGCTGCCCGCCGACGGCCGGATTCTGGTGTCCGAGCCGCTCGAACTGGAGTACCGCGACACGCATTGGACGGCGGTGCCGGAATGGTCGTTCGTCACCCTGCGGGCCGGGGCCGAACCCGTCGTCGAGGAGTTCGACCCGACGCCGACCGCCTGACGAGTCCCGCGGGGCGGCCGGGCAGGGTGGCCCCGGTCGAGCCGATTGTTCCCGGCCTCCGGCGGGACCATAGGATGATGTGTTGTGACTCCCGCCGATCTCGCCGTGCTGCTGAGCTCTGTCACCCGCACCGTCGTGGCAGACCATGACCTCGACACGTCATTGGTCCCCGACGCCGTGGTGGTGGAGCGACCGCGTCATGCCGACCACGGCGACTACGCCACCAACGTCGCACTGCAACTGGGCAAGAAGCTCGGGGTGAATCCCCGTGAGCTGGCCGGATGGCTCGCCGATGCCTTCGCTTCCACCGACGGGATCGCCAAGGCCGAGGTCGCGGGCCCAGGATTCGTCAACATCTGGTTGGCGGCGGCCGCGCAGAACACCGTCGTCGCCACGGTGCTCGACCGGGGCACGCAGTACGGTCGCGGCGACGAATTCGCCGACAAGGTGATCAACCTCGAATTCGTCTCGGCCAACCCGACCGGGCCGATCCACCTCGGTGGCACCCGGTGGGCCGCGGTCGGCGACGCGCTCGGACGCGTGCTGGCGGCCCGCGGGGCCGCGGTGACGCGCGAGTACTACTTCAACGATCACGGCGCCCAGATCGATCGCTTCGCGCGGTCGCTGGAGGCTGCGGCACTCGGCGAGCCGACGCCCGAGGACGGGTACGCGGGCGAGTACATCGTCGACATCGCGCGTCAGGTCACGGAGAAGGTTCCTGGTGTTCTCGACCAGCCGGAGGCGCAGCGGGTCGAGACCTTCCGTGCAGAGGGCGTCGAGTTGATGTTCGACCACATCAAGGCGAGCCTGCACGAGTTCGGCACCGACTTCGACGTCTTCACCCACGAGAACAAGATGTTCGAGACCGGGCTGGTCGACGAGTGCATCGCCGAGCTGAAGGCCAACGGCAACCTCTACGAGTCCGACGGCGCCTGGTGGCTGCGCACCGAGCAGTACGGTGACGACAAGGATCGCGTCGTCATCAAGAGTGACGGAGAGGCCGCCTACATCGCCGGCGACATCGCCTACTACCGCGACAAGCGCAACCGGGGCTTCAACCTGTGCATCTACATGTTGGGCGCCGACCACCACGGATACATCAAGCGGCTCAAGGCGGCCGCGGCCTCCCTCGGTGACGACCCGGACACCGTCGAGGTGCTGATCGGACAGATGGTGAACCTCGTGCGCGACGGCAAGCCGGTGCGGATGAGCAAGCGTGCCGGCACGGTGATCACCCTCGACGACCTCGTCGACGCGGTCGGGGTGGACGCCGCCCGGTATGCGCTGATCCGCTCGTCGATCGACGTCAACATCGACATCGACCTCGATCTGCTCGCCAAGCAGTCCAACGACAACCCGGTGTACTACGTGCAGTACGCCCACGCCCGCCTTGCCGCACTCGGACGCAACGCCGACGATCTCGGGCTCTCGGCGAGCATCGAGCACCTCGATCTGCTCGACACCGCCGAAGAAGGCGACCTCATCAAGACCCTCGGCGACTTCGACGAGGTGGTCGCGACCGCCGCGACTCTGCGTGAGCCGCACCGTATCTGCCGCTACCTCGAGAGCCTCGCCGGGACCTATCACCGCTTCTACGCCCACTGCCGAGTGTTGCCGCAGGGCGAGGAGGAGGCCGGCGACATCCACCGCGCCCGGCTGGCCCTGTGCGCGGCGAGCCGTCAGGTCCTGGCCAACGGATTGGCACTGGTCGGCGTCGGCGCACCGGAGCGGATGTGAACGCCCACCCCGCCGGGCCGCGGCACGCCGACCTCGTGGCTGCCCCGCACCTGGCGCAGAAACCCAACGATCCCGCGGTACTCGCCGAGATCCCGGCCCAGGTGTGGCCGCGCAACGCCGTTCGCGACTCCTCGGGTGAACTGCAGATCGCCGGGGTCGGGGTGAGCGAGCTCGCCGAGACCTTCGACACCCCGCTGTTCGTCATCGACGAGTCCGATTTCCGGTCGCGCTGCGCGGACATGATCGACGCGTTCGGGCCCTATGGCCGAGTGCACTACGCGTCAAAAGCCTTCCTGTGCACCGAGATCGCCAAGTGGGTCGATCAGGAGGGCTTGTCGATCGACGTGTGCTCCGGTGGCGAATTGGCGATCGCACTGCACGCCGGATTCCCGCCCGAGCGAATCGCCTTCCACGGCAACAACAAAAGTGTTGCCGAGCTCGCCGCGGCACTCGATGCCGGGGTCGGGCACATCGTCTGCGACTCGATGACCGAGATCGAGCGACTCGACGCACTCGCCGGCGAACGAGGTCTCGTCGCCGACGTGCTGATCCGGGTCACCGTCGGCGTCGAGGCCCACACCCACGAATTCATCGCAACCGCGCACGAGGACCAGAAATTCGGCTTCGCGCTGACCGGCGGGGTCGCCATGGAGGCGGTCCGTCGTGTCTTCGCGACCGACAACCTGCGACTGGTCGGCCTCCACAGTCACATCGGTTCGCAGATCTTCGACATGGACGGTTTCGAGCTCGCCGCACACCGCGTCCTCGGCCTGCTGCACGACGTGGTCGCCGAGTTCGGAGTGGACAAGACCTCACAGATGTCGATCGTGGATCTCGGTGGGGGACTGGGCATTTCCTACGTTCCAGAAGATCGGCCGTTGCCCGTCGTCGCGGTGGCACAAACTCTGGCCGAGATCGTCAAGCGTGAATCGGCGGCGGTCGGGCTGCCGATGCCGACGATCGCGGTCGAGCCCGGCCGCGCGATCGCCGGCCCCGGTACCATCACCCTCTACCGCGTCGGCACCATCAAGGACGTCGAACTCGGTGGGGGAGCGATTCGACGCTACGTGTCGGTCGACGGCGGCATGAGCGACAACATCCGCACGGTGCTCTATCAGGCCGAGTACGACGTGCGGCTGGTCTCGCGGGTGTCCGACGCCCCCGCAGTGGTCAGTCGCGTCGTCGGAAAGCATTGTGAGAGCGGCGATATCGTCATCAAGGACTGTTGGCTGCCGGAGGATCTGGCGCCCGGGGACCTGATCGCGGTGGCTGCCACCGGGGCTTACTGTTATTCGATGTCCTCGCGGTACAACATGGTCACCCGCCCGGCTGTCGTCGGTGTTGCCGACGGTTCGGCCCGGGTGATCCTGCGACGCGAGACGATCGACGATTTCCTGAGGCTGGAGGTGACCTAGGTGAGCCAGACGCAAGACCCCACCGGAGCGGGTACACAGACACGATCCATCGGAGTCGCGGTGCTCGGTATGGGCAACGTGGGCACCGAGGTCGTGCGCATTCTCGAGGAGAGCGCCGAGGACCTGCGCGCCCGGGTCGGCGCGCGACTCGAGGTGCGTGGTGTGGCGGTGCGCGATCTCGCCAAACCCCGCAAGATCGATTCCGAGCTGCTCACCGACGACCCGACGTCGTTGGTCACCCGCGACGACGTCGACATCGTGGTCGAGTTGATGGGCGGAATCGATCCGGCACGCAGCCTGATCCGCCAGGCGCTCGAGAGTGGCAAGTCGGTCGTCACGGCCAACAAGGCGCTGTTGGCCGAATACACCGGTGAACTCGCGACCGCGGCGGCGACGGCCCGCGCCGACCTGTACTTCGAGGCGGCGGTGGCCGGTGCCATCCCGGTGATCCGTCCGCTGACGCAGTCGCTGGCCGGCGACACCGTCGAGCGGGTGGCCGGAATCGTCAACGGCACCACCAATTTCATCCTGTCGGCGATGGACGCCGACGGAGACGACTACGACGTGGTGCTCGCCGAGGCCGGTCGGCTCGGCTATGCCGAGGCTGATCCCACTGCCGACGTCGAGGGATACGACGCGGCGGCGAAGGCCGCGATCCTCGCGTCCATCGCCTTCCACACCCGGGTCACCGCCGCGGATGTGTACCGCGAGGGCATCACCGCGGTGACGTCGGCCGATCTGCTCGCCGCCCGCAAGTTCGACTGCACCATCAAGCTGCTCTCGATCTGCGAACGTGTGCGCGATGCCGATGGCACGCAACGTGTTTCCGCTCGTGTTTATCCGGCGCTGATCCCGTTGAGCCACCCGCTCGCGACGGTCGGCGGTGCGTTCAACGCGGTCGTCGTCGAGGCACAGAACGCTGGGAGACTGATGTTCTACGGACAAGGCGCCGGTGGGGCACCGACCGCCTCGGCGGTCCTCGGTGACCTGGTGATGGCCGCCCGCAACAAGGTGCACGGAGGTCGCGGACCGTTGGAGTCCACCTACGCCAAACTGCCGATCGCGTCGATCGACGACGTACCCACCCGCTACTACGTGTCGATGCGGGTCGCCGACCGCCCCGGAGTGCTCGCGCAGATCGCCAGCGAATTCTCCAAGCGTTCGGTCAGTCTGGCCGCCGTGCGGCAGGAAGGTGCGGGTGACGATGCCCGGCTGATCGTCGTGACCCACCGCGCACCCGACCGTGCGCAGTCCGAATGCGTTGCGGCACTGGAAGATATGGACGAAGTGCTCAAGGTGTCGAGTGTTCTGCGATTGGAAGGTACCGATGACTGACGCCCCGTCGACCCCGCTCGCCCCCGTGCATTCGGGGTGGCCCGGACTGATCGAGGCCTACCGTTCGCGGCTGCCGGTCGCCGACGACTGGAAGGTGATCACCCTCCTCGAGGGTGCTACCCCGCTCGTCGCGGCGCCGTACCTGTCGGAGCTGACCGGCTGCGAGGTCTACCTCAAGGTGGAGGGTCTGAATCCGACCGGCTCGTTCAAGGACCGCGGTATGACCATGGCGGTCTCCAACGCGGTCAACAACGGCAAGACCGCGGTGCTGTGCGCGTCCACCGGCAACACCTCGGCATCGGCGGCCGCCTATGCCACCCGCGCCGGGATCACCTGCGCGGTGCTGATCCCGCAGGGCAAGATCGCGATGGGCAAACTCGCGCAGGCGGTCATGCACGGCGCCAAGATCATTCAGGTGCAGGGCAACTTCGACGACTGCTTGGAACTCGCCCGGAAGGCGACCGCCGAATTCACCGAGATCGAACTCGTCAACTCGGTCAACCCGGCCCGCATCGAGGGGCAGAAGACCGCGGCCTTTGAGATCGTCGACGTCCTCGGCCGCGCTCCCGACGTCCACGCGTTGCCGGTCGGCAACGCCGGCAACATCACCGCCTACTGGAAGGGTTACTCGGAGTATCACGCCGACGGGATCGCCTCGTCGCGCCCGCGCATGCTCGGTGTCCAGGCGGCCGGCGCGGCGCCGCTGGTCAGCGGCGAGCCCGTCGCCGACCCGGAGACCATCGCGACCGCGATCCGGATCGGCAACCCGGCCAGCTGGCATCAGGCCGTGGCCGCGAGGGACGAATCCGGCGGACAGTTCCGCGCCGCCACCGACGAGAAGCTGCTCGAGGCCTACCGCCTCGTCGCGGGCCGCGAGGGTGTCTTCGTCGAACCCGCGTCGGCGGCCAGTGTCGCGGGCCTGCTCGCCGCGCGCGAGGAGGGCTGGGTGCGTGCCGGGGAAACCGTCGTGTGCACCGTGACCGGCAACGGACTCAAGGACCCCGACACCGCGTTGTCGGGGATGCCCGAGGTGGAAGCGATCGACGTCGACCCGGTGGCGGTGGCCCATGCCCTCGGCGTCGCCTGACTCGCTCATGGTCACCCCGGACACGGTGTATCGGCAACTGCCCGAAGGTATTTCGACTCGGGTTCGGGTTCCGGCGTCGAGTGCGAACCTGGGCCCGGGATTCGACTGCCTCGGTATCGCGCTCGGTATCCACGACGAGGTGACGGTCACGACCACCGATGCCGGTCTCACGGTGGAGGTGGTCGGAGAGGCGGCCGAGCAAGTACCCCTCGACGCCAACCATCTCGTCGTGCGCGCCATCCTGAGCGGTCTGGCGCATGCGGGCTTCTCGGTGTCCGGGATGCACCTGCGCTGCGTCAACGTCATCCCGCACTCGCGGGGTCTGGGATCGTCGGCGGCCGCGTCGGTCTCCGGCCTGGCCGCCGCGTCGGGACTCCTCGCGGCGTCGGGGATCGCCGCGCCGCTGACCACCGACGAACTCGTGCAACTCTCCAGCGAGTTCGAGGGTCACCCGGACAACGCCGCTGCGTCGGTGCTCGGCTCGGCCGTGGTGACCTGGACCGAACGTACCGACGACCGCGACCGCTACCGGGCCCGCGGACTTCGGGTGCACCCCGACATCAGCGCCACCGTGTTCGTGCCGTCCACCGAGTCGTCGACCGCCTTCACGCGCGGACTGCTGCCCGACGAGGTGCCGCGCGCCGACGCCGTGCACAACCTGAGCCGAGCGGCCCTGGCGGTGGTCGCGTTGACCAGCGACCCGAGTTGCCTGCTCGCAGCCACCGAGGATCGTCTGCACCAGCCGTACCGGGCCGCCGCGATGGGGCCGACCGCAGAGCTCGTCGCCGCACTGCGCAAACGAGGACATGCGGCCACGGTCTCCGGTGCGGGACCGAGCGTCTTGGTCCTCGGCGGTGCACCGCTCCCGTCCGATGCCCGTGACCTCGGGGTGGAGTACGGATTCGTTCCGCAGACCGTCGAAATCGCGGGCGGAGTCGAGATAGGCTGACGCCCAAGGCCGGCACGGGTAACGATCCATGGACCGAGGTCGACCCGGTGGGGGTCGGGGCGCCATGGCGTCGGGGAGGACGAGCGGGGATGCACACGCGGAATACGACGGTGCCGCGGGATGCCGCAACGGCACGGAATATCGCAAGGACACGGCGTGTTGCCTCATCTGGGACGACGCGTTATCATATCCTCGTCTAGCCGCGAAGGCTCGTTCAGCCATGTTCTCGGGTAATCAGCTTGGTGGTCCACTCCGCAGCGGAGCCGCCGCCACAGCGGAACGAACGGTTCACCGATACCGACCCGACAATCACCTCCTCGAGCCGGCACCCAACTGGCGCACCCGAGTACAGGAGTGACACTCGCAGCCGGAGACCACGATCTCTCACCCGTCCACCGAGGGCGGGCATGCCCGACGAACCTCGGCATCTGACAACCGAGGGCGACGGCGGAATGAAGCCCCTTGCGGCACACGGTTTGCAAGGGAATGAAAGGACATCCGTGACCGATACGGACCTGATCACCGCACCCGCTTCCGCAGACACGACCACCGAAGCGGCGGCGCCGAAGACCCGCGCCCGCAGCGCCCGAACCGGACTGTCCGGCATGGTGCTGAGCGAACTCCGTGCGCTCGCCGGGGAACTGGGCATCAAGGGCACCTCAGGCATGCGCAAGGGTGACCTCATCGCCGCGATCAAGGAACGCCAGTCCGGCGGTTCGCCGAAATCCGGCGAGCAGGCCAAGGCCGGTTCCCCCGAACAGATGACGATCACCGCTGACGAGCCCACCAGCCGTCCGGTGCGCGGACGCGCGGCCAAGAACGGCGCCGCCGACACCGGCGCACGCGAGAACGGTGCCTCCCAGGCCGCGGACTCCGACGCCGCAGCCGGCGCCGAGAAGACCGACGCCGCACCGAAGAAGCGCTCCGAGCGCGAGTCCCCCGACACCTCCGGCGAGTCGACGAGCGGTGGCGGCGAGGCCCGTTCCGAGCGCCGCGACAACCGAGCCGATGCCGAGGGCGACGACGCATCGGGCAACCAGCGCAACCGCAATCGCAACCGCAACAACCAGAATCGCGAGGGTGGCCAGAACCGTGAGGGTGGCCAGAACCGCGAGTCGGGCCAGAATCGCGAGGGCAACCGGAACAGCGGTAACAACCAGGGCGGTAACAACCAGGGCGGGCAGGGCCAGAACGGCAACCGCGACAACAACCGCGACGACGACGACGACCAGGGCGGCCGACGCCGCGGACGTCGATTCCGCGAGCGGCGTCGTGGGCGCGACCGCGAGAACACCTCGGGCGAGCCCCAGATCTCCGAGGACGATGTCATCGCCCCCGTCGCGGGCATCCTCGATGTGCTCGACAACTACGCGTTCGTCCGCACCTCGGGTTACCTCGCCGGCCCCAACGACGTCTACGTCTCGATGAACCTCGTGCGCAAGAACGGCTTACGCCGCGGTGACGCCATCACCGGTGCGGTGAAGGTGCCCCGCGAGGGTGAACAGCCCAATCAGCGGCAGAAGTTCAATCCGCTGGTGCGACTCGACACCGTCAACGGGGCCGAGGTCGAGGCCGCCAGGAAGCGCCCGGAGTTCGGCAAGCTGACACCGCTCTATCCGAATCAGCGCCTGCGTCTGGAGACGACCCCCGATCGCCTGTCGACCCGCGTGATCGATCTGATCATGCCGATCGGCAAGGGGCAGCGAGCATTGATCGTGTCGCCGCCGAAGGCCGGTAAGACCACGATCATCCAGGACATCGCGAACGCGATCACCACCAACAACCCGGAATGCCATCTCATGGTGGTGCTCGTCGACGAGCGCCCCGAAGAGGTGACCGATATGCAGCGCTCGGTCAAGGGTGAGGTCATCGCCTCGACGTTCGACCGTCCGCCGTCAGATCACACCTCCGTCGCCGAGCTGGCCATCGAGCGCGCCAAGCGTCTGGTCGAGGGTGGCAAGGACGTCGTGGTGTTGCTCGACTCCATCACCCGTCTCGGTCGCGCCTACAACAACGCCTCCCCGGCATCGGGTCGCATCCTCTCCGGTGGTGTCGACTCGACCGCGCTGTATCCGCCGAAGCGTTTCCTCGGTGCCGCGCGCAATATCGAGAACGGCGGGTCGCTGACGATCATCGCCTCCGCGCTGGTCGAGACCGGCTCCACCGGCGACACCGTGATCTTCGAGGAATTCAAGGGCACCGGTAACGCCGAACTCAAACTCGACCGCAAGATCGCCGACCGCCGGGTGTTCCCGGCCGTCGATGTCAATCAGTCGAGCACGCGTAAGGACGAGCTGTTGATGTCGCCCGAGGAATTCGGGATCGTCTACAAGTTGCGTCGCGTGCTGAGCGGCCTCGATTCGCAGCAGGCGATCGACCTGTTGATCAGCCAGCTCAAGAAGACCAAGACCAACATCGAGTTCCTGATGCAGGTGCAGACCAATGCGCCGGGCGCGATGAAGGACGACTGAGACCGGTCTCGCCGCAGGGGATTTGGCCCCGCGAGCCGACCACTTCGAGCCGCCCTCGACCATCACCGATGGTCGAGGGCGGCTCGGTTCGCTGGGTGTTTGGTTCGCTGTGTGGTCGGTCTGGCTGTGTGGCCCTGTCGTGCGCCGGGCCGGCTCAGGCGATCAGATCGGTCAGCAGATGATCCCAGGCGGCGAACACCGGTGCGGGCACCGGGCCGGTCTGGGTGAGTACGAGGCTGCAGGCGCCGTGCCGGTCGTACAGCTCGATCGAGCCGGTGCGACCCCACACGCCGTCCGACCAGGTGATCCAGGATTCGGCGACCAGACCGAAGTTGATCATGGCCCGCGCGCGCCCGGAGGCCACGACCATCTGACCGCGGTGCTCGCGGGCGCCGTCGAGCTGATCGTGGCGCATCTGGATGCACCCGGGTGCACAGGTGGCCGTCGTCATCTGCATACCCAGGAGCGCAGCGTGTTCGAGCGCGGCGATCACCTGCCGGTCGTCGACCCTGCGGAAACCGGCATCGGACAGACCCGGGAGTTCGGTGCGCCGCGCGACACCACCGTCGGCGAGGATCGAATCGAACTGGGTGATCTGATCGTCGTCGGCCTGAGCAGGTGTCGGAACCGACCAGCTCGCCGAGGCGTCGGGACCGTATGAGTCGAGGCCGGCTGCGTCGGCGAAGGTCGGATCGGCGCGCCCGAGTCCGATCGACTCGAAGGCCAGCCGGTCACTGTGCTCGGTGAGATATGTGGCATGAGCGGTGTTTCCGTCGACGTCGAAGAACCGCAGGGTCGGCGGGACATGCGCAGCGGGTTCGGTGATCAGCGCCGACCCCAGCCGAGCAGGGTTGAGCCGCAACGTGATGCGGGAGGCGTCGCAGCGGATCGGCCCGCCCGGATGCACCGGCGGCTCGTGGGTGCCGACGTCGTTGCAGACCACCGGCCCCGCCACGGTGACACCGACCACCTGGTCGAGGTGCGGCAGATGCGCTCCGACGACGGCGGGCTCGAGACCGAGTACGGTACCGGTGAAACCGGGGGAGGCCATCAGCGTTGCGAGATCGCTGGTTCCCGAACTCCCTGGCGCACAACCACATCCCTTGTCACGCCGACAGCTCCTCGACAGCGACGTGCCGGTGCTGTCGGGGGCGTTCTCGGGGCCGGGAGTGGGCTCGCGGTTGGTGGGCATGACGCCCTTCCTTTCCTAGTAGACGTCGCGCAGGTAGCGCTTGGCCTTCTTCAGTTGATCGAGGTAGTCACCGGCCTGATCGGCAGAGCGGGAACCGTGCTCGGCGATGATCTCGGTGAGTGCGGTCTCCACGTCGCGTGCCATCCGGGTCGCGTCGCCGCACACATACAGGTGCGCACCGGATTCCAGCCACGCGAAGAGCTCCGCCCCCTGCTCGCGCATCCGGTCCTGTACATAGACCTTGCGATCCTGATCACGGGAGAACGCGAGATCCACGCGGGTGAGCACACCGTCGGCGCGGAATTGGTCGATCTCATCGGCGTAGAGATAGTCGGTGGCGTGATGCTGGTCGCCGAAGAATAGCCAGTTCCGTCCCGAACAGCCGCGGGCCTGCCGCTCGTGCAGGAACGCCCGGAACGGTGCGATCCCGGTGCCCGGCCCGATCATGATGGTCGCGACGTCGTCGGCCGGCAGCCGGAATGACTTGTTGGGGGTGATGAAGACGTCGACGGTGTCGCCGTCGTTGCGGCGATCGGCGAGGAACGTCGAACACACCCCGCCACGTTCACGCTCGCCGGAGCGGTAGCGGACGGTGGCCATGGTGATGTGCACCGTGCCCTGGTGTGCGCGGGGACTCGACGAGATCGAGTACACCCGGTGCGCCAACGGGCGCAGCTCGGCGAGCAACTCCTCGGGGGTGATCGTCAGCGACGGGTCGACCTCGAGGAGGTCGAGTACGTCCTTGCCCCACAGCCACGCGTCGAGGGCCTCCTTGTCGCCGGTGGACACCAGGTGCAGCAACTCCGGATCCTGACTGCGCGAGGCGATGTAGTCGACCAGATACTTCGACGGCGTCGCGATCTCGTACTGACGTGTCAGCGCGTCACGCAACGTGCGGGTGGACCTGCGGTCGGTGATCTGCTCCTCACCGGTTGCGCCGAGGCGGGCGATCACGCGCTCCACCAGAGAGGGATCGTTGACCGGGGCGATGCTGATGCCATCGCCCGGCTCGTAGGTGATTCCGCTGTCGCCCAACGAGATCACCAGATGACGGACCTCCTTGCCCGACCCCGGGCCGGACAACACCGTGTTGGCGACGATGGTCGCCGGATACGGGTTCTTGCGACCCCACTTCGCCGGGGTACGCGACGTGGTCGCCAGGGCGGGGGCAACGGTTTCGGCCGCAGTGGGGACCGAAGGTGGAGTGGCCGGTGACGAGGAGTCGGGGGCCAAGGAATCGGGGGCGGTGGAGGAGCCCGTTTCTGACTTGTCGGTGTCGACGGCGGCCAGCGCGGTGATCGCGCCGGAGATCCACTCGCGGGCCGGTTCCTCGTAGTCGACGTCGCAGTCGACCCGGTCGATCACGCGGGTGGCGCCGAGTTGCGCCAGTCGGGCGTCGATGTTCTTCCCGGCCTGACAGAATCCGTCGTAAATCGAATCACCCAGCGCCAGAACGCCGTAGAACAACCCGTCCAGGCGTGGCGCGTCGGGTGCGGCGAGTGCTTGCCAGAACAGCTCACCGTTGTCGGGCATATCGCCCTCGCCGTAGGTGGAGGTGATCACCACCAACCGCCGCACCGCGGTCAGGTCGTCGAGTTCCAGGGCGTCGAGACCGCAGAACTGTGGGACGAAGCCCTGTGCACCGGCCTGTTCGACGAGCTGTTCGGCGAGATATTCGGCGGTCCCGGTCTGGGAACCGAACACCACCTGCAGGGCGATCCCGGCCGGGGCGGCCGCGGCAAGCGCTCCGGTGGGTTGCGCGGTGGCCGATCCGGCCATCGCGATCTTGGTGTTCAATCCGGCGAGAAAGCCCGCCAGCCAGGCCTTCTGATCGCCGGTGAACGGAACATCGGAGGGAATGTAGGGCAATTGCATCTCAGGAGACCTCCGGTAGGACTGCGGCGGCCGAACGTGCGAGGGACTCGGCGACGTCGGGGATCGCTCGGGTGGCGAACAATTCGTCGAAACTCGGTAGCCGACCGAGTCGTTCATGATTGCGGCGGTCCTGGTGGAGAATCCAGCCATAGGTACCGGGGGCATCCATCGAGCGCACATTGCGGCGTTCGAGTGCCGCCTTGTAGTCGTCGACGCGTTTGGCGGAGACGAGCGCGGCGATCTGCTCGGAGTCGTACTGCGCCAGAATGTCTCGCACATAGCGGGACACCCGGGCGATGAGATCGTGATCCTCGGTCAGGATCAGATTGCGGGCCGCACGCGCGAGGAACTCCTCACTCGCCGAACCCGTTGCCGCCCTGGTGCTTCGGTGGTTCAGACGCGCGCCGGCCACCTCGCGGGCGAGTTCGTACACCGTGAAAGCGCCCAGCAGCCGGTACATGTCGGCGTCGTCGGTGTGGCCGTACTCGGGCACCACACCCTCGGCGACGGGCGTCCCCGACCGCAGATCGGCCTTGAGGGTCCGGATCTGGTCGAGTGCCATCGCGCCGGCGAGCTCATCGCGCAGCGCTCGCGGACTCAGCGTCGTCATGAGGGTATCGGCATCCTGATGGGCCAGTAGAGCTCGAGGCAGCGCATAACTCACGTAATGGCGTTCGGTCTCCCAGTTCTCGAGCAGCCGTGTGGCCAACGCCGAGTCGGTGGCCTCGGCGTGCATCTGCAGCAGGGTGAACGCGGCGTGGTGATGGATCGGGGCGAGTGGATCGTCGACGCCGGTGATCGCGCCAACGATCACCGAGTCGTTGCTGATCCGTTCGGCGAGTTCGCATCCGGGATCGTACTGATAGAGAAAGCCGCCGCTCATCCCGTTGCCCAGGCCGTTGCCGTAGCCGCCGAGGTTGAACACGGCACCGCCGGTCATGTATTCACAACCGAATTCGCCGAGCCCTTCCACCACGGCCGTGGCCCCGGAGTTGCGGACCGCGAAGCGATCTCCGGCCTCACCCTCGACGAACAGGCGTCCGCCGGTGGCCCCGAAAAGGGCGAAATTGCCGATGAGGACGTTGCCCCCGAGTGCGGGGGAGCCGCCACCGGGAGACCGCACCACGACGGTGCCACCGCACATCGACTTGCCCACCCCGTCGTTGCAGGTTCCGCGGTGCTCCAGTCGCATCCCGTCGTTACAGAAGGCGGCGTAGGACAGACCGGCCGAACCGGAGGTGGCGATGACCACGGTGTCGGCGTCGAGATGGCGTCGCCCGCGATCATCGCGGATCGCGGCGGCCACCTCGGAACCGGTCCCGTGATTGAGCCGCCGCTCGATGTCGACGGCGAGTTGTGCACCGACACTTCGGTTGCGGTTGGTCAGCACCACCGGTGTGGTGTGGACCCCGTCGCGGGCCTCGTCGACGAGCGCGCGCCAGACCTGCTCGCCGAGCGTGTCGTCGACGCGGTAATCCCGTTCGAGATACACCGGATCGGTGATCTCGGGTGCCTCGATCCGCGCGAGCAGCGCTTGCGGGCGCAGATCGGTGACGAGTGCGGGATGATCGATCAGCCGCAGCAGATCGGTGCGTCCCCGGGCGGCGCGCAGATCCGGCAACCCGAGGTCGGCAAGGAGTTCGCGGACCTCGTGGGCGACATTGAGCAGATACTGCGCCATCGCCCGTGGATCGCCGTCGAACACCTCCGGATTGGTGGTGAGCCCGGCCGGGCACTTGATGTTGCAGTTCTTGGCCATCACGCAACCGATCATCATCAGTGCGGCGGTACCGAATTCGAAGCTGTCGGCACCGAGCAGGGCCGAGACGAGTACATCGCGTCCGGTCTGGTGGGCACCGGAGGTCCGCAGCACCACCTTCTGGCGCAGCCCGTGCACCGACAACGCCTGATGGACCTCGGCGAGCCCGATCTCGGCGGCTCGGCCCGCATACCGCAGGCTCGTCACCGACGCCGCGCCGGTTCCGCCGGTGTTGCCCGCCACGTTGATGACGTCGGCGCCGGCCTTGGCGACACCGACCGCGATGGTGCCGATGCCCTCGGAACTGACGAGTTTGACGATCACCCGAACACGCGCGGCCTTGCAGTCGTGGATGAGCTGGGCGAGATCCTCGATGGAGTAGGTGTCGTGGTGCGGAGGTGGGCTGACGAGTTCGACGCCGGGCGTACCGCCACGGGCGGCGGCGATCTCCACGGTCACCTTGGGTGCCGGGAGTTGGCCGCCCTCGCCGGGTTTGGCTCCCTGACCGATCTTGATCTCGAGTTCGGTGAGCATCGGGTCGGCGAGGTAACCGGCCCAGATCCCGAATCGTCCGGAGGCGAACTGCTTGATCCGCGAGGCGCGCAGCGTCCCGTAACGCGAGAGATGTTCGCCGCCCTCACCACAATTGGACAGGCCACCGACCATGTTGGTGCCGTGGGCCACCGCCTCATGGGCGGGTGCGACGAGTGCGCCGTGACTCATTGCGCCGGAGGCGAAGGTCGCCGTGATCTCATGTGCGGGTTGCACGTCGGTGAGCGCGATCGGTGGGGTGTCGGCCACCGGCTCCAGGATGTCGCGCAACGCGCTCGGGCGGCGGGCCCGCGTGGTCGCCAGATCGGCGACGAAGCCGCGATAGGCGTCGGTGACGGTGAACCGATCGATCTCGGCGGGACTCAATGCCGCAAAGCTGCTGTCCTCGTAGACCTCGTCACCCAGACCGAACGCGTCGGTGAGGGTGGCCAGGGTGAGCAGGCGGACCGTGTCACCGAGCCCCTCGGCCTCGGCCTTCGTCGATTCGTCTGGCGCCGAGGAGAAATGGATCTTCTCGTCGACGAGGGCGCCGTATCCGCGGACGGCTGCGGCGCCGAACGAGTGTCCGGCACCCTCGGCGCGTTCCTTGAACAGGCCGAGCAGGGGTAGGTCGGTGTCGGCAGCCGGTACCGGGGCGTTCATCGCCGCGCTGTGTGCGGCCCCGAGGGCCTCGACGATCGGCTGTAGCCCCACGCCGCCGACGGGTGCCCGCAGATTGGGGAACCAGTGGCGCAGATCCTGCTCGGCGGTGTCGAGGAAGGCCGGTTCGAAGAACTCGCCGCCGATATAGCTTTCGACCGTGCAGAGCCCGACCCGGCCCATGGTCTTGCACAGCGATTTCTCGGCGGCCTTGCGCCACCGGGCGAACCCCTCCTCGTCGGGTGCCCGCCGGGCCACCGTGTGTGGATGCACCGCGGCGGCACCGAAACCGAGGATCGCGGCGAGATGATGCGACGATTCGACCTGGCCGGTGTCGACGACGAGCGAGATCCGCAGGCGCATGCCGGCGGAGATGAGTTGCTGATTGACCGCCGACACCGTGAAGATCATCGGCAGTGCCGCCCGTTCGGGACCGATCCCGGTATCGCTGAGGACAGCGATACCGCCGGTGGCCGAGGCGAACTCGACGATTCGAGCCCCGAGACGGTCGATCGATTCGACGAGGTGGATGCGATCGGCGTCGGCGTCGACACCCCGCTGGAATGTCGCATCGAAGACCTGCACCGGTGATTCCGACTGTGCCATCAGCACTCCGAGGTCGCCGGCGGTGAGAATCGGTGTGCCGAGCACGATCTGGCGTCCTTCGGACCGGTCCGGCTCCACGTTGATGTCCGGGCGGCGGCCGAGTGCGACCCGCAGGGTCATCCCGTCGGCCTCCCGGATGGAGTCCAACGGTGGATTGGTCACCTGCGCAAATCGCTGCGAAAAGAACCGTGACACATTGGGTTCGACGTTGGTCAGCGGATTGATGGCGTTGCCGAAGCCCATCGCGGATACCCGCTCGACGCCGTCGGTGAGCATGGGGTCGGTGAAGTACCGGAAGCTCTCCTGATCGAGGTAGTAGGCGCGGTAGCGCTGATGGTCGCTGAGATCGCGCTCGGCCGCGGTGGACCCAAAGCTGTTCGACGAGAACTCACCCGAGGTGTGCGCTGCGGCGATATCGGCGAGATCGGCGAGATCGACCTTGGCCGCGCGCAGCAACGCGGGGTAATCCTGTGCCGCGGAAAGCTTTTCGTAGGCGTCGGCGGTGGTGTAGACGCGATGCTCGCGATGGTCGTAGTAGATCATCCCGCCCGCGGAGACGCGGCCGCGGGCGATCACGGTCTCGGGATCGAAGTCGACCTGCCCGGCTTCGGAGAAGGCGCACAGGTAATCGGTGGTCTCGACGGTGCGCAGCGGCCGCAAGCCGAGGCGGTCCAGTCGCGCGCCGATGATCGTGCCATCACCGAAGACGACGGCCGCGGGTCCGTCGTTCTTCTCCTCGTAGAGCGAGAAGTACTCGAACATCGCCCGGACACGCTCCGACAGCGTCGGATCGTTCTCCCATGCCGGCGGCATCATCGACACGATTGCCGTCACCAGGTCGGTTTGGTCGTTGATCACCCGTGCGGCAACGGTCTGGTCGAGGCGGCTGGAATCGGACTGGCCGGGTGGACGCACGATGGGCCGTCGGGTAGCCGCGGCAGCGGTGACCTGGGCGATGCGGTTCTTCTTGTCGGTGTTGAGTTCGCCGTTGTGCGCGAGGAACCGGAACGGCTGCGCCATCGTGGGGTGCGGGTCGGTGTTGGTGGAGAAGCGTGTGTGGAAGAACAGTGTGTGCACGCGATGATCGGGGTCGGCGAGGTCGAGGAAGTAGTCGATGACCTCGGGGGAGGACAGTCGTCCTTTGAGGACTTGGGTGCGTGCCGACAGCGAGAGCGGATAGAGCCCGGCAAGCGCGGGTGCCGTGTAGCCGATCGCCTCGATGTGCAGCAGCGCCTGCTGGACGAGACGGTCGAGGTCCACCGGCTCGGGGCATGGCTGCGGTGCCGCAAAGATCCACTGGCGGATCGGGAGCTGGAAGTCGACGGCGGCCTCGCGGAGCACCGTGTTGTCGACCGGTACGTCGCGCACACGCAACACGGTGAATCCGCGGTCGGCCATCGTGCGCTCGATCAGGCGGGTGGCCTTGGCCGCGGCCTCCTCGGTGCTCGGCAAGAAGAAGTTGCCCACGCAGAACTGGCCGAGGCGCAGGTCGGGCCGACCGGTGAGTTTGCGGAAGAACCGCTGCGACAGGTCGATGCAGATACCGCCGCCGTCGCCGACGCCCAGTGCGGACATGCCGCCGCGGTGGGGTACCGAACACAGTGCGGCACGCGCCTTCTCGATCACGCTGTGCTTCTGGACGCCGTCCTTGCGGGTGATGAAGCCCACCCCACAACTGCTCTTCTCGTCGCTGGGGTCGACCAGCAGTTGCTGGTGACCGTGCCGATCGGCCTGCATTCGTCTCCTCGTGTGCCCGGGTGTCCACTCGATGTGCCGGCCTCGGCGGTGACGTCCGAGTGGCCGGTCGGCGATGTCCGCTGCGACGGCGAAGCGAACATCAGAGGCACTATAACTTAGCCAAGCCTTACCAATATGAGTGTGCCCTAAATATGTGTTCCGTGGCGGGAATGGACCCGGGGGTTGCTCTGTTAAGCCCGATGAACCCTTCGGTGGGTCACGTCATCACCGGTCACCGACGATTTCGGTCCGGTGCGGTACGCGTGGCATACTGATCGGTCGAGTCCGGTTCCGGTTCACACCGACGATCCGCGTCGGTGACCCGGCGACCACGAGAAAGGGACACCAGAGATGAAGCAGGGAATCCATCCCGATTACCACGCGACCACCGTCGTGTGCGGCTGCGGCAACACGTTCGAGACCCGCAGCACCGCTGCCAACGGTCGCATCAACGTGGAAGTCTGCTCGCAGTGCCACCCGTTCTACACGGGCAAGCAGAAGATCCTCGATACCGGCGGTCGCGTCGCGAAGTTCGAGGCTCGCTACGGCAAGCGCAAGAAGGCCGACGCCGCCAAGTAGACCCGTCGACGACGCCCGCCCGGTTCAGCACGAACCGGCCGGGCGTCGTTTGTCTTTGCACGGCCCGTGGCGGTGATCGCTGAGCCAAAGGCACTGCGCCGCGCCGCGATGCAGGACGAAGAACGAGGAGCGCAGCGACGACGTGATGAGGACGAAGAGCGGTGACTGAAGGCGCGGGTGCACGCACAGGCGGAGCCGGTGCCAATGGTGCTAGCGGAGCGACAAGGCGATGACGACGAAGAGCGGTGCAGTAGGGCGCGAACACCGCACCGGCGGAGCCGGTGCCAAAGGCACTGCGCCGCGCCGCGATGCAGGAGGAAGAGCGAGGAGCGCAGCGACGACGTGATGAGGACGAAGAGCGGTGAGTAAAGGCGCAGGTGCACGCGCGGACGGAGTCCGCGCCAAAGGAACCGCCATCGATGACATTCTCGCCGAGCATGCGGGTTTGGAGACCCAGCTCGCCGATCCGTCGTTGCATGACGATCCGGCGACGGCGCGTCGCGTGGGCAAGAGGTTCGCCGAGTTGGCGCCGATCATGGCGACCCATGCCCGGTTGCAGTCCGCGCGTGACGATCTCGCGGCCGCAAGGGAGCTCGCCGCCGATGATGCTGCGTTTGCCGAGGAGATCCCGGCGCTCGAGGAGACGGTGGCAGAACTCGATGCGACACTGACCGATTTACTCGCCCCGCGTGACCCGCACGATGCCGACGACGTGGTGCTCGAGATCAAATCCGGTGCGGGCGGCGAGGAGTCGGCGTTGTTTGCCGCCGATCTGGCGCGCATGTACCTGAAGTACTGCGAGCGGCACGGGTGGAAGGCCGAAATGCTGGGTATCACCGAGTCCGATCTCGGCGGCTACAAGGAAGCCACGATGTCGATTCGCTCGCGTGAGGTGTCGCGGGACGGGGTGTGGTCGCGATTGAAGTTCGAGGGCGGTGTGCACCGCGTGCAGCGGGTGCCGGTCACCGAGTCGCAGGGGCGCATTCACACGTCGGCGGCCGGGGTGCTCATCTATCCGGAACCGGACGAGGTGGAGCAGGTCGCGATAGACGAGTCGGATCTGCGGATCGACGTGTATCGCTCGTCGGGTAAGGGTGGGCAGGGCGTCAACACCACCGACTCGGCGGTGCGCATCACCCACCTTCCGACCGGGATCGTGGTGACCTGCCAGAACGAGCGTTCGCAGCTGCAGAACAAGGCGCGTGCCATGCAGGTGCTCGCCGCCCGTTTGCAGTCCGCGGCCGAGGAAGAGGCGCAGGCCGCGGCCGCCGAGGGGCGGGCGGCGCAGATCCGCACCGTCGATCGTTCCGAACGGATCCGTACCTACAACTTCCCGGAGAACCGGATCACCGATCACCGCATCGGCTACAAGGCGAGCAATCTCGATGCCGTGCTGAGCGGCGACATGGATGCTTTGCTCGATGCGCTCGTCGCGGCTGACCGGCAGGCGCGTCTCGAGGCGCAGTGACCCGTTCGGTACGGGACGCGATCGCTTCGGCGACCGCGCTTCTCGCGTCCGCGGGGGTTGATTCGCCGGCCGCTGACGCGCAGTGGCTGCTGGCCCATGTCCTCGGCGTCTCCCGGGGTCGGCTGTTGCTCGTGGACGACATCTCTGACGCGGTGGCCAGGGACTACGACGATCTCGTCGCCGCGCGCGGCCGTCGGATTCCGCTGCAGTATCTCACCGGGTCGGCGTCGTTCGGGCCGGTCGAGCTCGCTGTCGGGCCGGGCGTGTTCGTCCCGCGCCCGGAGACCGAGTTGCTCTACGCGTGGGCGCTCGAGGTGGCTGAGGGGGAAAGTCCCACGATCGTCGATCTCTGTAGCGGCAGTGGGGCGCTGGCGATCGCGCTGGCCGTGTCGCTGCCGGGGGCCCGGGTGTACGCCGTGGAGCGCTCACCGATCGCGGCACAGTGGTTGCGCCGCAACGTCGATGGCGCCGGGGTCGCCGACCGCGTCCACGTTCACCTCGGCGACGCAACCGATCCTGCCGCGGTGTCGGAGATGGTCGGCGGTCCGGTGGACCTGGTGGTGAGCAACCCTCCGTATGTCCCCACGGGCGTGACGGTGTCGCAGGAGGTGCGGGCCGACCCGGCCGAAGCGGTGTTCGGTGGCGATGACGGTATGTCGGTGATCACCCCGATGGTCGGGGTGATCGCGCAGATCTTGCGGGCCGGTGGCCGGGTCGGGATCGAACACGATGACACGACGTCGGCATCGGTGGTCGGGGTGTTGGCGGGATCGGGTGTCTTCGACGAGGTGCGTGAGCACGAGGATCTCGCCGGGCGTCCGAGATTTGTCACGGCCCGTGCGAGGATGGACCGGTGAGCTCACTTTTCGACTGCGCCGATCCCGACCAGCGAGCCACCGGAATCCGGGCGGCGGTCGGTGCCGCCAAGTCCGGCCGGCTGATCGTCATGCCCACCGACACTCTGTACGGAATCGGTTGCGACGCATTTGATTCCGAGGCTGTTGCAGAGCTGTTGGCCGCCAAGGGTCGGGGCCGCGACATGCCTGTTCCGGTACTCGTCGGCTCCTGGCACACCGTCGACGGACTCGTTCTCGGTGTCAGCTCCGCGACGCGTGCGCTCGTGGAGGCATTCTGGCCGGGCGGGTTGTCGCTGGTGGTGCAGCAGGCGCCGTCACTGGCGTGGGATCTCGGCGATACCGACGGCACCGTGATGTTGCGTATGCCGCTGCATCCGGTGGCCATCGAGATCCTGCGTGACGTCGGGCCGATGGCGGTGTCGAGCGCCAATGTCTCGGGCCAGTCGCCGTCGACGACCGCACAGGAGGCCCGTACTCAGCTCGGTGATTCGGTGTCGGTCTATCTAGACGGCGGGCCTTCTCCGAAAGCGCAGGCTTCGACGATTGTCGATCTGACCGGCCGGGCGCCTCGCATCCTTCGGCAGGGCGCGGTGAGCGCCGACGACATCGCCGAGGTCCTCGACGTCGACCCGGCGAGCCTGGTGTAGCAATGACGGGTCCGATCCGGTGATGGGTGTCGGCGACGATGCGATCGACGCCGAACTCGCCACGCTGATCGACCGCGAAACGCGGCGTCGCGCGCAGACATTGCAGTTGGTCGCGGGGGAGACGATCGCGAGTTCCGCGGTTCACCGCATTCTCGCGACACCACTGGCCGACACCTATGCCGAGGGGTATCCGGGCGCGCGCTATCACGGCGGGTGCGAGGTGGTCGACGAGATCGAGGAACTGGCGATCGCCCGTGCCGCCTCGTTGTTCGGCGCCGCGTATGTCAACGTGCAGCCGGTATCGGGGACGGCGGCGGCGTCGGCGGTCTATGCGGCGTTCGCCCAGCCGGGCGACCCGGTGCTGTCACTGCGACTCGATCACGGGGGCCATCAGACGCACGGTTCGCGCGCGAACTTCTCCGGTCGGTGGTTCACCACCATCCGATACGCCGTCGGTGAGGCCGACGAACTCGTCGACTACGACCAGATCCGTGATCTCGCGCTGCTGCACCGTCCGCGGTTGCTGGTCGCCGGGTCGGCGACCTATTCACGGCTGTTCGATTATCCGACTCTTCGGCAGATCGCCGACGAGGCCGAGTGCATCCTGTGGGTCGACGCCGCGCACCTGGGTGGTTTGGTGGCCGGCGGGGTGGCGCCGAGCCCGGTACCCCACGCCGATGTCGTGACCATGGTCACCCACAAGGTGCTGCGTGGTCCACGCGGGGGGCTGCTGCTGGGCGCCGACCGTCATCGTGCAGCGCTGCAGAAGGCGGTCTTCCCGTTCACCCAGGGCGCTCCGTCGATGCATGTGATCGCGGCCAAAGCCGCGACGTTCGCCGAGGCGGCCACGGCAGCGCATGCGCGGTACGCGTCCGCGACCGTCGAGAACGCGAGGGCGCTCGCCGCCGCACTCACCGAGCGCGGGCTACGCATCGTCAGCGGCGGCACCGACACCCATCTCGCCGTCGTCGACGTCTCGACGACCGGGCTGAGCGGGGTGCAGGCCCAGCAGCGCCTGCACGGTGCCGGGATCGTCGTCGACAAGGCCGTGCTCCCGTTCGACCCGCGGCCGGTCGCCGAGGGTTCGGCCATTCGCATCGGCACCCCGATCGCGACCCTCGCCGGCGCAGACGCCGGCACGATGACGCAGATCGCCGACTGGATGGTCGCCGCATTGTCCGATCCGTCCCAACACGCTCGAATCCGCGGCTCGGTCGCCGAGTTGCTCGCCGGGTAGCCTGTTCGCGTGCCGGAACCCCTCTCGACCTTGCGCGCCACCGAGCGAGGTCATCGATGAGCGTGGCTGATCCCGGCGTGGCGCACACGTTCGCGGCACTGGCTGCGCCCGGGGTGGGCGAGGGGCTCGGTGTGCCGTTCCGCGAGCTGCTGCTCGTGGGATTGGGTGCGGCGGCCGTCACCTACCTGCTCACCTCGGCAGTGCGGGTCCTCGCGATCAAGATCGGAGCGGTGGCCGTGCCACGCGCACGGGACGTGCACGTCATCCCGACCCCGCGTCTCGGCGGCCTCGGGATGTTCGCCGGGATGGTCGCCGCGGTCGCGTTGGCCGCGAACCTACCCGCGCTCAACCGGGGTTTCGCCTACACCAATGACATCGGGGCGGTGATCTCGGCGGGCGCGGTGATCGTCATCGTCGGCGCGATCGACGACCGATGGGGTCTGGACGCGCTGACCAAGTTCGTCGGTCAGCTCACCGCCGCCGGGGTGATGGTGGTGATGGGGGTCAGCTGGATCCAGTTCCCGGTGCCCTTCGGTGACATCGGCACGGTGGTCCTCGACCCATTCCAGTCCGGGTTGCTGACCGTCGTGATCACCGTCGCCACCATCAACGCGGTGAACTTCGTCGACGGGCTCGATGGTCTGGCCGCCGGTCTGGGGTTCATCGCGGCGTCGGCGATCTGCCTGTTCTCGTTGGGACTGCTCCGTGACCAGGGCGGCGACGTCAGCTACTACCCGCCTGCGCTGATCTCAGTGGTTCTCGCCGGTGCCTGCCTGGGCTTCCTACCGCACAACTTCTCGCCCGCGCGGATCTTCATGGGTGACTCCGGGGCCATGCTGATCGGGTTGATGCTCGCGGCCGCCTCGACCAGCGCCTCGGGTCGTATCGCGGTCTATGCCTACGGTCCGGCGGACGTGTTCACGTTGCTGTTGCCGCTGATCCTCGTCGCCGCGATCGTCTTCGTGCCGATGCTCGACATGCTGATGGCGATCGTTCGCCGTACCCGCGCCGGGGTCGGTTTCTACACGCCGGACAAGATGCATCTGCATCACCGGTTGCTCGAGCTCGGTCATTCGCAGCGACGGGTCGCCGTGATCATCTATCTGTGGGTTGCGATCCTGGCGTTCTCGGCGGCGGCGAGCACATTGTTTCCGATGGCGGTCGTCGCGCCGGCCTTCGCCGGAGGGCTGGTGCTGGCGATGCTGGTGACCATGGCCCCGCGCCTGTCCCGCCGGATCGCGCAGATGCGCACCGCGCACGCGGGACCGGTGGTCGGCGGGCGCGGCGGGCACTGAGGCGCACCTGTCCGTGGGGGCAGGTAACCCGATGGTAAAGACCATGTACTATGAGACGTAGTAGTTCGACGGTGGGCACGGTGCCGTCGGCAACGGATCGGCGGTTCCACGCCGATTCACCTACCTGCTCCGCGGTCTCGCACCCCCTGGTGGTGGCGGTCACGGTGCTTGGTAGGGTCACAGCAACGCGGAGCGTACGCTCGGTTGCTCTCGGCTGCCAGTGGGTACGCCCGATCCCGTGTGCCGTCCTGTGTGCCGCACGGAGGGTTCCAACGAGAGGTGAGGAGAGGCTGATGACGACATCTGCCCCGGACTCCGCTCCCGTGTATTACCCGGCCGCCCCCACCGGCCTGGTGCGACCTGGGATCATCGCCGGTGCGTTCACGCTGATCGTGGCGGGCGTATCGATTTACGTGGGGCACTTCCTGTTTGCGATCTTCTTCGCGGTGGGTGTGGCGGCGGTTCTCGTCAACGCGAAGATGGTGACGATGGCCGTCTCGCGCGTGGCTGCCGAAGCGGACCCCCGTAAGAAACTGTTGGCCGTCAATTCCGCGCTGCGGCTCGGTGTGATCACCGTGCTGGCATTGGCCGCAGCCATTCTGGTCCGGCCCGAGGGGCTGGGCGTGATGTTCGGACTCGCCCTTGGCCAGGTTGTCCTGGTCCTCAACACGGTGATTCCGGTGATGAAAGGACTTCGTAAGCAGCTATGACCGCACCGTCTGATGCGCTGTACCTGGCTGAGGCCAAGATCGAGGTCGGCCACCACCAAGAGGTGGAATGGCTGGGCATGACCTGGAATCTCGACACGATCATCGCCTCGGCGATCGCCGCGCTGATCGTGATCGCGCTCGCATTCTTCGTCAAGGCCAGGATGACCTCGCGCCGGCCGAACACCGTGCAGCTGTACTTCGAGGTCATCACCGTGCAGATGCGCAGCCAGATCGAGAGCGCGATCGGTATGAAGATCGCCCCGTTCGTGCTGCCGCTCGCGGTCACCTTGTTCACCTACATCCTGATCGTCAACTGGTTCTCGGTGCTGCCGGTGCAGTACGGCGTCGACAGTGGCGCGACCCACGAGCTCATCAAGCCGGCCTCGGGCGACGCCAACTTCACCTACGCGCTCGCGATCTTCGTCTTCGTCTGGTACCACGCGGCCGGCATGCGCCGTCGCGGTCCGCTGCGCCACCTGGGCAAGCTGGTCAAGGGGCACGCAGCAGGTCTGGCACCGATCAACATCATCGAAGAGATCGCCAAGCCGCTCTCGCTGTCTCTCCGACTTTTCGGCAACCTGTTCGCCGGTGGCGTCATGGTCGCCCTGATCGCACTGTTCCCCGCATACATCCTGTGGGCGCCGAACGCGATCTGGAAAGCCTTCGACATGTTCATCGGCCTCATCCAGGCCTTCATCTTCGCCCTGTTGACGATCCTGTACTTCAGCCAGGCGATGGAAGACGAGCACCACTAGAACCACCGGCCGACGCCTACTGATGGCGAGCGTCGGCCACTGCAGGACAACCGTAAGAACCACACCCCAATAGAAAAGGTCGGCCCGGCCGACCGGACCCACAGACCTGGCAACCAAGAGTGCCAGTTCCACCCGAAAGGAAAGATCTCAATGGATCCGAATCTGGTTAGCATGGGCGCGTTGATCGGCGGCGGCCTCATCATGGGCGGCGGCGCGATCGGTGCGGGCATCGGCGACGGTATCGCCGGTTCGCAGCTCATCGCCGGCATCGCCCGGCAGCCGGAGGCCCAGGGACGTCTGTTCACCCCGTTCTTCATCACCGTGGGTCTGGTCGAGGCGGCCTACTTCATCAACCTGGCGTTCATGGCCCTGTTCGTGTTCGCCAACCCGGCTCAGACCTACGGCGCGTCCTGAGTCGAAGCGTCGTCCGTTCAGCTGCTCGTAGTTCGCAATCCCGATAGGGGACATCCAACATGATGAGTCTCGCCGCAGAAGAAGCCGGGGAGAAGACGTCCAACTTCCTCATCCCGAACGCCACTCTGATCGCGTGCCTGCTGATCTTCATCGTCGTCCTGGTCGTCATCCGTACCTTCGTCGTTCCTCCGATCCTCGAGGTGCTCGACGAGCGTGACGCGCGGGTGGCCAAGACGGTCGAGGACAACAAGGCCGCGGCGGCGAGCTATGCGGACGCCGACCGGGAGTACGCGGCACGTCTGAAGGAAGCCCGTGGCGATGCCACCGGCATCCGTGACGAGGCCCGCGCCCGCGGCAACGAGCATGTGTCGGCGGCCAAGCACAAGGCCACCGAAGAGGCCGATGCCGCACTCGCCAAGATCTCGGCGGATCTGAAGGTGGAGGCGGACAAGGCGGTCACAACCGCCAAGCAGGACGTGAGTCGGCTGTCGGAGGCACTGGCCGGCCGCGTTCTGGGAACCGACGTCGCCTCGGCCGGTGCCGGGGCCCAGCAGAGCGGGACGGTGAAGTAACCGTGGACATTTTCATCGGGCAGCTCGTCGGCTTCCTCGTCATCGTCGCGATCTTCGTCAAGTGGGTGTTGCCGCCGCTGCGCAAGGCGGTCCTCGCCCAGAAGGACGCGATCAGTCAGCAGATCGTCGAAAGCGACGAGGCCAAGAGCCGGGCCGAGGACGCGCGGGTCGCTCACGACCGCGCGGTCGAAAAGGCCGAGGCGGAGGCCAAGGAGCTCCACGCGGGTGCGCTCGACGACGCGAAGTCGATCGAAGAGGACCTCAAGGCCCTCGCCGACGCGGAGGTCCGGCGCATCAGCGAGCACGGCAAGTCACAGGCCGAATTGGCCCGGACCAGCCTTGTCCGCCAACTGCGGCTGGAACTCGGACTCAACGCCGTCGACGGCGCAGGCGAGCTCGTCCGACGGCATCTCTCGTCGGCCGACAACCAGTCGGCGGCCATCGACCGGGCCATCAGTGAGCTCGACGGCATGGCCGCCGGGCAGGCCGATTCCTCGGTACCGGCCAGCTCGGAACTGATAGGTCTGCACTCGCTGCACGCCACCAGCCGGGACGCGGCGCGCGCCGTCGGCGCCGAATTCGAGTCGGCGGCCAAGGATCTCGACGCGAAGGCGCTGACGTCGGCGTCGGAGGACATGGCCTCGGTCATCAAGTTCCTGCTCGACAACCCGGTCCTGCGCAAGAAGCTGACCGAGGACGAGGACAACGACGCAGGCAAGAAGCAGATGGTGCACACCCTGCTCGATGGCAAGGTCGCCCCGATCGTCGTGGAGACGGTGGCCTCGGCCGCCGCCAAGCGGTGGTCGCAGAGCCTCGACTTCGTGACCGCGCTGCGTCGGCAGAACGCGCTGATCGTACTGACCGCCGCCGAGCGCGACGGGACCATCGAGCAGACCGAGGATGAGCTGTTCCGTATCGGCCGGATCCTCGATGCCAACCCCGAATTCGCTTCGCTGCTCGCAGATTTCCAGCGTCCGGCGGAAGGCCGCGTGGAGTTGCTGCGTTCGCTCATCGGCGATCAGGTCGGTCCGCACACCTGGTATCTGCTCTCGCACACCGTCGCGTTGCTGCACGGACAGCCGTCGGAGACCGCGGTGGCGCATCTGGCCGAGTTGGCCGCCGCCCGTCGCGGGGAGATCGTCGCGCATGTGGTGTCCGCGGTCGAGTTGACCGATGAGCAGCGCACCCGCCTGGCACAGGTGCTGGGCAATATCTACCACCGCACGATCTCGGTCCAGACCGAGGTCGACGAGTCGATCATCGGCGGCCTTCGCATCGGCGTCGGCGACGAGGTGATCGAGGCCGACATCGCCACGAGACTGGCGAAGGCGACCGAGACGCTGCCGCGTTGATCGTGAGCCGGTCGGCTGGAACCATTCCGGTCGATCGGCGCCGACGCACCACCCACCACGAACCACTGCACGGACTGAGCAAGGAAGACGAGAACCCATGGCGGAGTTGACGATCTCAGCAGACGAGATTAAGGGAGCGATCGAGCAATATGTCTCGTCGTTCGACGCCGAAGCCTCGCGCGACGAGGTCGGCATCATCACCGATACCGCAGACGGCATCGCCCACGTCAGCGGCCTGCCGAGCGCAATGGCCAATGAGCTGCTGCAGTTCCCCGGCGGTGTGCTCGGCGTGGCGCTGAACCTCGACGAGGACGAGATCGGCGCGGTCATCCTCGGTGACTACGAGACCCTGGAAGAGGGCGCACAGGTCAGCCGGACCGGCGAGGTGCTCTCGGTTCCGGTCGGTGACAAGTTCCTCGGTCGCGTCGTCGACCCGCTCGGCGCCCCGATCGACGGCCTCGGCGACATCGAGGCCGACGAGCAGCGTGTGCTCGAACTGCAGGCCGCCTCGGTCCTCGAGCGTCAGCCGGTCGAGGAGTCGCTGGCCACCGGCATCAAGGCCATCGACGCGATGACCGCCATCGGCCGCGGACAGCGTCAGCTCGTCATCGGTGACCGCAAGACCGGTAAGACCGCCGTCTGCGTCGACGCCATCCTGAACCAGAAGTCCAACTGGGAGTCGGGCGACGAGACCAAGCAGGTTCGGTGCATCTACGTCGCGATCGGTCAGAAGGGTTCGACCATCGCAGGCGTCAAGACGGCTCTCGAAGAAGCCGGCGCGATGGAGTACACCACCATCGTCGCCGCGCCCGCCTCGGATTCGGCGGGCTTCAAGTGGCTGGCGCCCTACACCGGTTCGGCCATCGGCCAGCACTGGATGTATCAGGGCAAGCACGTCCTGATCGTGTTCGACGACCTGACCAAGCAGGCCGAGGCCTACCGCGCGATCTCGCTGTTGCTGCGCCGCCCGCCGGGCCGCGAGGCCTACCCGGGTGACGTCTTCTACCTGCACTCGCGTCTGCTGGAGCGTTGCGCGAAGCTCTCCGACGCGCTCGGCGGTGGCTCGATGACCGGTCTGCCCATCATCGAGACCAAGGCCAACGACGTGTCGGCGTTCATCCCGACCAACGTCATCTCGATCACCGACGGCCAGGTCTTCCTCGAATCCGACCTGTTCAACAAGGGCGTTCGCCCGGCCATCAACGTCGGTACCTCGGTGTCGCGCGTCGGTGGTGCCGCGCAGACCAAGGGTCTGAAGAAGGTGTCCGGTTCGCTGCGTCTGGAACTGGCGCAGTTCCGTGAGCTCGAGGCGTTCTCGGCATTCGCCTCCGACCTCGACGACGCGTCGAAGGCTCAGCTCGAGCGTGGCGCCCGTTGGGTCGAGATGCTCAAGCAGGATCAGTACAGCCCCTACTCGGTCGAGGACGAGATCGTCTCGATCTACCTGTGCGGCGAGGGACACTACGATTCGGTGCCGGTCGACGACGTGCGCAACTTCGAGACGCAGCTCCTCTCGCACCTGCATCACAACGCCAAGGGAGTCTACGACTCGATCGCCGGCGGCAAGGTGCTCTCCGACGACGAGGCCGAGGCGCTGGTCGCCGAGACCAACAAGTTCAAGAACAGCTACCTCACCCACGACGGCAAGCGCGTGGTCAACGAGGCCGAGGTGGCGGCGATGGACTCCGAGGACGTCGCTCAAGAAGAGATCAAGATTCGCAAGTGATCGACTCAACCAGCGCTGCCGATGCCTTCGTGGCACCGATGGCCGCCGAAGCCTGCGAGGCACACTGATGGCCCGGCAAGGCACACTGATGGCAAGGAAGGGGTGAGGGCTCGTGGCAAGCATCCGTGAGCTGCGCTCACGCATCCGGTCGGTTCAGTCGACCAAGAAGATCACCAAGGCCCAGGAGCTGATCGCGACCTCGCGCATCACCAAGGCCCAGGCTCGCGTCGCAGCTGCCAAGCCCTACGCGACGGAGATGACCAAGGTGCTCTCCGAACTCGCGAGCAGCGCCGGGTCGCTGGATCACCCGTTGTTGCAGGAACGCGAGAACCCCAAGCGGGCAGGCGTTCTGGTGATCACCAGTGACCGTGGCATGTGCGGTGGCTACAACGCCAACGTGCTGCGGGCCACCCGGGAACTCCTCGCGTTGCTCCGCGAGGAGGGCAAGGAGCCGGTGATCTTCGTGATGGGGCAGAAGGGCGTCGGATACTTCACCTTCCGGGGTGCCGACTACGCCCAGGCGTGGACCGGTTTCTCGCAGTCACCGGAGTATTCCGACGCGTCGGTCGCCAGCAAGTTCCTGGTGGACCTGTTCGTCGCCGGCAGCGGCGAAGAGGTCGAGATCCCCGACGGCGAGGGCACACTGGAGGGTGTTGACGAACTGCACCTGGTCTACACCCGGTTCGTCTCGATGCTGACGCAGGTTCCCGAGGTTCGACGGATGGCGCCTCTGGTCGTCACCGAGGACGACGAGGCCGATCAGAGCGACGGCGAGGCCGACAAGGTCGACACCGAGTCGCGCAACTACACCTTCGAACCGAGTGCGGAGTCCTTGCTGGAGGCGCTACTCCCGCGTTATGTGGCCACTCGCGTCTATGCGGCGCTGCTGGACTCCTCGGCGTCGGAGTCGGCGGCGCGGCGGACCGCGATGAAGGCGGCCACCGACAACGCCGAGGAACTGTCGACCTCGCTCTCACGTGAGGCCAATCAGCTCCGTCAGGCCCAGATCACCCAGGAGATCAGCGAGATCGTCGGCGGCTCGAGCGCCCTGGCGAACTAGCCGAGACGAACCCCGCCGGACACAATCTTTCGACAAGAGGAAGTATCCAACCACCATGACCGCAGCAGTAGAAACCCCAGCCTCGCAGTCGTCGGGGTCGGCCGACGGCCGGATCGTCCGCATCATCGGCCCCGTGGTCGACGTCGAATTCCCGCGGGGATCGATCCCGGATCTGTTCAACGCCCTGCACGCAGAGGTGAAGCTCGAGTCGGTCGCCAAGACGCTGACCCTCGAGGTCGCGCAGCACCTCGGCGACAACCTCGTTCGCACCATCTCGATGCAGCCGACCGACGGTCTGGTGCGCGGTGCCACCGTCACCGACACCGGCTACCCGATCCGCGTCCCCGTCGGCGACGTCGTCAAGGGACACGTGTTCAACGCCCTCGGTGACTGCCTCGACACCCCGGGACTCGGTCGCGACGGCGAGCAGTGGGGCATCCACCGCAAGCCGCCGGCCTTCGACGAGCTCGAGGGCAAGACCGAGATCCTCGAGACCGGCATCAAGGTCATCGACCTGCTGACCCCGTACGTCAAGGGCGGCAAGATCGGCCTGTTCGGTGGCGCCGGTGTGGGCAAGACCGTGCTCATCCAGGAGATGATCACCCGTATTGCCCGAGAGTTCTCCGGCACCTCGGTGTTCGCCGGTGTCGGCGAGCGCACCCGTGAGGGCACCGACCTCCACCTCGAGATGGAGGAGATGGGCGTCCTCCAGGACACCGCCTTGGTGTTCGGTCAGATGGACGAGCCGCCGGGCACGCGTATGCGCGTGGCACTGTCGGCGCTGACGATGGCGGAGTACTTCCGTGACGTCAAGCACCAGGATGTGCTGCTGTTCATCGACAACATCTTCCGCTTCACCCAGGCCGGTTCCGAGGTGTCCACGCTGCTCGGCCGCATGCCGTCCGCCGTGGGCTACCAGCCCACACTCGCCGACGAGATGGGCGAGCTGCAGGAGCGGATCACCTCGACGAAGGGTCGCTCGATCACCTCGCTGCAGGCGATCTACGTCCCCGCCGACGACTACACCGACCCGGCGCCGGCCACCACCTTCGCGCACCTCGATGCGACCACCGAGCTCTCGCGTCCGATCTCGCAGCTGGGTATCTACCCGGCCGTGGACCCGCTGACGTCGACCTCGCGCATCCTGGAGGCATCGATTGTCGGTGACGAGCACTTCCGCGTCGCCAACGAGGTCAAGCGCATCCTGCAGAAGTACAAGGAACTGCAGGACATCATCGCCATCCTCGGTATGGACGAGCTCTCCGAAGAGGACAAGGTGACCGTGCAGCGCGCACGTCGCATCCAGAAGTTCCTCGGCCAGAACTTCCTGGTTGCCGAGAAGTTCACCGGCCAAAAGGGTTCGGTCGTTCCGCTCGCCGACACCATCGAGGCCTTCGACCGGGTCTGCAAGGGCGAGTTCGATCACTATCCCGAGCAGGCGTTCAACAGCTGCGGTGGACTCGACGACGTGGAGGCTGCTGCCGAGAAGATCGCCGGAAAGTAGCGGATCGACATGGCAGACAAAGCGTTCCACGTCGAGGTGGTCTCGGCCGACGCCGAACTGTACTCCGGTGAGGCGACCTTCGTGATCGCCCGCACGACCGTGGGTGAACTCGGTGTGATGGCCAACCACGAGCCGCTGCTGGGCCAATTGGTGCCCGGCGGATACGTGGTCATCGTCGAGGAGAGCGGCGAGCGTAAGGCGGCCGCGATCGAGGGTGGATTCCTGTCGATCACGGGCCAGGCGGTGACAATCCTCGCCGAGTCGGCCGAGTGGGCCGATGACGTCGACGTCGCAGCCGAGCGCTCGGCACTCGAGGCCGCCGAACCCGGCTCCGACGAGTACAACCACGCGCAGGCTCGTCTGTCCGCGGCCGAACAACTGGCCTCCTAGACCGCCGAGCACGTCAACAGTGATGACACGACCGGCCACCCCAGTGCGGGTGGCCGGTCGTGTGCTGTTTCGGGGTGGCATCCTGGAGGAGACCAACGCACGACCACAGCCACGTCACGACCTGACGGGTCCGATGCGTCCCGGGCGGCAACGAGGAGGTGCACCAGGGTGTCCGAACTCGTGATCACACTGAGCGTCCTGCTCCTCGTCGCCTTGTGTGTCTGTGGTCTGCTCGCCTATCGGGTGGCCCAGCTGCGTCGCGGCGGTACACCGGTGCTGCTCCGCACCCTGCCGGCCGATGTCGACGAGGGCTGGCGGCACGGCACGGTCCACTACAGCGACGAAGCCCTGCGGTATTTCCGGCTGAGTTCTCTGCGTCCGGGCCCGTCACATACGCTGCCGCGGAGTTCGATCGAAATCGCCGGGCGCCGACGCGCCGTCGGAAGCGAACGTGACATCCTCGAGGGCTTGATCATCCTGCACGTGCACCAATCCGTCGGTACTGGTGTCGGCAAGGACTATGAAATCGCCTTTGACGCCGGTGGGGTCACCGCATTCCAGTCGTGGCTGGAGTCCCGGCGTTCGGCTCGCGCCGAACGCCGCAGCGCCTGAGAGCTTCCGCGATCACGCGGTGGTCAGTCCGACGCCGTCTCATCCGGCCGGTGACGTTGACCGCCCGGCACCCAGGTGACGTCGCCGTCACCGTGCGGCGGCCGGTTGGCCACGCGCGAGAGGATGAACAGCAGATCCGAGAGCCGATTGAGATAGCGCGCGGGGAGCACCGAGGTGGCCTCCGGGTCGGCGTCGACCGCCGCCCACGCCGATCGCTCGGCCCGGCGGGTGACGGTTCGGGCCTGGTGCAGCAGAGCCGACAGGGGACTGCCGCCGGGCAGGATGAAGGAGTCCAGCGACGGCAGGGGCTCGCCGAACGCGTCACACCAGCGCTCGAGTGCGTCGATGTAGTCCTGCTCGACCCGCAGCGGCGGGTACTTCGGGTCCTCGACCACTGGAGTGGACAGGTCGGCGCCGGCGTCGAACAGGTCGTTCTGAACCGTCCGCAAGACCGTCGCGATGTCGTCGGGAACCGATCCGCCCAGCGACAGCGCCGCTCCGATCGCCGCATTGGCCTCGTCGCAGTCGGCGTAGGCGACCACTCGCGGGTCGGTCTTGGATACGCGCGAGAAGTCGCTGAGCCCGGTGGTCCCGTCGTCGCCGGTACGCGTGTAGATGCGGGTGAGATGAACGGCCATAAGTCCCGAATCTAGCGCCTCACCGGGGTGACGGTGACGGGCGGATAAGCTGTCTGACGTGACTGATCGCTATCTGGTGACCGGGGGAGCCCGGCTGCAGGGTGAGGTCTCGGTGGGCGGTGCCACGAACAGCGTCCTGAAGTTGATGGCCGCCGCGCTGCTCGCCGAGGGCACGACCACATTGACCAATTCGCCGGAGATCGCCGATGTACCGCTGATGGCCGACGTGCTGCGTGGGTTGGGCGCGACGGTGTCCATCGACGGCGACACCGTTGTGATCGATGCACCCGCCGAGCCGAAGTACCACGCCGACTTCGACGCGGTGAAACAGTTCCGCGCCTCGGTATGTGTGCTGGGACCGCTGATGGCGCGTTGCCACCGAGCGGTCGTCGCACTTCCTGGTGGGGACGCGATCGGGTCGCGACCGCTTGATATGCATCAGGCCGGCCTGCGGGCTCTCGGCGCACACAGTGCGATCGAGCACGGTTGTGTGGTTGCTGAGGCAGACGCGCTGGTGGGTGCGCCCGTGGCCCTGGAGTTCCCGTCGGTCGGGGCCACCGAGAACATCCTGATGGCCGCAGTGCTCGCCGACGGGCAGACCACGATCGACAACGCCGCCCGCGAGCCGGAGATCGTCGACCTGTGTGTGATGCTCTCGCAGATGGGTGCTCGCATCGAAGGTGCCGGTACCTCGACGCTGACGGTGACCGGCGTCGATCGTCTCCATCCCACCGAACACCGGGTGATCGGCGACCGGATCGTCGGCGCCACCTGGGGGATCGCCGCCGCGATGACCGGCGGTGACGTGACGGTTCGCGGGGTCGCGCCCGCGCATCTACAGCTTGTCCTCAACAAACTGGTCGACACCGGTGCACGGGTGGACACCATGCCGGACGGGTTCCGGGTACGTCACGAGGGCAGGCCGACCGCGGTCAACGTGTCCACCCTCCCGTTTCCCGGGTTCCCGACGGACCTGCAGCCCATGGCCATCGGACTCGCGGCGGTCGCCGACGGCATGTCGGTGATCACCGAGAACGTATTCGAGGCACGCTTCCGTTTTGTCGAGGAGATGGTGCGCCTGGGGGCCGATGCCCGCACCGACGGACATCACGCCGTCGTGCGAGGTATCGAGCGTCTCTCGAGCGCCCCGGTGTGGTGTTCGGATATCCGAGCGGGCGCCGGATTGGTCCTGGCCGGCCTCGTCGCCGACGGGGTCACCGAGGTGCACGACATCGAACACATCGACCGCGGATACCCGAACTTCGAGGAAAACCTCACCCGGCTCGGTGGCGGCATCGAGCGGGTCCGGGGATGAGCGCGGATCCGGCCGGTGAGGTCGACATCGCCGCGTGGGCGAGTCGTTTCGATCTGTTGTCCGATCCGCATCGCCTCGAGATCCTGTTGGTGCTGCACCGTACGCCCGGCATCATCGTCGGTGATCTCGCCGCCGAGGTGGGACGGACCGAGACCGCGGTGTCGCAGGCCCTGCGCGTGCTGCGGCACCAGGGGTGGGTGACCTCCACCCGACAGGGCCGTTCGGTCAGCTACCGACTCGAGGACGAGACCGTTCATCAACTCCTGCACTGGATCGGGGCCGGCCACCACGAGTCGTGAGCCGTGCCGATCCGAATCGACATGGCGCCGTCGAATTGTGGTCAGGACCACACCTGACCGGTCGGACAGTCTGAGCACCTCAACATCTGAATAAGTAGACAGATGTGATGTCCGCTTTTAGTGTTTCCCGTATCGCGCCGTCCGGGCGTGTACCTCCAGGGATCTCGAAGGGCACTGCTCATGTCCACCACCCCAGTCGCCATGCATATGAGCGACGGCATCATCAACGCACCGACCTCGCTGCTGTTCGGCGTCATCGCCGTGGTCGGCCTGGCCTTCTGTGCCTGGCGTGCGCGCCGCGACCTCGACGAGAAGACCGTGCCGATGGCCGGCCTCGTCGCCGCTTTCATCTTCGCCGTCCAGATGATCAATTTCCCCGTCCTCCCCGGTGTGAGCGGGCATCTGCTCGGAGGTGCTCTCGCCGCAATCCTGGTGGGGCCCTATACCGGCGCGTTGTGTATCGCGATCGTGCTGATCGTGCAGTGCCTGCTGTTCGCCGACGGCGGCATCACCGCCCTCGGAGCCAACCTCACCAACATGGCTCTCATCTCGACGTTCGTCGGCTACGGCGTCGCGGTGGCCGCGTCGCGGCTACTGCGTGTCGGTCGCCGGGGACACTCGGATCACCCGCTCGCCGGCCTGGGCGTGGTGGCCTTCGTCGCGGCACTCTGTGGGACCGTGTGCGCGGCAAGCGGATTCGTCGTCGAATATGCGATCGGTGGAGCGGCGGCGACGTCGATGACCGCGGTCGCGAGCTACATGTGGGGCACGCACCTGTTGATCGGCGTCGGTGAGGGGCTGATCACCGCGGCGACCGTGGTGGCGGTAGCCCGGGCCCGACCCGACCTCGTCTATCTGTTGCGCCGCACCGACTCTCCCGCCACGCTGATCGGAGCACCGGCATGACCGCGACCGGAACCACCGACGATCACGGCGACCGCTCGCCCCGGGTGCATCGCAGGACTTTCCTCATCGCGTTCGGTGTGGTGGCCTTGCTCATCGCAGGCCTGGTGTCCTATCTGGCCAGTTCGTCACCGGACGGTCTGGACTCGACCACCCTGCGCGGGTGCGAGACGACCGAGGTCGACGGTGCCGAGCAACTCACCGGAGACTGCATCGCGCAGCATGCGACAGACCATGCCATGGCGTCATCGCCATTGGCCGACTACAGCTTTCGTGGAATCGGCTACACCAACGGGATCGCCGGGGTGATCGGCGTGGCGATCACCCTCGTGATTGCCGCGGGCCTGTTCTGGATCATCGGCGGCGCTCGACGTGCTCGTACCGGTGTCGCCCGGTCGGGGACCGGATCGGGAGACTGAGTCGATGGGAGCCGGACACGCGCACCCGCTCTACCGCGCCGGCGACTCCGCGGTTCACCGTGCGCCCGCCGAGGTGAAGATCGTCTGTCTGGTCGTCTTCGTGTTCGCAGTGGTGGCCACTCCGCGTGAGATGTTCTGGCCCTACGCGGGTTTCGCGGCGGTTGTGGCCGCGGTGTGGGTCGTCGCCCGGATCTCACCGGCGTGGATCGCTCCGCGCATGCTGATCGAGGTGCCGTTCGTCATCCTCGCGGTGCTCCTGCCCTTCGCCGAAGGGGGTGAGCGCGTCGCCGTCGCCGGGCTCTCGTTGTCGGTGCCCGGGCTGTATGCCGGGTGGGGGATCGTCATCAAGGGCTCGCTCGGCGTGGCGGCGTCGCTGACCTTTGCTGCCACCACGCCGGCGCGGGAGCTGCCGGTGGCGCTGAGCCGCCTCGGTGTGCCCGCGTCGATCACCCCGATCTTCGTGATGATGCTGCGCTACGTCGATCTGCTGTCCGCCGAGATCCGACGCATGCAGATCGCGCGCGTCGCCCGCGGGGACTCACCGCGAGCGATCCACCAGATCGGTGCGATCGCCAAAGGTGTTGGCGCGCTGTTTCTCCGCTCGTACGAGCGCGGCGAGCGCGTCCATCTGGCGATGATGTCGAGGGGTTTCACCGGGACGATCCCGGAGATGCCCGGGGTGGTGGGCACGGCCCGTGCGAGCGCCGGCCAGTGGTTGGTGATCGTGACACCCGCGCTGGCCGCGACCACGATCGCCGCGGCCGCCTGGGTGTTGCGATGACCCCCGCCATCGAGATCGCCGGACTGCGCTACGCCTACCCCGACGGGCACCTCGCGATCGACCATCTCGATCTTGTCGTCGAACCGGGCGAGCGGATCGCACTGCTCGGCCCCAACGGAGCGGGCAAGACGACACTCATGCTGCAGCTCAACGGAGTTCTGCTGCCGAGCGCGGGGGCGGTGAGCATCCACGGGTCCCGCGTGGCCAAGGACACCCTGCGTGAGGTCCGACGCCGCGTGGGACTGGTCTTCCAGGACCCCGACGACCAGTTGTTCATGCCCACCCTTGCCGAGGACGTGGCATTCGGACCGGCCAACTTCGGGGTGCGCGGTGACGAACTCGCCGCCCGCGTCCAGGAGGCACTGGCGGCGGTCTCGATGACCGAGCACGCGGGGCGAAGCCCGCACCACCTGTCCGGCGGACAGCGCCGACGCGGCGCACTCGCCAGCGTATTGGCATGTCGCCCAGACATTCTGGTTCTCGACGAGCCGTCGGCGAACCTCGACCCGCAGGCACGGCGCGAGCTCGCCGACACCCTGCTCACGCTGCACACGACGATGCTCGTGGTCACCCACGACCTGCTGTATGCGGCGCAGTTGTGTGACCGCGCGGTGGTGCTCGACGCCGGGCGGGTGGTCGCCGACGGCGACGTCGACGACATCCTGTCGGATACGGAATTGCTTGCCGCGCATCGCCTCGAGATGCCCTGGGGTTTCGACATCGATGCGGTGCGCCGGGCACGCGCCGCTCAGTCCTCCGCGTGAGCCGACGCGCGCCGGTCAGGGTGACTGACCCTGCGGCCAGCATCGCCCTGACCACTCGGGCAGGGGACGCACTGCCCTTCGGTTGGCACTCGGTGCAATAGGGACGGTTTGGCCTCACAACACTTCTGACACACGGTGTGACGCGCGTAACGTCGCCGGTGCTCAAGTCGGCGTCACGCGGTGTGCGTCGGATGAAGGAGGACAGGTCAGATGCAGGTAGACGAACTACTCAAACCGTTTCCCATCAAGGAGTTTCACCCGTTCCCGCGCGCGATGATGGGCCCGGGCGCGCACGAGATGATCGGCCCCGAGGCCCTCAAACTCGGGTTCAAGAAGACCCTCGTGATGACCACCGGTCTGCGGGGTAGCGACACCGTCCACAAGATCGTGGAGTCGTGCAAGTACCACGGCCTCGAGGTCGTCGTGTACGACCAGGTCGAGTCCAACCCCAAGGACTACAACGTCATGGACGCCGTGTCGTTGTACAACTCGGAGAAGTGCGACTCGTTCATCTCCATCGGTGGCGGTTCGGCGCACGACGCCTGCAAGGGTGCGCGCATCTCGGTCGCGCACGACGGCCGCAACGTCAACGAGTTCGAGGGCTTCAACAAGAGCGAGAACCCCAAGAACCCGCCGCACATCGCGGTGTCGACGACCGCGGGTACCGGGTCGGAGACCTCGTGGGCCTACGTGATCACCGACACCACAACCGATCCCGACAAGCCGCACAAGTACGTCGCCTTCGACGACGCGGCGGTGACCACCCTGGCGATCGACGACCCGGTGCTCTACTACGACTGCCCGGTCGCCTTCACCGCGCAGTGTGGGTTCGACGTGCTCGCCCACGCCTCGGAACCGTATGTGTCGCGCCTGAACTTCCCGCCGTCGATGGGCAACGCCCTGCACGCGGTCCGGATGACGGCCCGTCACCTGCGTGAGGCCACCTGGAACCCGACCGAACTCGCCGGCCGCGAGGGCATGATGTACGCGCAGTACATCGCCGCGCAGGCATTCAACTCCGGTGGTCTCGGCATCATCCACTCGATCAGCCACGCGGTCTCGGCGTTCTTCGACACCCACCACGGACTCAACAACGCCATTGCGCTGCCGCGCGTGTGGGCCTTCAACATGCCGGTCATGTACGACCGCTTCGCCGACATGGCCGACGCGATGGGCGTCGACACCCACGGCATGACCAAGGTCCAGGCCGCCGACGCCGCGCTCGAAGCGGCGATCCGGTTGTTGCGCGACGTGGGCATCGTGGAGAAGTTCGCCGACGTCAAGCAGAACACCTACCCGAAGAACCGTCTCGGTGAGGGCCCGACGAAGTACTACGAGAACCGCAAGGAGATCACCACCGACGCGGCCACCATCGACGCGCTGACCAATCACGTGCTCGGTGACGCGTGCACCCCGGGCAACCCCAAGGAGTGCACCTTCGAGACCGTTCGCCCGGTCGTCGAGCACTGCGTCAACGGCGATCTCGACGAACTGCTCCCGTAAGAGCGGTGCGTCGCCGATGAAGACCGATGTGGGGATGTGTCTGCCCCGAATAGCGTGTCCCCACATCACTACACGCCGGTGGTCACCCGAACGCCCCCAATTCGGGTGATCACCGGCGTGGCCACCGGCCGCCGGCCCACATCCACCAGACCTCAGGAGAGATCGATGCCCACCTCCACCGTCACCACCGACGACACCGTCGCCCCGCATGTCGAAGATGCTGCGAGCCAACCTGATTCGGGTGACGGCTTCCGTGATGTCGACGACGTGGTCGCCCGGTTCGCCGAGGCGGGTTACCTGGCCGATCAACGTCTGGCGACCACCGTCTTCCTGCAGAGCCGGCTCGGCAAACCTGTCCTTCTCGAAGGTCCGGCAGGAGTGGGCAAGACGCAGCTCGCCAAGACCCTGGCGGAGGTGACCGGCCGAGATCTGTTGCGGCTGCAGTGTTATGAGGGTCAGGACGAGACCACCGCGCTCTACGAGTGGGACTACGGCAAGCAGTTGCTCTACACCCAGGTGTTGCGGGAGAAGATCTCTGCGGTGGTCGCCGACGCCGACTCGCTGTCGGAAGCGGTCGACCGCATCGGCGCCGAGGAGAGCGTGTTCTTCTCCGAGCGCTTCCTCGCCCCCCGGCCGCTACTCGAGGCGGTGCGCAGCGAACGCCCGGTCGTCCTGCTGATCGATGAGGTCGATCGCGCCGATGAGGCGCTCGAGGCGGTGCTGCTCGAACTCCTCGCCGAATACCAGGTGTCGGTACCCGAGATCGGTACCTTCGTCGCCAAGCATCAGCCGATGATCGTGTTGACCTCCAACAACACTCGTGACCTGTCGGCGGCACTGAAACGTCGGTGTCTGCACCTGTCGCTCGATTACCCGGACGCCACCCGGGAATTGGAGATCATCAAGTCCAAGAACACCGGCCTGGCCGAGACACTGGCGGCCAAACTCGTGGAGATCGTGCGCGGGCTGCGTGAACTCGACCTGCGCAAGGCGCCGAGTATCTCCGAGGCGATTGACTGGGCGCGGACCCTCGCGGTGCTCGGCGCCGACGAACTCTCCGCCGACATCCTCGGGCAGACCGCCAACGTCGTCGTCAAGTACGACCGCGACCTCACCCGCGCGCTCGACGCCCTGCCCCGGCTGGTGGACCCGAACGCGCAGGTGCCCGATCATCTGCACACCCACGGACATTCCCACGATCACGGCCATTCCCATTCGCACGACGGGCATTCCCACACCCACGACGACGCCCACGAGGGCGAGCACACACACGACGACCCGCACGGTGGTCGCGCCAAACGTGCCGAGAAGGACAAGCCCGGCCGCCACGGTGACGACTATTACGGTTCGCCCGGGGCCAAGAGCGATGCCGGGACCCGGGCGGTGAGTGCCACGCAGGGCAGTCGCTCCTTCGGCGACACCGGCCGTTCCCGCTCGGGTTCGGGTACCCGCCGCAAGCGTCCGTTCTAGGGAGCGGCGTCATGGAAGGAGCGGTCCACCGGTTCGTCCGGCTGCTGCGCTTGCACGGCGTGCGCATCGGCGTCTCGGAGGCGATGGACGCGATGGCGGCCGTCGGCACCGCCGAGATCCTCGCCGATCGTGAACTCATGCGTTCGGCGCTGCAGGCGTGTCTGATCAAGGATCGACGCGACGAGCAGACCTTCGACGAGGTCTTCGACAAGTATTTCTCGTTGCGTCCGGTGCTCGACACCGATGACGGACACGGACATTCGCACAGTCACGACGATCTCTCCGACACCGGTGAGCTCGCCGAGTACACCCTGTCCGACGAGGTGAGCAACACCCCGCAGCAAGGTCACAGTCATGGTCCGCCGTCGAACATTCGGGACTTCTTCGACCCCGAGGACCTCGCCGAGCAGTACAACCTGCATCAGGAGGCCAACAAACTCGACATGGCGTCGTTGACCGACGAGATCGTGCTGTCGGCGGATTCGGTCCCCAACTCCGAGCAGGCCGCTCGCGTGCAGCTGACGGTGTCACGCCTGCACAACCCGGGCCGCCCGGGGGAACTCGTCACCGGCAATCCGACCCAGCTCGACGCCGAGTTGTCGGTGGCGCAGGAGATGGCGCTGCTCGACTGGCTCGATGACGCCGGGGGACTGTCCGGTTCGCAGCCCGACCGCGAGGAGATCGCCCGACTGCGCAGCGCGCTGGCGGGATTGCTCGACGGTTTGCCCGAGAAGCTGCGTGATCACCTCGAGGCGCTCATGGCGACCGACCATGAGATCGAGGACCGTGAGGTGAAGGCGTCGGTGCGCGATGCCATTCACGAGCACGAGCGGGCCAGCCTGGAGGAGTCGATCCGCAGGCTCATCCGATCGCTGCACGGCGCGCCGCGCGCCCGACGCAAACTCGCCGCCCGCGGCACGGTCGACGCGGCCCGCACGATGCGCGCGAATCTGCGATTCGACGGGGTGCCGTTCCGGCCCATCACCGTTGCCAAGGTCGAGGACCGCCCGTCGCTGCTGATCCTCGCCGATGTGTCGTTGTCGGTGCGCAGCGCGGCCCGCTTCACCCTGCAACTCGTGCACGGACTGCAGAGCATGGTGGCCCACGTCCGGTCGTTCGCCTTCGTCTCCGACCTCGTCGAGATCACCGATCTCTTCGCCGAGCACCCTCCCGAGGAGGCGCTGTCGCTGGTCGTCTCGGGCCTGCCGGCCGGCGGTGTGCTCGACACCGACGCCGACTCCGATTACGGCAATGCACTGCAGTGCTTCCTCGACGAGTTCGGTGGTGCGATCACCCGGCGCACCACCGTCATCGTGCTCGGCGACGGTCGCAACAACGGCCGCGACCCGAACCTCGATGCGTTGGAGGAGATCAGCCGCCGGGCCAGGGAGACCATCTGGATCACACCCGAACCCAGCTACTCGTGGGGCCTCGGGTCGTGCGACCTGCCGGCCTACGCCACACTGTGCGACCGCGTGCACGTCGTCCACGACCTCGAGGCGCTCGAGCAGGTCTCGGTCAGCGCATACGGCGCGTGAACCGTCGGTGGCCGCGTAGGATTTCGGCAACGACTGGTGGGTGCGACGAGGTGGGTGAACGGGATGCACGCCGATATCGGTGAGGCCCGACCCGAGGTGGATTCGGAACGGCCACGACTCGCAGCGCGGCCGACGCGGATCCCGGTGGTCAAGTTCCACACTCCCGAGGTCATCGTCGGTCCCGGCGCTCTGGATGAGATCCCCACGGCCGCTGCAGGTCTGGGGATGCGGCGGCTGATGATCGTCTCGGACCGCAACCTGGTGGCCACCCCCTGGTATCCGCGCCTGGCGCAACGTCTGCGGGCGGCCGACCTCAAGGTGGCGTCCTTCACCGACGTCTCACCGAATCCCCGGGCGCCGGAGATCGCGTCGGGCTTCGACCATTACGAGCAGACACGCTCGGACGGAATCGTGGCGCTCGGCGGTGGCTCGGTGATCGACGCCGCCAAGGGAGTGGCCATCCTGGCGGCCAACGGAGGTCACATCCTGTCCTACGAGGGCATCGACCGTGCCCGCAGCCCGCTACCGCCGCTGATCGCAGCCCCGACCACGGCGGGCAGCGGCTCGGACGTGTCGCAGTTCTGCATCGTCAACGACGTGGACCGGATGACGAAGGTGACGATCATCGGGCGCGGATTGGTCCCGAATGTGTCGGTGATCGATCCCCACGCGCTGGCCACGCTGCCGCCCGAGGTGGCTGCGCAGTCGGGGATGGACGCGATCACGCACTGCATCGAGGCCTACGCGTCGCTGGCGCACACCAGACTCACCGACCGCTCGGCGTTGTCGGCCATCGGGACCGCATGGCGATCGATCGAGCGCTTCGTCGACTGTCCCGGTGACCCCGACGCCGGACTCGACATGGCCTACGCCGCCCTCGAGGCCGGGATGGCGTTCACCAACGCCATCCTCGGCGCCACCCACGCGATGAGCCATCCGGTCGGCGGATTGTGCGACGCCGCGCACGGAGCGATCAACTCCGTTCTGCTCCCGCACGTCATCCGGTTCAACGCGGAGACCGACCCGACCCCCTTCGTCGATCTGGCCCTGGCCGTCGGCATCCCGACGGCGTCGTCGGCGTTCGTGACCGCCGAGCGATTCGCCGACGCGGTGTGCGAACTCTCGCGACGGATCGGGATGCCGGCTCGACTTTCTCAGCTGGGAGTCAGCGCCGCACACATCAACGCCTTGACCGCCAACGCGCTCGTCGATGCCTGTATGCGGACCAATCCGCGTCAGCCGACCCCGGCCGACGTCGCGCGTCTCTATCGCGAGGCGTTATGAGTGTCTCCTCGAGGTTCGGCGACCGCGATCTGACGCCCGGCGTGGACGAGGTCGTCGGGTCGGACTTCGATTCGCTGATCGGTTTGCACTCGGTGAAGGGCTCGCACTACGCGCAGTTCCGCGGGGTCGAAGAGCGTCTCGGTCGTGTGGTCGGTGCACTCGACCGCATCTCGCGGGCCCTCGTGCAGACCGCGGAAGGACCGGAGACTCTCGTGCTCTCGGTGGTGCGCGCGGCGGCCGAACACCTCGAGGCCGACTGGGTGGTCTTCGCCCTCTGCGACGGCGAGCTCGACCGCACGGGGCCGCGTCACCTGATGATGGACGGCGACGGCACCATCTATGCCTTCGAGGGCGTGCAGGTCGCGCGCGCGCCGAGCCACCTGCCCGACGAGGTGCTCAACCGTCTCAACGACATCTTGCGCAACCAGCTCGGTGAGCTCGTCCGTCCGGTTGTCGCCGATCACCATCTGCATGTGCCGGTCCACCTCGACGGCCGGGTGGTCGGCGGGCTGTCGGCGTGGACGCCCCCGCGCCACGTGGTCGACTCTGCCGACCTGGTGGTGATGCGCATCCTCGCGCGACAGGCAGTGGTGGCGCTGCTCAATGCGGCACTGCTCGAGGAGAGTCGCCATCAGCTCGCCCGCGCCGAGGACGCCTACGCCAAGGCCCGTGAGCAGGCCACCGACCTGGCGGTGCAGAACGTGGAATTGCAACGCACACAAAGGGAGTTGTCGGCGGTGATGCGACAACGGCTGGTCACCGAGGAGCGCGAACGCATCGCCCGGGAACTGCACGACTCGGTGACGCAGTCGGTGCTGTCGGCGGGTGTGCAGATCGAGGTCTGCCGGATGGAGTGCGACCCGGAGACCGCCGAGCGCCTCGAGGTCGCGGGGACGCTGACCCGCAACGCGGTCGAGCAACTGCGCTCGGTGATCTATGCCCTGAACCAGTCGCCGTCGGTGGAGGGGTTGAGCCTGGGGGAGGTTCTCGACGAACTGTGCTCGATGCACATGCCGGCTGATCTGGAGACCGAGGTGCGGGTGGTCGGCCGGCCCCGTGACCTGCCCGACGACGTGCAACACGCCATTCTGCGCATCGCCGGCGAGGCGCTGTTCAACACCGCGGTGCACGCCGAGGCGACGCTGGCGCGGGTGGTGCTCACCTACGGCGATCACGACGTGAGCCTGACCGTCGACGACAACGGCGTCGGCGACCCGGGACACATGCGTCGCGTGCTGCGTGCGGCGACACTGGGCGATCTGGCGGGGCGACATCGGGGCCTGGCGAACATGTCGGCTCGGGCACGTGAACTCGGTGGTGAGTTCCGGATCCGCCGATCCCGGATGGGCGGCGTGCGGGTCGGGGTGGAGATCCCGGCCGGCACCGTCACCGAATCGACGTCGTTGCGGCGCGCCACCACCGAATCGGTCCGGCGTACCGCCGGGACACGATCGCCACTGCATCAGGAGGTCAGCAGATGAACAACCCCGACATCGCGACGACGGCGGTGCGCACCATGCTGGTCGACGACCACGCACTCCTGCGTGCGGGCATTCGCTCGCTCCTCGAACGGGAGGAAACGATTTCGGTTGTGGGCGAGGCGGATTCGTTCGACCAGGCACTGGCCGAGGTCGAGCGGTCGCGGCCGGATGTGGTCGTCGTCGATCTGAAGTTGACGGCGGGCACCGAATACGAGGGGTTACGGCTGATCACCGAGATCGCCGCCCGGCATCCCGAGGTGGCCACTCTGGTGTTGACGACATTCCTCGACGACGATCTCGTGGTGCGCGCGGTGAAGGCGGGAGCACGTGGCTACGTGGTCAAGGACGTCGACACCACCGAGTTGGTCCGGGCCATCCAGTCGGTTTCCGGCGGCGGCAGCGCGTTCGATCCGCGCAGCGCGGCGATCGTGTTGCGCACGGTGTCCGGCGATGGTGGCGGATCGGAAACCCTGACCGAACGTGAGCGCGAGGTGTTGCGGCTTCTCGCCGACGGGATGAGCAACAAGCGCATCGGTACGACGCTGTTCATCTCCGAGTCGACGGTGAAGTTCCACATTCGCAACATCATTCGCAAGCTCGGCGTCAGCAAACGGACCGACGCGGTGTACATCGCCAGTAAGCGCGGGCTGATCTGACGAGGCTCAGCGACGTGGGGTGAGCACCAGCCAACCACCGTGATCGGTGAGGAATTCGGCGCCGGCGTGGTCGGCTGCGTCCGCCCAGGCGTGCAGGTTGTCGGGCCCCAACCGAACGAGATGGCCGAAGTGTTCGCTCGGACGATCCTCATACGGGATCGCGATCACCACGCGCCGACGCGCCACCCGAAGTGCCTCGTTGATGGCCGCGCGCGCCTGCTTCGCGGGGAGATGCTCGAGCAGGTGGATCAACGTGACGGTGTCGACCGAGGAGTCGGGAAAACCGAGGCCGGTGGCGTCGTCAACGGTTGCCAGCACAGCGGTGTCCCGCCGACGTGCGGCCCGGGTCAGCAGGTCGACCGCACCGACGGAGATGTCACATGCGGCGACAGTGAGGCCGTCCTCGGCGCACTGCAGGGCGAAGAAGCCGAAGCAGCAGCCCACTTCGAGCACGCTCGAACCGCTGATCAGGGAACGCGCCCGCCGGTGGACAGGCGCGAACGACGCCGTCCCGTCGCGTAGCGCGCGCAGCGAGTTGTCGTAGAAGCCAGCCCACGCGTCGTCGGCGTGATCGCTGCACGACCGGATCAGACCGACCGCGGCCTCCTCGAACTCCCACTGGCCGCACAACGTGCCGGCATCGATCAGGCCTTCGAGCGCGAGAATCATTGCGTCATCCGAGATCTCGGCGGCGGTGAAGGTGTGGACGAGGTCGACGCGAGCTCCATCCCGGTCGGTGGACCAGGCAACCCGTCCGGCGTGGGGCAGATCCGCCGGCAGTGCATCGACGTGTCGCACCGTGATCCGACGGGCGGTCGGCAGCCCGGCACTCATCGTCGTGACGCTCATGATCACAACGCTATGACCTGGAGTTTTGCCGCGAAACTGCCCGAACGGGTGCATCTGCTGACCGAACGGAGAGGCGATCACAGCCCCCGCATGGCCCAGATCACAATGCTCGCGAGCGGGCCGCACGGCCGGATACGCGAGCTCCGACAGCGGCAGCGAGGCCGCTGACCAGGGCGGATGCACGGTCGGCCCGGAGCTCACCTGGCGATTTGATTCGTGGCACCCGGGTGCGTAACTTATTCGAAGTCAGCGCGCCGCGGCGCCGCCCCGGAGGGCTCCGAGAGGAGTTCGGTAGGGGAGAGGAAACCGGGTAGACGTTGACCGCCCCCGAAAAATCGTTGCCGGCACTGTCATGTGTCGCGATGAGGATGCGGGATCGTCGGGTGCCGATCTGACTGCCAACCGAGAAGGTTGCGGACGGAACAAGCACCTGGTACTCTGGAAGAGTTGCTCCGGAAGGGGTTAACATTTCAGAAACAGAACAAGCTCATCGGAGTTCGCCCTTGTGTGGGGTGGTGTTGGTGGGTGTGTGTTCTTTGAGAACTCGATAGTGTATTGGTGGATTGTTTGATGCCATTTGTTTTGTGGCATTAGAGTTTGTGCATTGCACCCTTGTTGTGGGGTGTGGTGTGGATTTTTTTTTGCCAGTTTTTTGGATTGTTTTTGTCAGGTTTTGCTTTCCTGTTTTGTGTTGAAACTGTTTGGTTTCGATGTTTTTTCATGGAGAGTTTGATCCTGGCTCAGGACGAACGCTGGCGGCGTGCTTAACACATGCAAGTCGAACGGAAAGGCCCTGCTTGCAGGGTGCTCGAGTGGCGAACGGGTGAGTAACACGTGGGTGATCTGCCCCTGACTTTGGGATAAGCCTGGGAAACTGGGTCTAATACCGGATATGACCATGGGATGCATGTTCTGTGGTGGAAAGCTTTTGCGGTTGGGGATGGGCCCGCGGCCTATCAGCTTGTTGGTGGGGTAATGGCCTACCAAGGCGACGACGGGTAGCCGACCTGAGAGGGTGATCGGCCACACTGGGACTGAGACACGGCCCAGACTCCTACGGGAGGCAGCAGTGGGGAATATTGCACAATGGGCGCAAGCCTGATGCAGCGACGCCGCGTGAGGGATGACGGCCTTCGGGTTGTAAACCTCTTTCAGCAGGGACGAAGCTTTCGGGTGACGGTACCTGCAGAAGAAGCACCGGCCAACTACGTGCCAGCAGCCGCGGTAATACGTAGGGTGCGAGCGTTGTCCGGAATTACTGGGCGTAAAGAGCTCGTAGGCGGTTTGTCGCGTCGTCTGTGAAATTCTGCAGCTTAACTGCAGGCGTGCAGGCGATACGGGCAGACTTGAGTACTACAGGGGAGACTGGAATTCCTGGTGTAGCGGTGAAATGCGCAGATATCAGGAGGAACACCGGTGGCGAAGGCGGGTCTCTGGGTAGTAACTGACGCTGAGGAGCGAAAGCGTGGGTAGCGAACAGGATTAGATACCCTGGTAGTCCACGCCGTAAACGGTGGGTACTAGGTGTGGGTTCCATTTCACGGGATCCGTGCCGTAGCTAACGCATTAAGTACCCCGCCTGGGGAGTACGGCCGCAAGGCTAAAACTCAAAGGAATTGACGGGGGCCCGCACAAGCGGCGGAGCATGTGGATTAATTCGATGCAACGCGAAGAACCTTACCTGGGTTTGACATACACCAGACGCCAGCAGAGATGTTGGTTCCCTTGTGGTTGGTGTACAGGTGGTGCATGGCTGTCGTCAGCTCGTGTCGTGAGATGTTGGGTTAAGTCCCGCAACGAGCGCAACCCTTGTCCTGTATTGCCAGCGGGTTATGCCGGGGACTTGCAGGAGACTGCCGGGGTCAACTCGGAGGAAGGTGGGGATGACGTCAAGTCATCATGCCCCTTATGTCCAGGGCTTCACACATGCTACAATGGCCGGTACAGAGGGCTGCGATACCGTGAGGTGGAGCGAATCCCTTAAAGCCGGTCTCAGTTCGGATCGGGGTCTGCAACTCGACCCCGTGAAGTCGGAGTCGCTAGTAATCGCAGATCAGCAACGCTGCGGTGAATACGTTCCCGGGCCTTGTACACACCGCCCGTCACGTCATGAAAGTCGGTAACACCCGAAGCCGGTGGCCTAACCCCTTGTGGGAGGGAGCTGTCGAAGGTGGGATCGGCGATTGGGACGAAGTCGTAACAAGGTAGCCGTACCGGAAGGTGCGGCTGGATCACCTCCTTTCTAAGGAGCATGCAACATTCCCAGGCCGGCGGCGTCTGTCCGTTGGGTGGGTGTGTGTTCATAGGGTGAAACATCAAACACGCCATGTGCTGTCGCTGGTCTGATGCTGGTGGTGGCGGGTGATTCTGGGTGACTGGTGGGTGCTGCTAATACACTGTCGGGGTTCTGAGGGAACACACTGTGTGTTGTCTTGGTGCTTGCAATGGTTGTCGTGTTGGTGAGGTGTCCTGTGGTGGGGCGCGGAGATGCGGTGATGTTGTGGGTGTGTGTTGTTTGAGAAGTGCATAGTGGATGCGAGCATCTTTATTTTTGCAATGCATATCGAATCAATGTTTTGGTTTGTGTGTTTTGTTCGAGTTGAAAGAAAATGTTTGTAAGGCAAATGGCTAAACTGGTGGGCGGCTCTGTTGTTTGGGGGCGTCTGTGGGTTTAGGTGTTGTTGTAAGTGTTTGAGGGCGTTCGGTGGATGCCTTGGCACCAGGGGCCGATGAAGGACGTGGTAGGCCGCGATAGTCCTCGGGGAGTTGTCAAACGAGCTGTGATCCGAGGGTGTCCGAATGGGGAAACCCAGCACGAGTGATGTCGTGTTACCACCAGCTGAATGTATAGGCTGTGTGGGGGGAACGTGGGGAAGTGAAACATCTCAGTACCCATAGGAAGAGAAAACAATTGTGATTCCGTGAGTAGTGGCGAGCGAAAGCGGAGGATGGCTAAACCATGCGCATGTGATACCGGGTAGGGGTTGTGTGTGTGGTGTTGTGGGGTCTGTCTTCCTCGATCTACCTGTCGGGGCGTGAGTGAGAAAGCTGCATGCTAGGTGAAGTGGCCTGGAATGGTCTGCCGTAGGCGGTGAGAGTCCGGTAGCTGAAAGCGTGTGGTCTTGCGTGATGGTGTCCCCAAGTAGCAGCGGGCTCGTGGAATCTGCTGTGAATCTGCCGGGACCACCCGGTAAGCCTGAATACTTCCTGGTGACCGATAGCGGACTAGTACCGTGAGGGAAAGGTGAAAAGTACCCCGGGAGGGGAGTGAAAGAGTACCTGAAACCGGACGCTTACAATCCGTCAAAGCCTGTGGATTCTTTGGTGAATCGTGGGTGATGGCGTGCCTTTTGAAGAATGAGCCTGCGAGTTAGTGCTCGGTGGCGAGGTTAACCCGTGTGGGGTAGCCGTAGCGAAAGCGAGTCTGAATAGGGCGCAATGTCGGAGACATTTGTCTTGCGACGGTAGTCGCCGGGTCTAGACCCGAAGCGGAGTGATCTACCCATGGCCAGGGTGAAGCGCGGGTAAGACCGCGTGGAGGCCCGAACCCACTTCAGTTGAAAATGGAGGGGATGAGTTGTGGGTAGGGGTGAAAGGCCAATCAAACTCCGTGATAGCTGGTTCTCCCCGAAATGCATTTAGGTGCAGCGTGGTGTGTTTCTTGCCGGAGGTAGAGCTACTGGATGGCCGATGGGCCCTACTAGGTTACTGACGTCAGCCAAACTCCGAATGCCGGTAAGTGAGAGCACTGCAGTGAGACTGCGGGCGATAAGGTTCGTAGTCGAGAGGGAAACAGCCCAGATCGCCGGCTAAGGCCCCTAAGCGTGTACTAAGTGGAAAAGGATGTGGGGTCGCGAAGACAACCAGGAGGTTGGCTTAGAAGCAGCCACCCTTGAAAGAGTGCGTAATAGCTCACTGGTCAAGTGATCCTGCGCCGACAATGTAGCGGGGCTCAAGTACACCGCCGAAGCCGCGGCACTCACACGTTAGTCTGGCTTGCCCTTGCGGGGGTGTGTCTAGGTGTGTGGGTGGGTAGGGGAGCGTCCTGCATCCGTGGAAGCGCCGGAGTGATCTAGGTGTGGAGGGTGTGGGAGTGAGAATGCAGGCATGAGTAGCGAAAGCAGAGTGAGAAACTCTGCCGCCGGATGACCAAGGGTTCCTGGGCTAGGCTAATCCGCCCAGGGTGAGTCGGGACCTAAGGCGAGGCCGACAGGCGTAGTCGATGGACAACGGGTTGATATTCCCGTACCCGTGTATCCGCGTCCATGCTGAATCATCTGTACTAACCATCCAAATCCTGATCGATACTCTTCGGAGTACGTGAGGGGGCTGCATGGGACCTTGGGTGGTAGTAGGCAAGCGATGGGGTGACGCAGGAAGGTAGTGGGGCCAGGCGATGGTTGTCCTGGTGTAAGCCTGTAGGACGGGGCATTGGTAAATCCGTGCCCCATATAGTCTGAGAGGTGATGCGTAACCGTTGTGGTGAATTCCATGATCCTATGCTGCCGAGAAAAGCCTCTAGTGAGTTGGTACACGGCCCGTACCCCAAACCAACACAGGTGGTCAGGTAGAGAATACTAAGGCGATCGAGAGAACTGTGGTTAAGGAACTCGGCAAAATGCCCCCGTAACTTCGGGAGAAGGGGGACCCATCCTGGTGACGACATTTACTGTTTGAGCTGGTGTGGGTCGCAGAGACCAGAGAGAAGCGACTGTTTACTAAAAACACAGGTCCGTGCGAAGTCGTAAGACGATGTATACGGACTGACGCCTGCCCGGTGCTGGAAGGTTAAGAGGACCGGTTAATGCCCTTCGGGGTGTGAAGCTGAGAATTTAAGCCCCAGTAAACGGCGGTGGTAACTATAACCATCCTAAGGTAGCGAAATTCCTTGTCGGGTAAGTTCCGACCTGCACGAATGGCGTAACGACTTCTCTGCTGTCTCAACCACAGACTCGGCGAAATTGCAGTACGAGTAAAGATGCTCGTTACGCGCGGCAGGACGAAAAGACCCCGGGACCTTCACTATAGCTTGGTATTGGTGTTCGGTTCGGTTTGTGTAGGATAGGTGGGAGACTGTGAAGTGGCCACGCCAGTGGTTGTGGAGTCGTTGTTGAAATACCACTCTGATCGTATTGGACTTCTAACCTCGGACCCTGATCGGGTTCAGGGACAGTGCCTGGTGGGTAGTTTAACTGGGGCGGTTGCCTCCTAAAAGGTAACGGAGGCGCCCAAAGGTTCCCTCAGCCTGGTTGGCAATCAGGTGGTGAGTGTAAGTGCACAAGGGAGCTTGACTGTGAGACGTACATGTCGAGCAGGGACGAAAGTCGGGACTAGTGATCCGGCACCAACGTGTGGAAGTGGTGTCGCTCAACGGATAAAAGGTACCCCGGGGATAACAGGCTGATCTTCCCCAAGAGTCCATATCGACGGGATGGTTTGGCACCTCGATGTCGGCTCGTCGCATCCTGGGGCTGGAGTAGGTCCCAAGGGTTGGGCTGTTCGCCCATTAAAGCGGCACGCGAGCTGGGTTTAGAACGTCGTGAGACAGTTCGGTCTCTATCCGCCGCGCGCGTTAGAAACTTGAGGAAACCTGTCCCTAGTACGAGAGGACCGGGACGGACGAACCTCTGGTGTGCCAGTTGTTCCGCCAGGAGCATTGCTGGTTGGCTACGTTCGGAAGGGATAACCGCTGAAAGCATCTAAGCGGGAAGCCTGTTCCAAGATGAGGTTTCTCACCACCTTTGAGTGGTTAAGGCCCCCCACAGACCATGGGGTTGATAGGCCAGAACTGGAAGCCCAGTAATGGGTGTAGGTGACTGGTACTAATCGGCCGAGGACTTACAACAACATCCTTATATTCTTTCGTACTCTCAAAGAGTAGAAGATGTGTCGCATCCACTATGTACTTCTGAAACAACACCAGAAGAGATAAAAATAGACTCGTCTGGTGCGAGTTTCACAGAGTTTCGGCGGCTATAGCGGTGGGGAAACGCCCGGTCCCATTCCGAACCCGGAAGCTAAGCCCACCAGCGCCAATGGTACTGCACCCTAATCAGTGTGGGAGAGTAGGACACCGCCGAACACAAATTTTGAGGGATGCCCCGCAACACACCGTGTTGCGGGGCATCCCCCATTCAACCCACCTGCTTGCTCCTCACGGATGGAACCGTTAGGCCTGGAATGTGTGTCGACTCCGGCGTTGTGTGCCCTGCAGGACACACAACGCCGAAGTCGACACACAAACTGCCAACGACTTACTGCGCTGGTGCCGATTCCTCCGGCGTCGTGCGTGGCAAAGTCTCACCGCGGAAGAACGCGGGATGGCGGGCGCGCAGGTAGAGCATGACCACGGCGCCGACGGCGAGCAGTCCGAATCCGATGTAGAAGACCAGACCGATACCGAAGATCGACGCGCCACTGCCGTTGTCGGGATTCATGCTCTCGCCGACCGAGATGACGAACACGACGATGAGAGCGAGTCCACCGAGAAACGGGAACAGCAAGCGGTACACGAAGTTCCGTGCGGACGAGAACAGGGTGCGCCGGAAGTACCAGACGCAGGCGAATGCGGTGATGCTGTAGTACCAGCAGATCATGATGCCCAGGGCGGCGATCGTGTCGATCAATGTGCGTTCGGACAGGACCGTCACCACCGTGTAGAACACAGCCGTCACGATCCCGGCCACTAGTGCGGCGAAGGCCGGGGACAGGAAGCGGGGATGGATCTCGGCGACCTTCTTGGGAAATGCGCCGTAGGTGCCCATTGCGAGCATGGTGCGGGCCACGGGCAGGAACGTCGTTTGCAAGCTGGCGATCGATGACACCAAGATCGCGGCGAAGAGCAATAATCCGCCCCACCGACCGAGGATCGGTGTTGCCAGGGCGCCGAAGACGTTCTCGGCGTTGGCCTCCGAACCCAGACCGACCCCTTCGGTGCCGACGCCGGCGTACATCATCACCGCGACGGCGACCAGCAGATAGGTGAGCAGGATCGACAGGACACAGAGGATTCCGGCGCGACCCGGGGTGCGCTGCGGGTCTTTGCACTCCTCACCGAGGGTGAGACAGGTGTCCCACCCCCAGAACGCAAAGATCGAGCCGGTGAGCCCGACGGCGAATGCCGAGATCGTCAGCCCGGTGAACGGGTTGAACCAATCGATGTCGAAGGACAAGCCTGCGGGGGCGTCTCCGGCGCCGACCTTGACGAAGGCGATGATCGCGAAGGCGAACAGCACCACGATCTGAAAGCCGACGAGCACGTATTGTATACGTTCGCTGGTCGTGATCCCGTGCATGGAGACCCAGGTGGCGATCGCCAGGAGAACCAAGGTCGTGAGGATGTTGACCAGCTTGTTCGTTCCGAGGTCGGCGATCCAGGGGCGGTCGGCGATCTGGGCGATGATCAGGTAGAAGAACTGGACGCCGATCGCCGCGAGATTCGAGAGCACGATGATCGTCGCGACCACCATGCCCCATCCGCACATCCAGCCGACGTGCGGCCCGAAAGCCTTGGTCGACCAGGTGAACGAGGCGCCACAGTCGGGGGTGTCGGAATTCAGCTCACGGTAGGCGTAGGCGGTCAGAAACATCGGGATGAATCCGGCGATGAAGATCGCCGGCATCTTCAGGCCGACTGCGGCGACGATCAGACCGATGCTGGCGGTGAGGGTGTAGCCGGGAGCCACCGTCGATATCCCGAGAATGGCTCCGGAGAGCACGCCGACCTTGCCGGCGGCGAGCCCCTTGTCGTTGGCGACGGGGGAGTCGGGGATCGTCGGGGCGGCACCGGAGCGAGAGGTGGTGGGGTCGTCGGGATTCATCAGGAGTCCTTCGGAACGACGATCATCGGAACCGACAACGCGCGCAACATCTTTGCTGCGGTCGAGCCGAGGAACAGGTGGCGGGGCTGGGCGAGTCGGCTCGAACCGACGAAGATGAGGTCGCCGTCGTCCCAGTGCAGCGAGGTGATGGCGTCCTCGGTGGTGCGGGCGGGCACGACGGCCGAGGTGATCGGATGGTTCTCACCGAGCTCGGCGCGTGCCTGGGCGAGCACGTCGGCGAGGTGGGCGGCCGCGGCAGCCCGTGCGGCGTCGTCGTCGGCGTCGCGGCGCCACGGGGTCACGTGGTCGTCATCGGTGACCAGGGAGACCAGCCGCAGGGGCAACGCGGTTCGGGCACAGGCGTCGACGGCGGCACGCACCAGCGGCGCGGTACCCGGCCGTCGGCCGATGGCACAGGTGATCCGACGCGGTGCGCACGCCGTGTCCCGGCTACCGCGTGGCGTCAGTACCACCGGCGTCGTCGACGCGTGCAGGACGTCGTTGACGACGGATCCCAGTGAGTGGCGACCGACCAGTCCGCCTCCGGAGCCACCCACGACGATCGCCGCACAGCCGGTCGCCTGTGCCTCGGCCACCAGCCCTTCGGCGGCATTGTCGTGAAAGGCGACCCGGCTGGTGGCGGGGACGTCGTCGGGAATGCGGTCGGTGGCCTCGGTGAGCCATCGTGTCGCCTGCTCGTCGAGGATTTCCGCGAAATCGGCGTTGCCGGTGGCTGCGATCTGTGCCGTCGCCGACGGCGGCGGCAAGATCATGCAGACGTCGAGATCGGCGTGCAGGGATCGCGCGAGGACGACGCCGAGCGCCAATGCGTCCTGTCCGCCCGGCGTGGACAGGTAGGCGACCAGCAGTGTGCGGCCGGTGGTCATGATGTGGGCTCCCATCGGTCAGGGTTCGTAACGTCTGATCCGCCCGTTTCGGATCAACGAACCCCACTGTGCGCCGCATCACGTCCGGTATGCACCAGCCACAATGTCGAATCGTCACCCCTGCGCATGGACATCGTGGTGAAGCCGCCGGGGAGATCACTCGCTCAGCCGGGATCCCTGGGTACGACGACCATGGGAATGGCCAACGCGCGCAGCATCTTCGACGCCGTTGCCCCGAAGAACAGTTGCTGTGGGCGAGCCAGGCGGCTGGAGCCGACGAAGATGATGTCCTCGGCGGTCCACTCCAGCGACGCGACGGCATCCTCGATGGTGTCGCCGGTGAGCACCTCGGAGGTGATCTCCTGACCGTCGGGCAGCTGTGCTCCGATGGACGCCACATGCTCGGCAAGCTGTTCGGTGGCGTGGGCCACTGCTCGGTTCTCGTCATCGCCCGTCATGTCACCGTCACGATGGGCCGTGGCGTCGTCGCTGGTGACCAACGAGACCAGACGCAGAGGCAGACCGGACCGTGAGCACGCGTCGACTGCGGCGCGCAGCAGCGGTGTCGACCCCGGCCGGCGGCCGATCGCGCAGGTGATCCGACGTGGCGGACGGGCGGTCTCCTGAGCCCCGAGCGGCGTGATCACCACCGGCTTGGTCGAGATGTGCAGCAGGTCGTTGACCGCCGATCCGAGCGCGTGACGTCCACGGATGCCCCCTCCCGAACCGCCGACGATGATGGCCGCACTCCCGGTCGCCTCGGCCTCGGCCACCAGACCCTCGGCGGCGTTCTCGTGAAAGGCGATGTGCCCCTCGGCGACCACCTCATCCGGAATACGGCCGACCGCCTCCGACAGCCAGTCGGCGGCCTGGGCGTCCAACATCTCCGTGGTCGTCCGGACCGGGTCGGCGCCGGCGTCACCGTCGCTCTCCGGTGGCGGGGGTAAGACCATGCAGACATCGAGTGCCGCGTGGAAAGGGCCGGCGAGAGCGATCGCGAGGGCCAGTGCGTCCTCGCCGCCCGGCGTCGGGAGATAGGCGGCGAGCAGTTTGCGGGAGGGCATGGCGGCTCCGATCGGCGGTGTTCGGGGTGTGCGCTTCGATGCTCTCACTCTCACGCGTGCCGCACACGTGTCTGGGACACGCGTGTGCGCCCCGATCACCCCGCCCCGATTCACCCCGCCCGTCACCGACCGAAACCCCTCAGCCAGGTCCGGACACCAGACGAGCCGGGCGCCTCGGGGGATTCGGCGATGCGGCCCGGCTCGTCGTCGCCGGCGACTCAGCTCAGATGGTGCACCTCTTGCAGTCCGTACACCGGCGTGGCGATGTCCTCGTACCGGGCCTTGAGCTGCAGCGCGAGATACAGCGAATAGTGGCGTGACTGATGCAGATTGCCGCCGTGGAACCACAGACCGGGCTGCTGCGTCGGCTTCCACATGTTGCGCTGTTCGCCTTCCCATGGACCGGGATCCTTGGTGGTCTCCGACCCCAGGCCCCACACCTTGCCGACCTTGTCGGCGATCTCCTGGCCCATCAGGTCCGCGGCCCACCCGTTCATCGAGCCGTAGCCGGTCGCATAGACCACGACGTCGGCGGGCAACTCGGTACCGTCGGCGAGAACGACACTGTTCTCGGTGAGATGGTCGACGTCGCCGTGCTGGAGTTTGATGGTGCCGTCGGCAACGAGTTCGCAGGCGCCGACGTCGATGTAGTAGCCCGAGCCGCGTCGCAGGTACTTCATGAACAGGCCCGAGTCGTCGTCACCGAAGTCCAGGTCGAAGCCTGCCGCCTCGAGGCGAGCGTAGAAGTCCTTGTCGCGTACCCGGATCTGGTCATAGAGCGGGATCTGGAACTCGTGCATGATCCGGTAGGGCAGCGAGGCGAATGTCAGGTCGGCCTTCTTGGTGGTCATCCCGCCCGCCACCGCCTGCTCGCTGTACAAGGCGCCGAGGCCGATCTCCATCAGCGAATCGGACTTCACGATGTGCGTCGAGGACCGCTGCACCATGGTCGTATCGATACCGTTGTCCACCAAAGCTTTACAGATGTCGTGGGCCGAGTTGTTGGAACCGATCACCACCACCTTCTTGCCGACGTAACCGTCGGGCCCGGGGTGTTGACTGGAGTGGTGCTGCTCACCGGTGAACACGTCCTGGCCGGGGAAGGTGGGCACGTTGGCCTTGCCCGACATACCGGTCGCCAGGACCAGCTGATCGGGGTGCAGGGTCAGATGCTCGCCGTCGCGATCGATCTCGACGGTCCAGCGGCCGGTGGCCTCGTCGTAGGTCGCCGATTCGCACGTCGTCTTCGACCAGTAGGGCACCTCCATGACCCGGGTGTAGAACTCGAGCCAGTCGCCGATCTTGTCCTTGGGTGCGAAGACCGGCCAGTTCTCCGGGAAGGGGAGATACGGCAGGTGGTCGTACCAGACCGGATCGTGCAGGCACAGCGACTTGTAGCGGTTGCGCCACTGATCGCCGGGTCGATCATGGCGGTCGATGACGATCGACGGAACGCCGAGCTGGCGTAGTCGGGCGCCGAGGGCGATGCCACCCTGACCGCCGCCGACGACGAGGACATACGGCTGACGCGTGCGCCCCAGCTCGGCCTCCTCGTCGGCCTTGCGCTCTGCCCAGGATCGGGTGTCGGGGTCGGATCCGTGAACCGCTCCCATGACCCGGGTCGGGCCGCTGTGTTCCTCGTGGCCCTTGAGTTCCTGCAGGGTCGTCAGCAGGGTCCACGCCTGGTCCTCGCCGGAGTCGGCGTCGGGTCGTAGACGCAGATGCCCGACGCCCCGGCCGGTCGCCGTCTCGAACTCGATGAACGCCGAGACCACCCCGCCGTCGTCGGTGGCCGGTTCGCTGGTGGCGAAGCCCGATGGGTCGGTGTCGGAAAGGCGCTCGCCGAGCATGGCGGCAATCTGCTCGCGGCCTTCGACCGTCTTCAGATTCCATGTGAACGACACCAGGTCGCGCCAGAACGAGTCCGTGGCGAACATCGAGGTCACTGCCGGGATGTCGCGTGCGGCGAGTGCGGTCTCGAATCGATCGAGCCACCGGGTGGCGCGCTGTTGTGGTGTGGGCGGTTGGTCTGCGGCGGTCGCCACATCGGGTTCGAGTGTCTGGGTCATGCCAGCTCCCTTCGGTCATCTCTGATGTGACTCACAGCACACGCGCCGTCGATGCGTGACGGCAAGGGTTGCATCCCGTTGCGACGTGCGGGGCAGTTGCGACGTGCGGGGCACGGGACTGCAACCCGATGCAACCCCGGTGGTGTCTTTGCGAATTGGCTGTGACCGAGCGCACAATCGTGAGGTGTCGACACTGCCAGCCGGACTCGAGCCCGCCGTCGCCGCCGGCGACGATCCGCGCCAGTTCGCGGCCGTCCTCTCGGCGGTGTACGACGCGGCGATGGCGGGTGACAAGCCGCCGGCCCGTCCCCGCCAGGTCATCAGTGAATCGTGGGGACGTGTCCTCGGCGCCGGGGTCGACCCCGACCACGGTCCGGATGCGGCAGCTCTCGACGTGGCCGAGATCGAGGTGCGTCGAAACGAGTCGGGACTGCACGAGGTCCTCGACGACCTGACCTTCGGCCTCGATGCGGTGATCTCCGACGGCCACAACATTCTCGTCGTCGCCGACGCGGCCGGGCATGTGCTCTGGCGCAGTGGTGCCAACCAGGTGCTGCATCGAGCCGATCGGCTCGGTTTCGTCGAGGGTGCGTGCTGGGCGGAATCGTCGGTGGGTACCAATGCAATCGGCACCGCACTCGAGTCGGGGCGGGCGGTTCAGGTGTTCTCCGCGGAGCATTTCGTGCGCACCCATCACACCTGGACGTGCGCGGGTGCGCCCATCCGCAATCCACGCAGCGGCGACGTGCTCGGGGTGGTCGACGTCAGTGGCCCGGCGGCCACGATCCACCCGACCACACTGGCCCTGGTCGACACGGTTGCCCGGCTGGCCGAATCCCGGCTGCGCGAACACCATCGACGTGTCCTCGACCAGCTCCGGGCGGTTGCCGCGCCCATACTCGCGCGGACCGACGGCCCGGCCATGGCCGTCGACCGCGACGGCTGGGTGGCCGCGGTGGGTTCGGTGGCACCGCGGGCGCGCCTGAGCATTCCGGCGGGGCTCGCGCCCGGCCGCGCGGCCGTACCCGACCTCGGCCTGTGCGAGATCGAACCACTGCCGGGAGGGTGGTTGCTCCGGACGGTCGAGGCCACCGATCCGAGCCGGCCCACCGAGGTGGTGATCGGCGCCGACGGCACCGGCGTGGTGGTGCGCGTCGAGGGGTTCGCCGGCAGTTGGACCCAACGTCTCTCGCCCCGGCATGCCCAGATCCTCGGCATGCTCGCCGCCGCGCAACCCGGTGGGCTCCGTGCGGCCGAACTGTCGCAGAACCTCTTCGGTGTCGCCGACCGCACCATCACCGTCAGGGCCGAGATCTCGCGTCTGCGTAAGCATTTCGGCGGCCTGCTGTGTGCCAACCCCTACCGCTTCGCCGACGGCGTGGTGGTGCGCGACACGCGCTCGGCCCCCGACTGACCGGCCGTACCCGCCGTCGCCGACTCGCCTGGTCGCCGGATCGGCGCGGGACGGCTGTCGCACCGGATAGATTGGTGCCGTGCCGATCTCGCATGTCCACGGATACCTGCACCACATCATGGATGAGTGCGCCCCCGATCGTTCCGGAGCGGTCGCCGACTACATCCCCGAACTCGCCGCCGTCGACCCCGATGGTTACGCCTTGTCGATGTGCATGCACGACGGCAACACCTATTCCCTCGGTGACGTCGGCGTCGAGTTCACGATCCAATCGGTGTCCAAGCCACTCACGTACGCGCTCGCGCTGACCCGCCTCGATATGGCGGAGGTGGATGCCAAGATCGGCGTCGAACCGTCGGGTGAGGCATTCAACGAGATCAGCGTCGACGAGCGGCGGCGCCCGCGCAATCCGATGATCAACGCGGGGGCGATCCTGGCGTCGTCGATGCTGCTGCCGCCGGTACGGTCTCTGCCCGCCACTGCCGTGGACGAGGCGTTCGACGAACTCGTCGAGTTCTACTCCGGTTGCGCCGGAAGGCATCTGACGATCGATGAGCAGGTGTACGCCTCCGAGGCCGCCACCGGCTCCCGCAATCGTGCCATCGTCTACATGCTCGACAGTTTCGGCGCGGTCGACACCGACCCCGAGGCGGCCCTCGACCTCTACTTCCGTCAGTGCTCGCTGCGGGTGACTAGCGACGACCTTGCCGCGATCGCCGCGACGATCGCCGCGGGCGGGGTCAATCCGCGCACCGGACGCCGGGTGCTGAGCAACGAAGTGGCCCAGCGGTTGTTGAGCGTGATGACCACATGCGGCATGTACGACGGCGCAGGGGACTGGGTCACCTCGGTGGGCCTGCCGGCCAAGAGCGGGGTCGGCGGCGGCATTCTGGCGGTCCTGCCCGGCCAGCTCGGGATCGGGGTGTACTCGCCGCGCCTCGATCAGCACGGCAACAGCGTGCGTGGCGTCGACACCTGTCGGCGGTTGTCGCGTGACCTCGGCCTGCACATGTTCAATGTGACGCGGGAGAGCCGGGTGTCGATCCGGTCGGTGTACTCGATCGGCGAGTTCGAGGTCGGCGCGGACTGGGACGAGTTGCAGCGCAGCTACCTGCGAACCTGTCGGGACCGGGTGCGGGTGTACGAACTGCAGGGGGATCTGACCTTCGCCGGCGCCGAGCGCGCCCTGCGTCGCATCGAGTCCGATCTCGACGACCTCGATGTCGTGATCGTCGAGATCTCGCGGGTGGGCGTGATAGATCCGGTCGCGCGGACGATGCTGCTCGGTATCAAGCACACCACCGAACTACGCGGGCAGCGTGCCATGCTCGTCGATCCCGATGGTGTGGTGCGGGCGAGTGTGGACAGTCATCGCTCCGACTTCGTGGTGCCGAATCTGAATGCGCCCGAACAACTCCTGGGCCTCGACCCGACACTGCCGCACGTGCACTCGACGATGGAGGCCGCGGTCCGCGACGCCGAGGAGTTCCAACTGGAGTCCTTTCGGCGTCCGTGACTCGTGCGCTTTCCGGTAGGGAATCACCGGACGAGATTTCCGCGGCGGGGCCCGGAGTGGGGTTCTCCGAGTCGTGCGGTGAGCGGTTACGCTGCCGTCTGTGCGTCTGGTGATCGCGGAATGCCAAGTGGACTATGTCGGACGGCTCACGGCCCATCTGCCGATGGCGCGTCGGCTGTTGCTCATCAAATCCGACGGGTCGGTGAGCGTGCACGCCGACGACCGTGCCTACAAACCGCTGAACTGGATGAGTCCACCCTGTTGGCTGGCCGAGGAGCCGGTGCCCGAGGAGGTCGCCTCCGCGCACGACGAGGTGGTCGCCTACTGGGTGGTGACCAACAAGGCCGGTGAGGAACTGCGGATCACGATCACCTCGATCGAACACGATTCCACCCACGAACTCGGAGTCGACCCGGGGCTGGTGAAGGACGGTGTCGAAGCCCACCTGCAGGAATTGCTCGCCGAGCACGTCGAGACCCTGGGGCCCGGGCACACCCTCATCCGCCGGGAGTACATGACGGCGATCGGCCCGGTCGACATTCTCGCCCGTGACGCCGACGGCGCGACCGTCGCGGTGGAGATCAAGCGGCGCGGCGAGATCGACGGCGTCGAGCAGTTGACGAGGTACCTGGAATTGCTGAACCGCGATCCGCTCCTCGCCCCGGTCAGCGGGGTGTTCGCCGCGCAGCAGATCAAGCCACAGGCGCGGACCCTTGCGCAGGACCGTGGAATCCGTTGTCTGGTACTCGATTACGATGCACTCCGCGGGGCCGAGAGCACCGAATTCCGATTGTTCTGATCGATTGTCGAGCCGGTCAGTTCTGTTCGACCTCGAGCGGGGCGGTGTGGATCGGTGCGGTGTCGGCGTGTTTGTCGGCGTGGCGGCCATTGTGGCCGGTGGTCTTCTGGAACGGCTCGGTGTCGATCTGCGCGTCGCGTGACAACAGGGTGTTGAGGAGTTCGGCGTCGCTGTGTTCGGACGCGGTGGTCAGCTCGGCATCGACCTCGGTGTTCAACAGCGCGGGGAGTTCGGCGAGGCGCTCGGAGATCCGCGAGAACTCGGAGACGATCTCATCGCGTGCCTTCGTGACGCGGTCGCCGAGTTCACGCGAGCGCGCCACCCGTTCGGTGGCGATGGCCCGCGCGCTCCGTTCGATGTCGGCGGCGAGAGCGTCGGCCTCGGCACGTTGGGCGGACAGTTCGGCATCGTGCTGTGTTCGCGCGTCGTGCAACTCCTGTGCCGTGCGGCGCCGGAGTTCGTCGGTCTCACTGCGCGCTTTGGTCAGGATGCGTTGCGCCTCGGCCTTCGCCGCGGTCATCGTCTTCTCGTGTTCGGACTCCATCGCGGCGGCGCGCTCGGCGCGTTCGGCGGCGGCGCGTTCGGCGTCCGCAGCGGCCTCGGCCTTGATGGCATCGGCGTCGTTGCGCGTCTTCGCCGAATATTCGTCGGCGTCGCCGACGATCTTGCTCGCCCGGGCGCGGGCGTCGGCGACGATCCGCTGGGCCTCCTCGGTGGCGTTGCGCTGGGTGTCCTCGGCCTCCTGGCGAGCCACGGACACGGTCTCGGCTGCTTCGGCACTCGCGTCGGCGCGCATCTCCGATGCCTCGTCGGAGGCCAGCTGCAACATGCGTGAGAGGCGTTCACTCATGCCGGTCACCGACGTCGGCGGCACCGAGAGCTTGTCGACCTCGCGACGTAGCTCCTCGATCTCGTCGCGCGCGTCGGCGAGGTGTGCGGCGAGTTCGCGGGCATGCGAGGTGGCCGCATCGCGATCGGCGGCCAGCACCCGCATGTCGGCGTCGATGCGTCGAAGGCGGTCGGCGACCTGTTCTCGGTCGTACCCGCGCATCACGATCGCGAACGGTAACTGCTGCTTGGGTGCAGGGGCTGACATGCGAGCCAGTCTAATCGCAGCGCCCGCACGCGCCGGGGAGGTCGAAGGTCCCGCGAGACCTCAGTGGGCAGACGCCGCGGGCTCGACCAGCTCCAGGAGTACGCCGCCGGCGTCCTTGGGGTGCACGAAGTTGATCCGGGAGTCGGCGGTGCCTCGGCGCGGCTGCGGGTACAGCACGCGGACGCCGTTCGCGGTCAAGCGGTCCATCACCGCCACGACGTCGGTGACCCGCACCGCGAGCTGCTGAAGGCCCGGGCCGCTGCGGTCGAGGAATTTCGCGATGGTCGACTCCGGGGTCAGCGGCGCGAGGAGTTGGATGACGGCACCGTCACCTCCTTGTGGGCCGATCATCGCCTCACGTACGCCCTGCTCGTCGTTGGTCTCCTCGTGGAGCTCCACGAAGCCCAGATTGTCGGCGTACCACTGCTTGGCGGCATCGAGATCGGGCACGGCGATGCCGACGTGGTCGATCGCGACGACGAGGTCGGAGATCAGTGCGGCCGGCGATGGGGTGGTGGTGGCGGGGTCAGCTGCGGAAGTACTCATGGACTAACGGTAGCGTTAGAGGCGACAAAGTACAGAGCGACCGCTCGGTTGGTGCCGCGGTCAGAGTCGTGGAGGTCCCCATGTCCCCAGATCAGACGACGTCGGTGATCGTCGCAGGCGCACGCACACCGTTCGGCCGGATGCTCGGTTCTCTCAAGGGTTTCAGTGCCGTCGACCTCGGTGCCATCGCCATCAAGGGTGCACTCGAGCGCTCGGGGGTGGCCGCCTCGGAGGTCCAGTACGTGATCATGGGTCAGGTCCTGACCGCCGGCGCCGGACAGATGCCCGCTCGCCAGACCTCGGTCAAGGCCGGTATCGGGTGGGACGTTCCCGCGTTGACGATCAACAAGATGTGCCTGTCGGGAATCGACTCGATCGCACTCGCCGACCAGCTGATCCGCGCCGGCGAGTTCGACGTGGTGGTCGCCGGCGGTCAGGAATCGATGACGCAGGCACCGCATCTGCTGCCGGGCAGTCGTAGCGGCTTCAAGTACGGCAACACCGAACTCGTCGACCACCTGGCCTACGACGGCCTGTTCGACGCGTTCACCGATCAGCCGATGGGTGCGCTGACCGAGCAGGGCAACGACACCGATGGGTTCTCCCGCGCCGAGCAGGACGAATTCGCTGCGCGCAGCCATCAGCTCGCCGCCACGGCCTGGAAGAACGGCGTCTTCGCCGACGAGGTGGTTCCGGTGTCGATCCCGCAGCGCAAGGGCGATCCGATCGAGTTCGCCGAGGACGAGGGCATCCGTGCCGACACCACCGCCGATTCGCTGGCCGGCCTGCGGCCTGCCTTCCGCAAGGACGGCACCATCACCGCGGGTAACTCCTCGCAGATCTCCGACGGTGCGGCCGCGGTCGTGGTGATGAGCAAGGCCAAGGCCACCGAGCTCGGCGTCACCTGGCTCGCCGAGATCGGTCCGCACGGCGTCGTCGCCGGTCCGGATTCGTCGCTGCAGCAGCAGCCCGCGAATGCCATCCGCAAGGCCTGCGACCGTGCCGGGATCGCGCCCACCGACCTCGACCTCATCGAGATCAACGAGGCATTCGCGGCCGTGGGGCTGGCCTCGACGAAATCGCTGGGCGTCGATGAGTCGATCGTCAATGTCAACGGTGGAGCGATCGCCGTCGGTCACCCGATCGGCACCTCCGGTGCACGCATCACGCTGCACCTGGCACTGGAGCTGCAGCGGCGCGGTGGCGGCGTCGGCGCCGCAGCACTCTGTGGCGCAGGCGGGCAGGGCGATGCGCTGATCGTCCGGGTCCCCAAGGCCTGATCGCCGGAGCCTGCTCGCCGGGGGTCTGGGCGACACCGCAACGATCCCGTGGTAGCCGTGACGTGGGTCACGTCGGATAGCGCACGGCTACTACGGGATGTCGTAGGTTGTCGCCGGCTCCGGCACAATGGAGCGCATGAGGCAATTCTTCGACCTGTCCACGCCCGCCAAACGATTCCGCTTCGTCGCCGTGCTCGAAGCCATCACGTGGGCGGCGCTGCTCGTCGCGATGTTCTTCAAGTGGGTGCTCGGCCACGACGAGGCCGTGCAGATCCCCGGCATGACGCACGGGATCGTGTTCATGGCGTTCGTGGTGATCTCGCTGCTCACCGCGTTCTCCCTGCGCTGGAGCGTCAAGGTCACCGGGCTGGCCCTGCTCTCGAGCATCCCCCCGTTCGGGACGCTGGTCTTCGAGTGGTGGGCCCGGCGCAACGGACACCTCGCCGAACTGTCGGTGTCGGAGTCGGAGTCGACGAGCAACGCAGCGGCCGCTGCTTGAGATACTCGGCTGCCTGAGATACTCCGCTGCCTGAGATACTCGGCTGATGGGGACGCAACGATGATCGTCGCATTCAGCATCTCGCCGTCGGGTGGCGACGCCGTCGACGACGACGGCGGCATGAGCGCTGCGGTGGCACAGGCGGTGCGGGTGGTCCGCGAGTCCGGTCTGCCCCATCAGACAACCGCGATGTTCACCTACATCGAGGGTGAGTGGGACGAGGTGATGGCCGTGGTCAAGCAGGCCACCGAGGCGGTCGCCGAACTCGCCCCCCGCGTCGGGCTGATGCTCAAGGCCGACATCCGGCCCGGCCACACCGGCGAACTGGCGGGCAAGGTCGCCCGGGTCGACGCTCATCTGGAGAATTGACCGACACCGTGCGGTCGGCGGTGCCCGGGCATCTGGGTCGGTCCCGCGCCGCCGTGGCCGCTGTGTTCTGCCTCAACGGTTTCCTGGCCGCTCTCTGGGTGGCCCACATCCCGGTCATCACCGAACGCACCGGCACCTCGCACGAATTGTTGGGCGCGATGCTGCTGCTCGTGGGTGCGTCGGCGTTCGTCGGGATGCAGGTCTGCGGGCATCTGATCGACCGGGTGGGTTCGCGACCCACCACGATCGCCGCAGCGGTGGTGCTGTGCCCGGTGATGCTGGGTCCGGTCCTGGCCACCGGCCCGGTCGGCCTCGCGTGCGCGCTCGCCCTCTTCGGATTCACCAACGGTTCCCTCGACGTGTCGATGAACGCGCAGGCCGTCGTCGTCGAACGGATCTATCGGCGCCCGATCATGTCGGCGTTCCACGGCTTCTTCTCCGTCGGTGGACTTCTCGGTTCCGGTGCGGTGGCCCTGGGACTGTGGCTGCGATGGCCGGTGGTGGCGACGGTGGCGGTGCTCGCCGGCATCGGACTGGTCGTGGTGGCGGTCGCGGCGCGTGGGATCGTCGCCCGGGGTGACTCGGTGGCGGCGCCGCGCGATGTCGGCAGTGACGCCGGCACGGGGTCGCCCGAACCAAGTGTCCCGGCCTCGCCGGATGGCCCACGCGCCCGGTGGTGGCGTGAGGTGGACCTGCGACGCCTGTCGGTGATGGCGGCGTTGGCGTTCGTGCTGATGCTCGCCGAGGGCACGTCGTATGACTGGAGTGCGTTGCACATCGTCGAGACCTTCGGGACCCGTGAGGCCGTCGGCGCCATCGCCTTCGCGAGTTTCAGCGCGGCGATGATGATCGCCCGGTTCGTCGTCGACCCCATCGCGGCACGCGTGGGGCCGGTATCGGTGGTCCGCGGGGGTGCGGTCATCGGTGCCGTCGGGATGGTCATCGCGCTCGTCCCGTCGACACCGACCACCGGCTCGGCGATCGTCGCGATCATCGGATGGACGGTGTTCGGCATCGGACTGGCCGGGCTCATCCCGCAGATCTTCACCGCGGCGGGCAATCTCACCGAGCACTCGAGCGGGCGGGCGATCTCGATGGTGGTGGGCTGCGGCTACCTCGGCATGCTCGCCGGGCCGGCGATCGTCGGCGTCATCAGCGGCCACTCGAGTCTGCGTCTCGGTCTCACACCGGTGTTGGTCGCCCTCGCGTTCGCGGTCGCTGCCGCCGGGGTGGTCGCCCCGCCCGACAGGCGTGAGCGCACCTCACGCGCGTGAGCGCGACGCGCGGTCATGACACACTGTAGGGGTGAGCAGACCTTCCAACAGGGCACAGGCAGCCGCAGCCCAGCAGGCGGCCGCAGCTGTCGCGATGTCCGGTGCAGTCGACCTGTCCGCGCTGAAGGAACGCGCGGAAGCCCAACGCGCGCAACCACAGCGTTCCGCAGCTCCCGGCGGACCGCCGGCATCCGGCCCGGGCTCGCCGGGTTCGGCCTCGTCGGGATCGGTGTTGGACGTGACCGAGGAATCCTTCGAGACCGACGTGCTGGCTCGGTCGACACGGCAACTCGTCATCGTCGATCTGTGGGCCACCTGGTGCGAGCCCTGCAAGCAGCTCTCACCGGTGCTCGAGCGTATGGCGGCCGCGGCCGGCGGGCAGTGGGTGCTCGCCAAGGTCGACGTCGACGCCAATCCCCGTATCGCCCAGGCCTTCCGCGTGCAGTCGATCCCGATGGTGGTGGCGATCGCCGCCGGCCAACCGGTCGCCGCGTTCAACGGGGTGCGCGGCGAGCAGGAGATCAGCTCGTGGATCGATGAGATCCTTTCCCAGGTCGGCGGTCACCTCACCGGGGTGCCCGACGCCGACGAGCCGGAGCCCGAGGCCACCGACCCACGCATGGATGCGGCCGAGGAGTTGCTCAACGCCGGGGACTTCGACGGCGCGCTGGGTGCATACCGGGCGATCATGGAGGCCGAGCCCGACAATGTCGAGGCCGCCTCGGCGGCACGCAACCTCGAGTTCGTGCTCCGCGCCCAGGCCCACGATCCCGCCATCGTGGAGACCGCCGCGGCCGGAGACGTCGATGCGCAATTGGCGGCAGCCGATGTGCTCCTGCTCGCCCAGCAGCCCGAGGCGGCATTCGATCGGATCATCGAGGTCGTGCGCGCGACCGCCGGTGACGACCGCACCCGCGCCCGCACCCGGCTGCTCGAGCTCTTCGAGTTGTTCGATCCGGCCGAGCCCTTCGTCGTCGCCGCCCGGCGCAAGCTCGCGAGCGCCCTGTTCTGAGTCCGGCCCGCGCGCAACCGGTGGTGGTTCGACGACCGGGGCCGTGCCGGCGCGCGGGGTATGGGGCTCACGACACCTTGCGTCGGTAGACGACCATCGCGGCGATGTAGGCGATCACCAGGATGCCGACGCACCATCCCAGCGCGATCCAGAGGTCGCCGCCGACCGGCTGCCCGGCGAACAGCGCGCGAATGCTGTTCACGATCGCGGTGACCGGCTGATGCTCGGCGAAGGCCCGTACGGGTCCGGGCATCGACGCGGTCGGCACGAACGCCGAGCTGATGAACGGCAGGAAGATCAGCGGGTAGGAGAATGCGCTGGCGCCGTCGACACTCTTCGCGGTGAGTCCGGGGATCACCGCGACCCAGGTCAGTGCGAGGGTGACGACGACGAGGATGCCGGCCACCGCGAGCCACCCGAGGACGCCGGCACTCGACCGGAACCCCATCGCCACCGCGACCAGCACCACGATGGCCACCGCCACCATGTTGGCCAGTAGCGAGGTCAGCACATGCGCCCACAGGGTCGCCGAGCGTGCGATCGGCATGGATTGGAATCGCTCGACCATCCCACCGGCCATATCCGAGTACAGCCGGAACGCGGTGTAGGAGATCCCCGACGCCACCGTGATCAGCAGGATTCCCGGCAACAGGTAGTCGATGTAAGAGCCGGAGCCGGTCTGGATCGCACCGCCGAGGACGTAGACGAACAGCAACAGGAAGGCGATCGGCATGACCGCGGTGGTGATGATCGTGTCCGGACTGCGCGTCACATGCCGCAGGGTGCGACCGAGCAACGCAGTGGTGTCGGCGGCGAAATGTGTGGCCATCACGGCTCCTTGGTCGTGCGGGTGGTGTCCTCGCCGACCACGGCGAGGAAGACGTCTTCGAGCGTGGGCTGCGTGACCACGTACTCGACCTCGGCGGGCGGAAGCAGTGCGGTGAGCTGCGCCAGGGTGCCGTTCTGGATGATGCGACCCTGATGGAGGATCGCGATCCGATCGGCGAGATGTTCGGCCTCCTCGAGGTACTGGGTGGTCAGCAGCACCGTGGTGCCTTGTCGGGCGAGGTCGGTGATCGACTCCCAGACCTCCAGGCGCGCTTGCGGATCCAATCCGGTCGTGGGTTCGTCGAGAAAGATGACCGGTGGTTCGCCGATCAGGCTCATGGCGATGTCGAGTCGTCGTCGCATCCCGCCGGAGAACGTGGCGACCCTGCGGTCGGCGGCGTCGGTCAACGAGAACCGGTCCAGCAGCTTCTCGGCCACGACGTCGGCATCGGGTAGATGGCGCAACCGGGCGACGAGGACGAGATTCTCACGGGCGGTGAGGATGTCGTCGACCGCTGCGAATTGCCCGGTCAGGCTGATGGATTCGCGCACCAGCTGCGGTTGCCGGGCGACATCGTGGCCCTGGACCAGCACGGTGCCGGCGTCGGGTCGGGTGAGGGTGGCGAGGATCTTGACCGTGGTGGTCTTGCCCGATCCGTTGGAGCCGAGCAGGGCGAAGATGGTGCCGGGCGCCACCTCGAAGTCGACGCCGCGCAGGACTTCGAGCTCCTTGAACGACTTGCGTAGCCCGGCAACGGAGATGGCGGGTGCGGCGGTCATCTCCCACGCCCCGGGGTGTCGGTGTCGGGGCCGCTCGTCTCGGCGGCGATCGCCTGTTCGACAGCTGTGGTCAATCGCTTGCGTTCCTTGCTGATCCACGACGCCTCCGGGTAATTGCGCAGGAACCCCTCGGCGAACTCGATCGGGTCGTCGCCGACGAGGTCGGCGACCGGGGTCCGGTCGGCGGCGGCCTGCTCGAAGAGGTCGGCGAGGTCGGTCAGCAACGACATCAGGGCATCTGTCTCCGAGGAGGCGAAGTAGTAGATGTAGTGCTCGACGGCCTCGAGGACGGTGCGCAGAGGGGCCGGTAGGGCGTCCCGCCGCGCTTTGTATGCGCGCCAACGTTTCTTGTCGCCGATGATCTTGGTGAGCATCACGGTTGTTCCTTTCGGTGGTGAAGTGCGTCGAGCCGGTCGGTGAGGAAATCCCAGGTGCGCCAGAACTCGTCGAGGTACTCGTGACCGGAGGCGTTGAGGGAATACACCTTTCGGGGCGGACCCTTCTCCGACGGCACCTTCTCCACGTCGACCAGTCCGCGCTTTTCGATGCGCAGCAGCAATGCGTAGACGGTTCCCTCGGCGATGTCGGTGAAACCCTGCTCGCGCAGTGCCGCGGTGATCTCGTACCCGTAGGCCGCGCGCAGGCTCAGGATCGCCAGGACGATGCCCTCCAGCGTGCCCTTGAGCATCTCGGTCATCTGTTTGCCCAACGCGTCCTCCGATACTCGGGTGAAGTCTTGCGATCCACTACTCAGTGATGCTGACTACTAGTACATAGTAACGCTGAATAGTGAAAGCGCAAGGCGTCCCGCAGGCCACACAGACGACGGCGCCGGGTCGAGGATCTCGACCCGGCGCCGTCGGGGTATCAACCGACGTGGGTGATCACGGGGATGTCGGAGCGGAATCGGTCGGGGAGTCGACCGGCACCGGGGCCAGCCAGATCGCCGAGTTCGCCGGGAGCATCACCGTCGCCGAGACGGGACGGGCGTGCCACGGTTGGTCGTCGGTGACGACGCTGCCCAGATTTCCCTGACCGGAACCCGAATACGCCGACGAGTCGGTGTTGAGGACCTCGGCCCAGGTGCCCGCCACGGGAAGCCCGACACGGTAGTTGCTGCGATCGGAGCCGGAGAAATTGAACAGACATGCGACGACCGAGCCGTCCGCTCCGTATCGAAGGAAGCTGATGACGTTGTTGGCGGTGTCGTTGGCGTCGATCCACTCGTAACCCGCCGGGTCGGTGTCGGCGCTGAACAAGGCCGGGGTCTGTCGGTAGACCCGATTGAGGTCGGTCACGAGAGCCGAGATGCCCGAATGCAATTCGCCCTCCCAGCCCGACATCTGGGACCAATCGAGGCTGCGGTCCTCGGCCCACTCGCCGGTCTGGCCGAACTCCTGTCCCATGAACAGCAGTTGCTTGCCCGGATGCGCCCACTGATAGGCCAGGAAGACCCGTACCCCGGCGGCCTTGGTGAACGAGTCACCGGGCATGCGGGTCCACAGTGTGCCCTTGCCGTGGACGACCTCGTCGTGGGAGAGCGGCAGGACGAAGTTCTCGCTCCACGCATACATCATCGAAAAGGTGATCTCGTGGTGGTGGAAGCTGCGATGTATCTGATCGCGCCCCAGATAGCCGAGCGTGTCGTGCATCCAGCCCATGTTCCACTTGAAACTGAAACCCAGTCCGCCCAGATCGGTCATGCGGGTCACACCCGGCCACGCCGTCGATTCCTCGGCGATCGTGACCACGCCCGGAAAGTGTTTGTGCACAGTGGCATTGGTCTCCTGTAGGAACTGCACCGCCTCGAGGTTCTCGCGCCCACCGTAGATGTTGGGACGCCAGCCGCCGGCCGGGCGCGAGTAGTCGAGGTAGAGCATCGAGGCGACCGCGTCGACGCGCAGGCCGTCGATGTGGAATTCGTCGAACCAGAACAGCGCGTTGGCGACCAGGAAGTTGCGTACCTCGTGGCGGCCGAAGTCGAAGACGTATGTGCCCCAGTCGAGTTGCTCGCCGCGCATCGGGTCGGCGTGTTCATACAGGGCGGTGCCGTCGAAACGCGCCAGCGCCCACTCGTCCTTGGGGAAGTGGGCGGGCACCCAGTCGACGAGTACGCCGATCCCGAGCGAATGCAGGTGGTCGACGAGATACCGGAAGTCGTCGGGGTGGCCGAACCGGGCCGAGGGCGCGTAGTAGCTGGTGACCTGATATCCCCACGAGCCACCGAAGGGGTGCTCGGCGACCGGCAGGAATTCGACGTGGGTGAAACCCTTCTCGACGAGGTAGTCGCCGAGTTGCCCGGCGATCTCCCGGTAGGACAACCCCATTCGCCACGATCCGAGGTGCACCTCGTAGATGCTCATCGGTTCGGTGGCCGGTGCGGAGGCGGCACGGGTGGCGATCCACGCGTCGTCGGACCACTCGTGCGCCGAGGTGGTCACCACCGACGCGGTTGCCGGGGGCACGTTGGTGCCCAACGCCATCGGGTCGGCCTTCTCGCGGATCACCCCGTCGGCGCCGTGCACCTTGAACTTGTACTGGGTGCCCGCGCCGATGTCGGGCAGGAAGACCTCCCAGATGCCGCTGGAGCCCAGTGATCTCATCGGCGCGGTACGCCCGGTCCAGTCGAAGTCGCCGATCACCGCCACGCCGTGGGCGTTCGGAGCCCACACCGAGAATGCGGTCCCCGACACCTCGCCGTCGGGGGTGGTGTAGCTGACCGGGCGCGCCCCGAGGATTTCCCACAATCGCTCGTGGCGGCCCTCGCCGAACAGGTAGCGGTCGGTCTCGCCGACGCTCGGCAGGAAGCGATAACCGTCGGCGACGACGTAGGACTTGTGGCCGCCCGCGCCGTCGGGATACTCCACGCGGTAGCGGTAGTCGATGAGACCCTCGATCGGGACCGCGACGACGAACAGATCGTCGGTCTGGGCGGTCATCGGATAGTCGACGCCGCCGATGACCGCAGTGACCGACGTCGCGGTGGGACGCAGCGTCCGCAGCACGGTGACACCGGTACCGGTGTCGTGAGCGCCGAGGAAGGCATGCGGGTCGGGATGGGTCAGGGCATCGATCCGTCGCAGATCGTGGCCGGAGGCGTTCGGGTCGGGCTCGCCGCACGCCGGCGAGGCCGTGGGCCGGGGATCGTCGGGGGTGGGGAATTGCGGGGGATTGGTCACGTCGTCGTCCTCTCCTCGTTCCTCACCGGATGCGGTAGGAAAGCTGTTGCGCGAGTGCCGGATCGAGGGGCGGCAGGGCCAGGATGTGGGCCACCGCGCGCCACGGTTCGAGTTGGATGTAGTTCGCCTGACCCCAGGTGTACTCCTCTCCGGTGACCTCATCGCGGACCCCGAAGTGGTCCTGCCAGTCGACACCGAGGGCGGGCATGTCGAGCCACAGGGTCGCCGATTCGGTGCCGAACGGATTGAGGTTGATCACGACCAGTACCCGGTCCCCGGAGGCGGGGTCGATCTTGGAGTAGGCGATCAGCGCCGGGTTCTCGATGTGGTGAAAGGTGATGTTGCGCAACTGCTGCAGAGCTGGATGGCGACGCCGGATCGCGTTGAGCGAGGTGATCCACGGTTCCAGGGATTCCCCTCGGGACGCGGCCGCCTTGTAATCACGTGGGCGCAGTTGGTACTTCTCCGAATCGAGGTACTCCTCGCTGCCCTCCCGGACCGGCAGGTGTTCGTAGAGTTCGTATCCCGAATACACGCCCCAGGTCGGGGAGAGGGTCGCCGCCAGCGCCGCCCGCAACGCGAACATGCCCGGGCCACCGTGCTGCAGGCTCTCGTGGAGGATGTCCGGGGTGTTGACGAAGAGATTCGGGCGGGCCTCGTCGGCGTGTGCGGCGAGTTCGTTGCCGAACTCCTCGAGCTCCCAGCGTGCGGTCTTCCACGTGAAATACGTGTAGGACTGCGTGAACCCGAGACGCGCCAGTCCGTAGAGCCGTGCCGGGCGGGTGAACGCCTCGGCCAGGAACAACACGTCGGGATGGCGTTTCTTGATCTCGGTGATCAGCCACTCCCAGAAGTTCGGCGGCTTGGTGTGGGGATTGTCGACGCGAAAGATCTTGACGCCCAAGTCGATCCAGTGCAGCACCACGCGCAGCACACCCGCATAGATGCCGGCGCGGTCGTTGTCGAAGTTGAGCGGATAGATGTCCTGGTACTTCTTGGGCGGGTTCTCCGCGTAGGCGATGGTGCCGTCGGGCAGGATGGTGAACCAGTCGGGATGCTCGGTGGCCCACGGGTGATCCGGGGCGCACTGCAATGCGAGGTCGAGGGCGATCTCCATGCCGAGTTCGCGCGCCCGTCCGACGAAGTAGGTGAAATCCTCCTCGCTGCCCAGGCGCGGGTGGATGGCGTCGTGGCCACCATCGCGGGACCCGATCGCCCAGGGCGAGCCGACGTCCTCGGCTCCGGCGATCAGGGTGTTGTTGGGGCCCTTGCGGTTGACCTCGCCGATCGGATGGATCGGCGGCAGGTAGACGACGTCGAATCCCATGTCGGCGATGCGGGGCAGATCCTGCGCCGCGGTCAAAAAGGTGCCGTGTACCGGGCGCCCCTCGTTGTCCCATCCGCCGGTCGAGCGCGGGAACATCTCGTACCACGAGCCGAACAATGCGCGTCGGCGATCCACCCAGACGCGGTGGTTGCGGCTCTTGGTGACCATCTCACGGACCGGGTGTTGGTGCAGCAATGAGGTGACGGCGTCGGAGATGGCGGGGGCGACCCGCGTCGACAGGGACATGTCGTCGGCGCGCAGGAGGCGGATCGCGTCGGAGAGGACCCCGCGTTCGGTGGGGGCGATCTGGTCGCGGGCCCGGGAGAGCACACGCGCGCCGATCTCGAGGTCGTTGGCCAGATCCACCGCGGACTGACCGGCTTCGATCTTCTTGACGATCGCCGACCGCCAGGTCGTGTACGGGTCACTCCAGGCCTCGACGCGAAACGTCCAGTAGCCCTCGGTGTCGGGGACGAAGACGGCGTTGAACTGGTCGGGCTCGATCGACGGCGTCATGGTGATCTCGTAGACGCGCCGGCGCGGGGCCTCGATCCGCACGGTGACCCCGAGTGCGTCGTGGCCCTCGCGCCACGCGGTGGCACTGATCGGGATTGTTTCTCCGACAACGGCTTTGGCTGGATACTGGCCCGCCGAAACCATGGGTTGGATGTCGTCGATGCCCATCCGGCCGATCACAGACGGTCTCCCTTCTCACCCCGACCGCGTGTCGGTGCGAGGATGCGTCGTTGCTCACCGCGGCCTCTGCGCCGGGGCGTGGTACCCATTGTTGTCGCTCGGAGCGCTCCGCGCGCCAGGATCAGCGTACGGGTACCCCTGTCAGCCTGCTCAGTGCCGAGCGGACCACGGTGGGGTCGGTGGTCCGCCAGAAGGGCGGCAGCGACGCCGCGAGGTAGCCGCCGTATCCGGCGGTCGCCAGACGTGAATCGAGCACCGCGACCACACCACGATCGTCGACCGAGCGCAGCAGCCGACCGGCGCCCTGGGCGAGCAGCAGTGCGGCGTGATTGGCGGCGACCGACAGAAAGCCGTTGCCGCCGCGGGCGTCGACGGCGCGCTGACGTGCGGTGAGCAGCGGGTCGTCCGGTCGGGGGAACGGAATGCGGTCGATGAGTACCAGACTCAGCGACGGCCCGGGCACATCGACGCCCTGCCAGAGCGACAACGTGCCGAACAGGCAGGTCTCCGGATCCTCGGCGAACCGCTTGACCAACGTCGAGGTGGTGTCGTCACCCTGGCACAGGATCGGCACGGACACGCGGTCGGCCAGTGCGTCGGCGGCCGCGCGCGCCGCCCGCATCGACGAGAACAGACCGAGGGTGCGGCCGTTGGCGGCGCCGATCAGCGACTCGATCTCGTCGAGGGTCGCCGGGGCCAGTCCGTCGCGCCCGGGCCGTGGGAGGTGGCGGGCGACATAGAGGATCGCCGAGCGCGGATAGTCGAACGGTGATCCGGCGTCGAGTCCGGTCCAGCGGACCGTACCCTCGTCCGACGGGGCGGCCTTGCCCGTCGCGGTCGCCGTCCGCGCGGCCACCGCGGATCGCCCGGACGTGTCCCGTGATGACCCGTCCGGTCCCGGGTCGTCGACCTCGTCGGCGGCCGGGGTGTCTGCGCCGCGCCCGGACGCGGGTAGTCCCCAGGTGGCGGCCAGCGCGTCGAACGAACCGCCGATGGTCAGTGTCGCCGAGGTCAGGATCACCGTCGAGGTCGAGAACAGGGTGCTGCGCAGCAATCCGCCGACCGACAGCGGTGCGATGTGCAGCACCGGACGGGTGCTTGCCGACGGTCCTCGGCCCACCCGCTCGTGGCCCACCCAGACCACGTCACGACGCTTGGCCACCTCCGGCTCGGAGAACGCCCCGAGCAGCCGCACGATCGTGTCGTGGAGATCCTCGAGTCCGGTGAGCGCGGCCGAGCGGGCCGCGGCGGCACCCTCGTCGCCGCCCGCCCCGAGGCCGCGGACCGGCCCGATGGCACCACGCGTGGCCCACAGGCGGTCGCGCAGCACCGTCAATGTGGCGCCGGCCGCCGGCGGCATGGCGGTCCATTCGCCGGGCGGACAGTCCTCGAGGAGCTCGCCGAGGTGCTCACCGGCGCCGATGAGCGCATCGACGGTCTCTTCATCGACGAGTTTGCCGACCCGCTTGGACAGGTTGGCCACCGCTGCCGCCGAGACCTCCGCGGTGCTGACCGAGGTGATGCGGTCGACGAGTTCGTGCGCCTCGTCGATGATCACCACGTCGTGATCGGGCAGGACGTTGGCCGGGCTGAGTGCGTCGATGGCCAGCATCGCGTGATTGGTGACGACGACGTCGACCTGGGCGCTGGCTCGGCGTGCGCGTTCGGCGAAACAGTCCTCGGAGTAGGAGCAGTTGGTCGCTCCCAGGCACTCCCGCGCCGACACGCTGACCTGTCGCCACGAGCGGTCGGCGACCCCGGGGGACAGGTCATCGCGGTCACCGGTCTCGGTGTCGGAGGTCCATTCCCGCAGCCGGGTGACCTCGCGGCCGGTCCGGGACAGCTCGAAGGCATCGAAGAGTTCGGTATCGGGTTCCTCGACGGCGCCCGCGTGGATCTTGTGCAGGCACAGGTAATTCGAGCGGCCCTTGAGAATCGCGAAGGTCGGTCTGCGGCCGAGGGGGCCGGCGAGGGCATCGGCGAGCCGCGGGAGATCCCGCTCGACGAGCTGGCGCTGCAGGGCGATCGTCGCCGTCGACACCACCACCGTCTCGCCGGAGGCCACCGCATGCCGGATCGCGGGCACCAGGTAGGCCAGCGACTTACCGGTGCCGGTGCCCGCCTGGACGGCGAGGTGCTCGCCGACGTCGATGGCGTGATCGACGGCGTTGGCCATGCGTAGTTGGCCGTCGCGACGACGGCCGGACAATGCGGTGACCGCCGCGTCGAGTAGCTCGGTCACCGAGGGGAGATCTGTCATGGATGCGGCTCAGGACTCCTCGGATGCGCCACTGTACAGCAGATCGCCGTCGAGAGTTATTCCCGCCGAACGCATCTCGTCGAGCGCGGCCTTGGCCGTCGATGCGTCGACGGCGGCGGTGAAGTTGAGCAGCACGCGGGTACGCAGACCGGCGCGCGCGGCGTCGAGGGCGGTGGCACGCACGCAGTGGTCGGTGGCGATCCCGACGACGTCCACCGAGTTCACCCCGGCCCGGCGCAGCCACCGTTCGAGGGAGACCCCGTCGTCGTCGGCGCCCTCGAATCCCGAATAGGCGGCGCTGTACTCGCCTTTGGAGAAGACATCGGCGACCGTCGAGGTGTCCAGCGCGGGCGAGAACGCCACACCATCGGTGCCGACCCGACAGTGCGGCGGCCACGAGTCGACGTAGTCGGGGTCGTCGGAGAAGTGCGCGCCCGGATCGATGTGATAGTCGCGCGTGGCCACCACGGTCCGGTAGTCGCCCAGGATGCTGTTGATCGCACCCGCCACGGCATTACCCCCGCGGACGCCCAGCGCACCGCCCTCGCAGAAGTCGTTCTGGACGTCGACGATGACCAGGGCATCGGCCGGGCCGGACCACTCGCCGGACTGCGGGCTGCTCATGATTCTCCTCGGGGCTGTGGACAGGGCGGCTGGCGGTGTGAGCGACGTGAGAGGGACAGCGGACTCGAAATGCTCAACCCAGAACGTAGCGCGTCGGTACCGCCGGATCGCCGTGCGACAGGCCGAGTCCCTCCCAGGGCAGGCTGACGAGGCCGCGGCCGAGGTGGTCGCGCGCGTCGGACAGGTTCGGCAGATCGTCGACCGGCTCGCCGGAACGGACGAGCGGAATCTGCAGGTCGCGGGTGAGGAGCCCGTGGGTGTCGGGCAGCCGGTCACCTGCCCGGTAGATGATCTCCTCGACGATGGTGCCGCTGGGCCGGGCCGCGCGGACGGCGGTCTTCGCGCCACCCCGGGATTCCTTGTGACTGGCTCGTTTGGCGACCGGGGTGCCGTCGACCTCGACGAGCTTGTAGACCATGCCGGCGGTGGGCGCACCACTGCCGGTGACCAGGGAGGTACCCACCCCGTAGGTGTCGACGGGCTCGGCGCGCAGCGACGCGATGGCGTACTCGTCGAGATCGCCGGACACGACGATCTTGGTGCCGGTGGCGCCGAGGGAGTCGAGCTGATCGCGCACCTGCCGGGCGAGTACGCCGAGATCGCCGGAGTCGATGCGGACCGCCCCGAGTTCGGGTCCGGCGACCTCGATGGCGTTGCGGACCCCGGCGGTGATGTCGTAGGTGTCGACGAGCAGCGTGGTGCCGACACCGAGCGCCTCGATCTGCGCGGCGAAGGCCGCCTTCTCGTCGGGGCCGTCGGGCCCGGCGAAGCCGAGGGTGAATGCGTGTGCGGCGGTCCCGGCGCTCGGCACCCCGTAGGTGCGGGCGGCCTCCAGGTTGGAGGTGGCCGCGACACCTGCGATGTAGGCCGCCCGCGACGAGGAGACCGCGGCCCGCTCGTGGGTGCGGCGCGACCCCATCTCGATGATCGGCCGGTTGCCGGCGGCGCTGACCATCCGCGCCGCCGCCGACGCGATCGCGCTGTCGTGGTTGAGGATCGACAGGATCAGGGTCTCGAGCAGCACCCCCTCGGCGAAGCTCGCCCGCACGGTCAGGATCGGGGATCCGGGAAAGTACAGCTCTCCCTCGCGGTAGCCGTCGATGTCGCCGGAGAAGCGGTAGTCGCGCAGCCAGGCGATGGTCTCGGCGTCGCAGAAGCGTTCGAGGACCGCGATCTCCTCGTCACCGAACCGGAAGCGGGCCAGCTCGTCGATGACCCGTCCGGTCCCGGCGACCACGCCGTAGCGCCGGCCGTCGGGCAGTCGCCGCGCGAACACCTCGAAGACGCACTGCCGGTGCGCGATCGGGTGGCGCAGCGCTGCGCGGACCATGGTGACCTCGTAGTGGTCGGTCAGCAGGGCGGTGTTGTCCACGTTGTTGATCCCTTACCCTTGGACGTATGGCGCCTGACGGAATGCGTGCGCATGAGGCTACTCCCGGTGGTGCGGCCGTCGCCGAACCCACCGTCGCCGAGGGCGCATCGGACCTCGACCGCCCGTGGATGACAGTGGTGTGGGACGACCCGGTCAATTTGATGCGGTATGTCACCTTCGTCTTCCAGAAGATCTTCGGCTACTCCGAGGCCCGGGCGAACGAGCTGATGATGCAGGTGCACACCGAGGGGCGGGCGGTGGTGTCCAGCGGCGACCGCGACAAGGTGGAATCCGACGTTCGAAAGCTGCACGCGGCGGGATTGTGGGCGACGATGCAGCGGGATTGCTGAGCGCGTGCGCACCTGGAAAAGGCAGGGCCGGGGTTCGCGGATGCGGATCTGTTCCAACCTCGAACGCCATGAGGTCGAGCTGCTCACGTCGATGGTGACTTCGATGACCGACCTGCTCACCGAGCGGGAGTCGAGCGCGCCCACCGACGAGCTGGCTGCGATGACCGGCATCCGCACCGGTCATTCGTCGCCGCCGACCGATCTCACCCTGGGCCGACTCCTTCCCGATTTCCATCGTCCCGACCAGGAACGCGACCTGGAAGCGGAGATGATCAACGGCGACCTCAACGCCGCGATGCGCAGCCTCAACGAGCCGCAGATCATCGACGCCAAACTCGGGGCAGCGCAGACGTTGCTGGATTCGTTGCCCGCCGGCGGTGGCGACATCGCCCTGACCGAGGCACAGGCACTCGACTGGCTGACCGCGCTCAACGACGTCCGGCTGGCTCTCGGCGCGATGCTCGGCATCTCCGAGGACACCCCCGACCAGTTGCCCGAGGGCCATCCGCACGCAGCCCATCTCGACGTCTACCACTGGCTGACGGTCATGCAGGAGTTGCTCGTCGAGGCCTTGATGTGAGCGGGGGCGTTGATGTGACGAGCGAATCGGACGTCCGAATGGCGAAGGCGGGCAACCGCATCACCGATATCGACGGGATCACCGTCGGCCATCACCACCGCATCGACGCGGAGGTGACCGTCGGCGGTGGCGGCCCCGACGAGCCGCCGGGCAGTGGCTGGTGCAGCGGTACCACGGTGATCCGGATCGACGGGCCGAACGCGTGTGCGGCCGTCGACGTGCGCGGTGGTGGTCCGGGCACCCGCGAAACCGATCTGCTCGATCCGGCGAACACCGTCACCACCGCCCACGCCGTGGTCCTGACCGGTGGCAGCGCCTACGGGCTGGCCGCCGCCGACGGCGTGATGACCGAGCTCGAACGCGATGGCGTTGGCCTACCGATGGACGCCCACAGGCATGTGGTCCCGATCGTTCCCGCAGCGGTGATCTTCGACCTCCCGGTCGGGGCGTGGGAGAACCGTCCGGATGCGGGGTTCGGTGCCGCGGCGGTGCGCTCGGCGGGTCGCGAGTTCGCGGTGGGCAGCGTCGGTGCCGGTGCGGGCGCGCGGGCCGGTTCCCTCAAGGGCGGTGTGGGCTCGGCGAGTCGACGGATCGAGGAGGGCCCGGCCGCCGGGATCCTGGTGGGCGCGCTCATCGTCGCCAATCCGGTCGGCGCGGTGATCGATCCGGATACCGGATTGCCTTGGGGCGTCGGCCAATCCGACCTGGCTCGACTGGGTTTGCAGCGGCCGGCACCGGCCGAGGTGGCTGCCCTGGCCGACGTCGGCGCCAAGCCGACCGTCCTCAACACCACGATCGGCGCCGTCGCAACCGACGCGGCGTTCGCCCCGGCGTCGTTGCGGCGGGTGGCGATGTCGGCGCACGACGGGCTCGCCCTGGCGATCCGTCCGGTGCACTCGCCGCTCGACGGCGACACCATCTTCGCCGTGACCACCGGAGCGCACCCGGTGGCGCCGACACCGGCGATCCCGCCCGGCATGAACCCCGACACCGCGGTGTTGGCGCAGGTGTGTGCGGTCGCCACCGAGGTCACCCGGGATGCGGTGATCGCGGCGATCGTCGCCGCCGAACCGGTCGCGGGCATCCCCGCCTACCGACGCGTGATGGCGTCAGCATTGCGCTGACGCCATCACGGTCTGGGCAACCCGCGGGTGAGAGCGGGCGGTGGTTACTGGTGGTCCGAGGTGCAGACCCAGGTGTAGATCTCGCCGCCGCCTGCGGCGTAGAGAGCGTTCGACTGGGCGCTGTAGAGGCTGGGGCCGCGGCCGTAGCCCCAATACGACGGTGACGAGGCGACCGCGCCGCAACCGTTGACGAACTGGACCACGACCTTGCAGCCGTAGCCGCAGGCATCGAGGGCCGCGTTCGAGGCCTCGGCGTAGGAGTCGTAGTCCCACGCTCGTCCGGTGTCCCCGGTCGAGGTGTTCAACGCGATCGCGCCGTAGTAATTGCCATATGCGTGGGCGGCGGGGGCGGTGTCGAGGGCGGCGGGAGCGACGAGCGCTGCACCCACCGCGCCCACGGCGACGGCCGAGGCAACCAGACGCTTGCGAATACTCATGAGCTGTCTCCTTGCGTGAGTGGTTGGTCAGGCCGGCGCGCGCGAGGCGTCGGACGGGCTGGGGGTTCCGGAGGGGGATGGGGTGGCGATGGTCGCCGGCTTGGTGACCTCGACGGTGTTGTTCCAGTTCGACAGGTTCATCGTCATCGTGGAGTTGGTCGCCGGTATGAGGACCACTCGGGCGAGCTGGTTGTCGGGCGTGATCCAGACGTTCACCGGAACCTGGGCGTCCTGGTTCTTGGTGATGTTGGTCCCGGTGAGCGCGGCGAGTTGCTTGGCGGCGACGGTCCCGGTGACGCGGGTGGCCTTGACGCCGCCGATGTCCTCGGTGCCCGAGGTCTTCGGGTCCTGCATGTTCCGCAGCAGATTCGCCAGGCCCTTCTCGGGGTTGAGAACGACCGACACGTCGTAGACCGAGCGGCCGTCGCCGTAATCGACGTAGCCCTTGTTGCCGATATCGGCGTAGAGGTGCTGATCGACGTAGACGAACGGTGCGGCGCTGTCGGTGGAGCCCAGCATCACGGTCGCTGTGCCCTTGGCCGCGGTGGTGGGCTTGGTCACCAGATCGGCGTCGACCTTCTTGACGGTCACGTTGGGAACCTTGCCGTCGACGGTGAGATCGAGATGGGCGCCGGTGAGGGCGGCGGTCTTGTCGGCGGCGGCCTTGATGAGGGCGGCCGGATCGCTCATCGACGACGAGGCGGTGGTGTTGTTGCCACCCGAGCCGCTGTCGGAATCCGACGAGCAGCCGGTGAGTGTGATGGCAGCGGCGATACCCGTGGCGATGGCGGCCGTGGCAACACGGTGGGCACGGTGCATGTGGTGAGCTCCTGACTCTCTGAGGTTCCCCCTGGGGCCGATGTCGGTTGTCGAAGTCGGCACCACAGATCGTGAACTGTGGCGAAACGCTACAGCGCCGGACGACGGTGTGAAAACAGCTGTAGTTCGCACGGATGACGAGTGAGTGGCGCGGGCGCGAGACGCTCGGGCGCAGCGCTGACCTGCGAGAGCATGCGATCGGACCGGCGACCGGAATAGCGTCGCCGAGCCGGACGTTGGGTAGCCACGATGTGCCGAGTGCACCCGTGACGGTGAGAGCGAGGAGTGGCAGTGCTGCGGATCAGCCGTGAGCTGGTGGACCAGATGATCGCGCATGCACGTGCCGATCACCCCGACGAGGCGTGCGGGGTGATCGCCGGTCCCGAGGGCTCCGACGAGCCACAACGATTCATCCCGATGGTCAACGCCGAACGGTCACCGACCTTCTACCGATTCGACTCGCTCGAACAACTCAAGGTGTGGCGGGAGATGGACCGCCGCGACGAGGAGCCGGTGGTGATCTACCACTCGCACACCGCAACCGAGCCCTACCCCAGCCGTACCGACGTGTCGTACGCGAGTGAGCCCGGCGCCCATTACGTCCTGGTGTCCACCCGCGAGCCCGACACCGACGAGGTCCGCAGTTACCGGATCCTCGACGGGGTGGTCACCGAAGAAGAGATCGAGATCAGGAGCTGAGCAACCATGGCGGTAACCGTGTCCATCCCGACGATCCTGCGTACCCACACCGGTGGTGAAAAGCGGGTCGACGCAACAGGATCGACGTTGAGTGAACTCATCGACAACCTGGAGTCGGCGAACCCGGGGCTGCGCGAACGGCTGGTCGCCGACGGCAAGCTGCATCGTTTCGTCAACATCTACGTCAACGACGAGGACGTCCGATTCTCCGGTGGTCTGGACACCACCATCGACGACGGGGACGAGGTCACCATCCTGCCCGCGGTGGCCGGCGGTAGCGCCACGTCGTGACCCGCTACGACTCGCTGATCGCCTCGGTCGGCAACACCCCGCTGATCGGTCTGCAACGGCTCTCGCCGCGCTGGGACGACGATCCGACGCAGGGCCCGCACGTGCGGCTGTGGGCCAAACTCGAGGACCGTAACCCGACCGGTTCCATCAAGGATCGGCCCGCTCTGGCGATGATCGAGGCGGCCGAACGTGACGGCACCCTGAGGCCCGGGGCGACGATCCTGGAACCCACGAGCGGCAACACCGGGATCTCGCTGGCGATGGCCGCCAAGCTCAAGGGCTATCACCTGATCTGCGTGATGCCGGAGAACACCTCCGAGGAACGTCGATCGCTGCTGAAAATGTATGGTGCCGAAGTCATCTCATCACCTGCGGCAGGCGGTTCGAACACCGCGGTGCGGGTGGCCAAGGAACTCGCCGCCGAGCACGACGACTGGGTGATGCTCTACCAGTACGGCAACGAGGCCAATTGGCGCGCGCACTACGCGGGCACCGGTCCCGAGCTGTACGCCGACCTGCCCGAGATCACGCACTTCGTCGCCGGGCTCGGCACCACCGGCACCCTGATGGGGGTGGGACGGTATCTGCGTGAGCGCGACCCCGACATCGAGATCGTGGCCGCCGAACCGCGCTACGGCGACGAGGTCTACGGGCTGCGCAACATCGACGAGGGCTTCGTGCCCGAGCTCTACGACGACTCGGTGCTGACCCGGCGATTCTCGGTGACCGGGATCGACGCCGTCGCCCGGGTACGCGAACTCATCGACACCGAGGGCATCTTCGCCGGGATCTCCACCGGTGCGATCCTGCAGGCTGCGCGGGGGATCGGACGCAGGGCGCTCAAGGCGGGTCGGCGCGCCGACATCGGTTTCGTCGTGCCCGACGCGGGATGGAAGTATCTGTCGACCGGGGCCTACGACGGTAGCCTGGAAGAGGCCGAGCAGGCACTGGAAGGGCAGCTCTGGGCCTGAAGGCCCGATCCGCCCCAACCGCACCCGACCGACCACTGCCCCTGACCGACACCCGCACCCGACCGACACCGTAATCCGACCGACACCGCAATCCGACCGGCATGACGCCGGCGTCGAGGAGAACACCATCAACGCGACCCAGACACCGGGAGCGCCGCCGACGCGGCGCCCGTTGTGGCAGCGCTCGGCGCTGGTCATGGTGTTCATCGTCATCGGCCTGATCATCGTCGAGGCCATCGATGCCGCGACCCATTACGACCTCGATTCGGCCGGCATCGAGCCGCGTCGCGTCGACGGACTCGACGGCATCGTGTGGTCGCCGTTCCTGCACGCCAACTGGGATCATCTGTGGACCAATCTCGCGGTCGGGGTGGTCCTCGGATTCCTGTTGCTGCTGGCCCGGCGCTTCCTGTTCGTGACCGCGGTCGTCTGGATCACCTCCGGGCTGGGTGTGTGGCTGTTCGCGCCGAGCGGATCGGTGACCGTCGGGGCGTCCGGGGTGATCTTCGGCTGGCTCGCCTACCTGCTGGTTCGTGGATTGTTCAACCGCAACCTCTGGCAGATCCTCGGCGGGCTGGTCCTGCTGCTCGTCTACGGGTCGGTGCTGTGGGGCGTGCTGCCGACCGATCCGACCGTCTCGTGGCAGGGACACCTGTTCGGGGCCATCGGCGGCGTTCTCGCCGCCTGGTTCCTCGCCGACCGCGACCGGCGTCGTCGACCTCCGAACACCGCACCCGCCGGCGGCCCGCCGATGCCGGGGGTGTCGCAATAGCCACCCCAGGACCCGACGCCCCGATCGGCATCTTCGATTCCGGCGTCGGCGGGCTCACCGTGGCCCGCGCGATCATCGACCTGCTCCCCGACGAGGACATCGTCTACATCGGCGACACCGCCAACGGACCCTACGGGCCGTTGACCATCCCGCAGATCCGCAAACATGCGTTGGCCATCGGCGACGAGCTCGCCGAGCGCGGGGTGAAGGCCATCGTCATCGCGTGCAACACCGCGTCGGCGGCATGTCTGCGCGACGCCCGTGAGCGCTACTCGCCGATTCCGGTGATCGAGGTGGTCCTGCCGGCCGTACGGCGTGCGGTGGTGGCCACCAAGACCGGTCGTATCGGGGTCATCGGGACCGAGGCCACCATCGCCTCCCAGGCCTATCAGGACTCCTTCGCCGCTGCCCGGGACGCGGAGATCACCGCGGTCGCCTGCCCTCGGTTCGTCGACTTCGTCGAGCGCGGCATCACCAGCGGACGCCAGATCCTCGGCTTGGCGCAGGGCTACCTCGAGCCGCTGCAAGAAGCGGGCGTCGACACCGTGGTGCTCGGCTGCACCCACTACCCGCTACTCTCGGGCGTCATCGCCCTCGCCATGGGCGACGAGGTCACTCTCGTCTCCAGCGCCGAGGAAACCGCCAAGGATCTCTTCGCCGTGTTGACCCGCTCCGACATGTTGCACCCGCACACCGACCGCGCCGCCGAACGCGTGTTCCAGGCCACCGGGAATCCGGAATCGTTCGCGCGCTTGTCAACTCGGTTCCTCGGCCCGACCGTCGGCTCGGTGGCCCGCATCTGAGGTGACCGGCGGGAGTCGTTCACCCGCCGACTTGTGATCGGATACCCGGCCACCATGACGCCCACGCATGGCAAGGTAGGGCTATGCGTGTCACGGTGCTCGGTTGCTCGGGAAGTGTGGGTGGACCGGGTACAGCCTGTTCGGGCTACCTGTTCTCGGTGCCCGGCGAGCAACCCGTGCTGATGGACTGCGGGCCTGGCGTCTTCGGTGAGCTGATGCGGGTGTCCGATCCCGACGACATCGCCGTCGTGCTCTCGCACATGCACGCCGACCACTGCCTCGATCTCCCGGCGATGATGGTGTGGCGCCGCTATGCCCCGCCCGGCCCGGCACCGGAGAGGGCGCCGCTCTACGGCCCGGCGGGAGTGGCGATGCGGATCGGCGCGGCCTCCTCGGAGTACCCCGGCGAGATCGACGACATCAGCGACACCTTCGATGTGCACGAGTGGGCCGACGGGATGGAGATCACGCTGGGCGGGATGAACATCCACGCGATGAAACTCGATCACCCGCCGGAGACCTACGGGCTGCGCGTCACCGGTCCGGAGGGACACGTGATCGCCTTCAGCGGCGACACCGGGCCGTGTGACGAGCTCATCGAACTCGCCACCGACGCCGACCTGTTCCTGTGTGAGGCGTCGTGGCCCCACGATCCGGTCAACCGGCCCAAACACCTGCACCTATCGGGTATCGAGGCCGGTGAGGCTGCAGCGAAAGCCAACGCGAAGGTGTTGGCCATCACCCACGTCCCCCCGTGGTGCGACGCGTCGGTCATCATGGCCGAGGCGCGCAGCACCTTCTCCGGTCCGGTCGAACTCGTCCGGCAAGGGCAGGTCTTCCACTTCTGACGCCCCGACGGGTCCCATCGGATCGGTGTCTACAGTTGATCGGGTGACGACACGCGCTGACGGCAGGGCCGACGACGAACTCCGACCGATCACCTTCACCCGCGGATTCACCTCTCATCCGGCCGGTTCCGTGCTGGTGGAATTCGGGCACACCCGGGTGCTGTGCACCGCCAGTGTGACCGAGGGTGTGCCGCCGTGGCGTCGGGGATCGCGGCTGGGGTGGCTGACCGCCGAGTACGCGATGTTGCCCGCCGCCACCCATGAGCGGTCGCGCCGCGAATCGGTCGCCGGCAAGGTCGGGGGCCGCACCCACGAGATCAGCCGACTCATCGGACGCTCGCTGCGTGCCTGCATCGACCTCGCCGCGCTGGGGGAGAACACGATCGCGCTCGACTGCGACGTACTGCAGGCCGACGGCGGCACCCGAACGGCCGCGATCACCGGTGCGTACGTCGCGCTCGCCGACGCGGTGACCTGGTTGGGTGCGGCGGGCAAGCTCTCCGACCCGCAGCCGTTGTCGTGCATGATCGCCGCGGTCAGCGTGGGCGTCGTCGACGGCCGGGTCCGGCTGGATCTGCCCTACGAGGAGGATTCGCGCGCCGAGGTCGACATGAACGTCGTGACCACCGACGCCGGCACCCTGGTGGAGGTGCAGGGCACCGGTGAGGGCGCGACCTTCCCGCGCGCCACCCTGGAGAAGCTGCTTGATCTCGCCGAGATCGGCACCGCCAAGCTCTTCGAGGCGCAACGCGCGGTGCTCGACGAGCCGTACCCGGGCGAGCTGCCGACCGCATGAGCGCTCCTGACTCGACACCCCGCCGCGTGCTGCTGGCCAGCCGCAACGCCAAGAAGCTGGCGGAGCTGCGACGCGTCGTCGACGCCGCGGGCATCGTGGGACTCGATGTCGTGGGACTCGACGCCGTCCCGGAGTACCCCGAGGAACCCGAGACCGGTGCAACTTTCGAGGAGAACGCGCTCATCAAGGCGCGCTCGGGAGCGCGTGCCACCGGACTGCCTTGCCTGGCCGACGATTCCGGGTTGTCGGTGGACGCCCTCAACGGTATGCCGGGAGTTCTCTCGGCCCGCTGGAGCGGACGTCACGGCGACGACGCCGCGAACAACGAGCTGTTGCTGAATCAGATCGCCGACGTCCCCGACGAACGTCGCGGGGCCGCGTTCGTCTCGGCGTGTGCACTTGTGATGCCCGGCGGTACCGAGACGGTCGTGCGTGGTGAATGGCGCGGAACCATCTTGCGAGAAGGTCTCGGCGCCAATGGTTTCGGCTACGATCCGCTGTTCGTTCCGGACGACGCGGCGGCGACCGGGCGGACTTCTGCGGAATTGTCGGCGCAGGAAAAGGATTTGCTGAGTCACCGCGGTAAGGCGTTGGCGCAGTTGGTATCTGCGCTGGCAGCGCTCGCCGACTCCGACTGAGTTCGCGGTGGTCTACGTCGAGGCGTCGGAACGGAGCCGCCGGTCGGTCGCCGCGGCCCGGGCGGTGATGGCGCGAGAGGGCGTGGCCGCCACGACACTTCGCGCCGTCGCGGCCGAGGCCGGTGTGCCTCTCGGAACCCTGCAATATGTGTTCCCCACCAAGGAGAAACTGGTCCGGGCCGTCATCGAGGACGTGGTGGAGGAGATCGCCGCGCTACTCGCCGAGTCACTGCCGGTGGAGGGCGGGCTCGCCCGGGCCATCCGCGACGGCGTCGCACTGTTCTGGTCGACTCTCGTCACACCCGATGTGCGACTGCAGATCGTGCAGGGCGAGTTGCTCAATCACAGCCTCCGCAAGCCGGGGTGGGAGCACCTCGCGGCGTGGCAGTACGAACGCTATTGCAGTGTGCTCGCGCAGTGGTGTGAGCGGGCGGCGCAGGGGGCCGGGGAGACCACCGCGGTGCCGATCGATCGGCTGGCGCGCCTTCTGCTCGCCGGAATCGACGGCATGACCCTGCAATACGTCTGCGACCCCGACGACGAGCGCGCCGAGAGCGACCTGGCGTTCTTCGTCGAGACGGTGATCACCGCAGCCGGCATCCGACCCGCACGCTGAGAGACGCGCCATTGCCTTTCGAGCCCGTCCGACCCTAAAGTCAGTCATACGACTGACTGAGGAGTCTGATGAGTGACGATGTCGATGTAGTGGTGGTGGGCGCGGGGCTGTCGGGTCTGATCGCTGCCCGCGCACTTCGGCGATCAGGGGCCGACGTCCTGGTACTCGAGGCCGGCGACAGATGCGGTGGCCGGGCGTATTCGGTGACGTCGAGTCTCGGCTCGCGACTGGACCTCGGTGGTCAGTGGGTGGGGCACGATCACCACCGGCTGATGGCTCTGGCCGACGAGCTCGGTGCAACCCGATTCACGATGCACACCCCGCCGATGCCCAGGATCGCCGACGGCTCCCGACGGGTGCGGGTGACCTCGCCGTCGGTGCTCGCCGCCGTGTCGGGTCTCGCCGCAGTGAGTGCGGTCCGCCGCGTTCGACGTCGGCAGAGGTGGGCGACGACGAGCGTGCAGAGCTGGCTCGACCGCCTACCCGGGCGCGCCCGACGACTACTCGAGGTCGTCGCCGCGATCTCGTGGACCGCCGACCCGCAACGGTTCTCGGTGCGGACCATGTTGAGCCTCATCGATGTACAGGGTGGTCTGGTGACCATGCTGTCGACGAAGGGGGGTGCCCAGGACGGGCTGGTCGTCGAAGGGATCGGATATCTGGTCGACCGACTCGTCGACGATCTCGGCTCGGCGGTACGCACGCACTGCGTGGTCACCGGGATCGAGCGGTCCGATGACCGCGTCGTCGTTCGCACCGCCTCGGGTGACATCGGCGCCCGTGAGGTCATCGTGGCCGTGCCGCCACCGGTCGCGGCGCGGATCACCCACCACCCGCCACTGCCGGCCGAGCGGATCTCGATGGAGCGCGGCACCTTCATGGGCTCGGTGTACAAGGCGATCGCGGTGTACCCGACCCCGTTCTGGCGGGTCTCGGGCGAGGCCGAGATGATCCTCCTCGACCGTCCCGGTGTCGCCGTCTTCGACACCTCGCCCCCGGATGGCCCAGGCCATCTGTGCCTACTCGTCGGCGGTGCCGAGGCCCATGACCTCGATGATCTCGATACGGAGGAACGACGGCGACTTCTGTTGGGCAGGATCGCCGGTCATCTCGGGGACGCCATCTGCAAGCCGGTCGACTGGCACGAGAAGGCGTGGCACCTCGACGATCACGTCGGCGGCGGCTACATTGCCGTGCCGCAACTCGGCGCCGGTCACGATGAGCTGCCGATGTCGTCGCAGGCAATCGGGCGCGTCCACTGGGCCGGAGCGGAGACCGCGAGTGAGCACCCCGGGTACCTCGACGGCGCAATCGGTGCCGGTGAACGAGCGGCCGCGGAAGTGACACGCGCGCTGCGAACACGGGCCTGACCGGCTCGCGGGATGGTTGTCGACGGGGCGCGACCGCCGGCGTCGTCGAGGCTTACAGCGACTTGCCGCCGAGGCCGTACTCCTGCTTCACCTCACGGGTGCGGATGTGCTCGAAGTAGAACGACAGGAACGGGATCGTGCCCGCGATCGCCGTCAGCACGATCTTGCCCAGCGGCCAGCGCACCTTGATGGCCAGATCCACGGTCATGATCAGGTACACGAAGTACACCCAGCCGTGCACGATCGGGACGAAGTCCAACGAGTCGACGCCGAAGCCGTACTTGACGATCAGCTCGACCACCAGCAGCAGCAGCCACAAGCCGGTGACCCACGCGAGGATGCGATATCGCAGGAGTGCGCCCTTGACCTTCTCGACGGGAGTGGCGGTGGGCTGGGCGGTCTGGGTCACTTGCGGCGGTCCTCACTGACAGATGAATCGGGTGTGGCGGTGGCCAGGTGTCCGTCGCCGTGTGCACGGTCGGCGGCGCTGAGCTCGGCCAGGTACCTGTTGTACTCGCGGAGTCCGGCGTCGTCGTCCGCGACGGTCGATTCGCGCAACGACGAGGCACTCGGGGTGCTCGCGCGATCGGGGAGCAGATCCTCGGGGATCTCCGTCATCCCCTTCGCCGCGGTCGCCCGCTGCAGTTCCTCGGGGTCGCTCTCCAGGACGACGAACCGTCGATAGGCCCACAGGAACGCGAAACCGAAAGCAGGCCACTGCAACGCGTAACCCAGGTTTTGGCCGGTCCCGCCGGCCTCATAGGTGTCCCACTGCCACCACGCCAGGCCGAGACAGACAATCGCGGCAACCACCACCAGCACCAGGAGTGCGGGGCGGTGCCGTCGACGGCCGGGCTGCGCGGACATACCTACGACGGTACCTGGCCTGCGCCGATGAGCTGCCGGGCGGTCCGGTGATCTCTGTCTACCTCGCCGTCCGTGCGAGTCACTGCCCGGTCAACAGGAGGACCTTCCCGACGGACTCCGCCGATTCGAGCAGCGCCTGCCCACGCTCGGCATCGGCGAGCGGAAGCCGCGCGGAGATCACCGGCGCGACGAGGGCTTGCTCGACCAGCGGCCATTCGTCGGCGGCCACCGCGGCCACGATCTCGGCCTTCGATCCGGGGCCGGTCAGGGGGCGGTTGCGGACGTTGAGTCCGATGATCCGGGCCCGCTTGCCGATCAGCGCGGCGACGTTGACCTCGCCGGTGACGCCGCCCTGCATTCCGATGATCACCAGTCGTCCGCCCACGGCGAGGGCGTCGATGTTACGCGACAGGTAGCTGCCGCCCATGATGTCGAGGATTACATCGGCGCGCCCGGCCAGCTCGGCGGCGAAATCCTGTTCGCGGTAATTGATCACGAGGTCGGCACCGAGCGCTCGGCAGCGCTGGGCCTTGTGCTCGGAGCCGACGGTCACCGCGACGCGCGCTCCGAGGGCCTTGGCTACCTGAATCGCGTGGGTGCCGATACCGCTACCACCGCCGTGCACGAGCAACAGCTCGCCCGCGCGGAGCCCGGCGTCGGCGACCACCGTGGACCAGACCGTACTCGCCACCTCGGGCAGCGCCGCGGCGTCGACGAGCGACACACCCGACGGCACGGGAAGCACCTGGGTCACCGGGACGACGGCGTAGTCGGCGTACCCGCCACCGGCGATGAGGGCGCACACCTGCTGCCCGAGCGCGGGGGAGTCGGGGCCGATGTCTCGACCGAGCGCGACGACGGTGCCGGAGATCTCCATGCCCATGATGTCGGTGATGCCGGGTGGTGGGGGATACAGCCCCTGGCGCTGCATCAGGTCGGCACGGTTGATCCCGGCGGCGGCGACGCGGACGAGTACCTCGTCGGGCCCTGGTGTGGGAGTGGGGATGTCGGCGACGGTGAGGTTCTTTTCAGCGTCGACGACGATGGCGCGCATGGTGGACGGTACCGAACTCAACGCAGTGGGGCTCGTCGGAGTGGGGCTCATCGCGCCGCCCCGACCGAGAACGGGACCGGCATGTGCAGCGCGGCCTGCGCCGACGTCGTCGCGTCGAAGCGGATGGTCCGCAGCGGCTTGAGGGAACGCAGAGCGTCGGCCATCCGGCCCTCACCGACAGTCAGATCGAAACCCCGTGGGAACACCGATGTTCCGGTCGCCAGGAGGTTGGTCTGATTGAGCGTGGAGTGCCACGCTCCGGCGCGCCGGGTGTAGGAGGTGAGGGTCGAGACCCGCTCACCACTGGTGAAGTTCTTTTGCGCGGGAGTCGATGCCGTGAACGCGACGTCGGTGCCACCGGCATCGTTGGCGATGTGCGCCGAGGTCCGGGTCGAGTCGATGCTGACCTGAAGGTCGGTGACCCACTTGGGAAATCCGTATCCGTCGTGGCCACGCACCTGCGCGATCTCGGTGTTGACCGGTAGCGAGAGCGCATACGAGTGCAGGTGATCGTTGGCGAGGGCCGACCCGAGATCGGCGATGCCACGCCCGCCGTGGCGGGCCGGACGAACCGCGACCCCGACAGCCGCCTCGGTGTAGAAATCGATGTCGCACACGTCGTATCGGAAGAACATCACCGACACCAGACCGAGGCCGGGTACGACCTCCAGGGGTGCGAGTTCGCTGGGGATGTGAGCGCGGATCGCGCGACTCGGGGCGAGCATGGTGAGCCGAGCCGAGGCCATCGCGTAGTAGAAGTTCGGCGTGCGAGTGGCGCCGATCGGCGTCTCCACCTGCGTTTTCGGGAGAGTCCGGAAGAAGTCGACGCCGGGCACGCCGGGCATGGCCGCCACCTCGTCGAGCGGCGCGTCCATCCGGTAGCGGTCGAACATGCCGTCTCGCGGAACCGTAACCAGGCGTCCGCCCAGGTCGATGTCGACGGTGTCCTCGGTGGTGCTGGGGATGGTCATCGAGTTACTCCTCGCGCGTATGTATGCATTGCTCACATGAGGGTAGAGCGATGAAGTGAACGCTGTCAACATTGACGAACTGGCTGCGGATTGAGCGAGGTCAGTGGCGCAGGGACGCCAACACGACGGAGCGGATCGTCGAGTCGATGGCGTCCGGGGTCGACGAATCGAGCTTGCCGTCGAGGAAGAGGAATGCGAGGCCGTGTACCAGCGCCCATGCGCCGGTGGCCGTGGCATCCGGTGTGTCCGAGGGGATTGCGCGCTTCACGACGTCACGGAGATAGGCGTGGATGGCCTCGACCGCCTCGACGCGTTCGGTGTTGTCGGTGTCGCAGACGCCGCCGAACATGATCCGGAACAGGCCGGGCCGGTCGATCGCGAAGTGGACATAGGCGACCGCGATGTCGGCGAGATCCTGAGCGGAACTCGGATTCCGGTGCGCTGCTTGCAGAGTGGTGGCCAGTTCGCGATAGCCCACCGCAGCCACCGCGGACAACAGTGCGTTGCGGTCGGCGAAGTGGCGATACGGGGCGCCGGTCGAGACCCCCGCCCGGCGCGCCACGGCTCGCAGCGACAGATCGGCGTCTGCGCCCTCGGCGTCGACGAGCTCGATCGCGGCACGAACCAGCGCGGCGGGCAGGTCGCCGTGGTGGTAGGCCGAACGAGGGGGCATGAAGCGAAGTGTATCCAGGCCGGCAGATGAAGCGCCGCGTCGCCCGCAGGGTGTGGGCGTGGGTTGACGACGGGCAACCTCGGGCTTAATGTATGCAGCGTCTACATTGCGCCCGCGGAACGCGGGCGCACGAAACCGAACCCACAGGAGCGTGTCTCATGGCGACTCGCATTCTCAACGTCGTCACCAACGTCGGGCACTACGACGACCCGTCCCACCCGACCGGCCTGTGGCTCTCGGAACTCACGCACGCGTGGCAGGTCTTCGACGACCGCGGCTTCGAGCAGACAATCGTCAGTCCGCACGGCGGCCATGTCCCGTTGGAGCCGCGATCGTTGAAGTTCCCCAACTACGACAAGACCGCAAAGGCCTGGCATGCCGATCCTGCGCGCATGCAACTGCTCGAGACCACCGCGGCACCCGACGAGATCGACTCCGCCGACTACGATGCCATCTACTTCACCGGTGGTCACGCGGTGATGTACGACTTTCCCGAAAGCGAAGGGCTACAGCGGATCACGCGTGAAATCTTCGAGCGGGGAGGGGTCGTCGCCTCGGTCTGCCACGGCTACTGCGGTCTGCTCAACACCACCCTGTCCGACGGCACACTCCTCGTCGCCGGCCGCAAGGTCACCGGCTTTGCCTGGCAAGAAGAGGTGCTCGCGCGAGTGAACAAGCTGGTGCCCTACAACGCCGAGGCGGAGATGAAGAAGCGCGGCGCCCTGTACGAGAAAGGTCGACTGCCGTTCGTCTCGTACGCGGTTGTCGACGGCAATCTCGTCACCGGCCAGAATCCTGGATCGGCCAAGGAGACGGCTCTCAAGGTCGCGGCGCTGCTCTGATCGCAGTCGATTCCGTCGATCGCCGACGTGGGCGGTAGTCTGGTTCGGCACGCGCGAGTGGCGGAATTGGCAGACGCGCTGGATTTAGGTTCCAGTGTCCGGAGGACGTGGGGGTTCAAGTCCCCCCTCGCGCACCATAGAAGCCTTACTTGAATCAGCACGTCCGTGGACGGCTTCGAGAAGGTCATCAATCAGTAGTTTGGCACCGCCCGAGAGGGCGGTGCCTTCGTCTTGCGCCCTGTGGGCCCGGTAGGCGGCGTATGCGGCCTTCTTGCCCGCAACCAGGTCATGGGTAGCGTTCGCGATTTGCGCGCCTGTGTCGGCGGCGAGGAGCTCGGCGAGCGGGGTGTTGATGTCGTGGGCGGTGATCTCCTCGTCGTGGATGTACAGGTGTTTGAAGATGGCCTGGTTCAACCGCCGGCGGGTCTCGTCGCTGGCTGCCGCGTAGAGCTTGTACGGATTGGCGAGCAACTGGAGGCAGAGGTCGATGTACTGAGCACCTTGTCCAAGATCGTCGAGGACCTCATCCAGCTGGGCGGTGATGCGCCCGCGTTGCTCGGCGATCTCGCGTAACCGCCGTTGAACTTTAGCGGTCGCCATCGTTCCGTCTGCCGCTAGGTCGAGCAGGTTCTCTTCCTTGACGTCGAGCGATTTTAGCTGCGTGGTGAGCTGCTTGCGGTGCAGCCGTGCCGCCGCTGTCGTGTCGGCGAGCAGTTCCTCCATCACCGTGCGCAGTCCCTCGATGAACTCGGGGCTGAAGTGAATGGTCTTGTAGTGCTCCTCGATGGCGGCTTCGACAAGATCCTTGTTGTTGTACGGTGCGTCGCACGTATGGTCTTGGGTGCCGCGGCAGAAGAAGTAGTGATAGTGACCGCCGTGACGGCCGGTCGCGCGCTGCATGATGATTCGGCGCTTGATTCCGGCGTTGTGGCACTTGCCGCAGAACAGGCTGCCCTTCAGGTAGTGGTGTAGCTTGCGTCGCCGTTCACCGGCGAACCCGCGCTCTTCGAGCAGCAGCTGAACACGGTCGAAGAGTTCTTCGGAGATGAGTGGTTCGTGCCGTCCCGGGAATTCGTCGCCTTTGTACTTCACCCGGCCGAGGTAATAGCGATCTCTCAGCATCGCCGCGACTTTCGTATGGGAGATCGGTCCGGCAGGGCGACTGCGCGTCGGGCGCGTGGTCAGTCCTCTCGTCGTGAGTTCAGAAGCGATGTCCTGGATAGTCATGGTGCCTTCGGCGTACAGCTCGAAGGCAAGTTTGACCAGGGGAGCGCGTTCGGGATCTAGGGCGTGTTTCCCATATGTGTGGTTCTGGTGGGCGCATGCTGTTTTCGTGGCGATGATGACGTCGAGGTATCAAGTGTTCACCGACGAGCAGTGGGCACGGATCGAACCACTGTTGCCGTCGAATGTGGGTAAGCGTGCGCATCCATGTGGTGAACATCGCCGAGTCGTCGAGGGCATGGCCTATCGGTACCGGACCGGAATTCCGTGGCGGGACTTGCCAGTTGAGGTGTTCGGGCCGTGGCAGACGGTGTGGAAACGTCATCGCCGCCATGCCCAGGACGGCACGTGGGACCGTGTGCTCGCGCACGTGCTCGCCGAGGCCGATACGGCTGGGCGGATCGACTGGAGACTGTCGGTGGACGCGACGATCGCGCGTGCGCATCAGCACGCGACGAACACCTCGCGCCCTGATCAGGACACAGGGGGCAGCATCGAATCACAAGAACCTCGCCCCGAACGGAGGTGAACCCGCAGGTCACGGGATCGGCAGGTCGCGGGGCGGGTTAACCACGAAAATTCATCGTGCCCTCGACGGGCGGGGACGACCATTGGTCAACATCGTCACTGGCGGCCAACGCAACGATGGCGCGATGCTCGCCGAGGTGCTCGCCGACATCCATGTTCCACGGATCGGTGTCGGGCGTGCGCGGACCCGTCCGGACGCGGTCCTGGCTGACAAGGCCTACGCCACCGGTGTCAATCGAGATATGCTGCGTGACAAGGGGATCAAAACAGTGATTCCGGAGAAGTCCACCCAGGTCACCTCGCGTAAGAAACGAGCGAGCAAGGGTGGCCGACCACCCGCCTTCGACTCCGACCTCTACAAGGGCCGCAACGTCGTCGAGCGCTCATTCGCATGGTCCAAGCAATGGCGGGGACTGGCCACCCGATACGACAAACTCGCCATCACCTACCGGGCCGGTGTGACACTGAACGCGATCCTCAACTGGCTACAGCATTTGGGAGACACGCCCTAGTCGCAGGGCACATCAAACCGCGGTCGAAGTGTTCGGACAGCGAGCGCTGGGACTTTGCTTGCGCCGCAATGCTGGTATGCGCGTTGGGTTGTGACGCGCTCTTCGAGCGTGGCTTTCTCGTCGTAGACGACGGAACGATTCACGCCGGCCGTGACAGCGCGAATGACTCCGTAACCGAAGTGGTGATGTCGTGGCTGGGCGGCCGGCTACCGCGCACAACTCTGCGCGACAACCAGCATTCGCCTGGCACCGCGGGCGAGCGCTTCACTTCTGACCGCTCAGGGTGCACAGGCGACGGGGCCATCGGTCAGCATCGGTCAACGAGCGGCCAGATAGGCCTCGTGCACGGCGTTGGTGATTCTTCCGCGTGCGGATACGTCGTAACCGTGTGCGGTCGCCCAGTCGCGTATCTGCGCAGCCGTAGTCGCCACCGTGCGACTGTTGGTGCCGGACTTCGGTGTCTTGCGGGCGCGTGAAGCTCTCGTTCGTCGGCGCCTGCCCGCGCGGGTGGAGTGCTCGAGAAGTGTGGCCAGCGGGATGGTGCCCTTCTCGATCTTGTCGAGGTTCGCGCTGGAGACGTCAAGCCTGTAAGCGACGCCATTCCAGGACCAGTCGACGGAATGAACGTCGTCGATCTCGAGCAGAGCGCCGTCGAGATCGTCTATGAAGGTTGTCAGCTCAACTGGTGCCACGCGATGCAGAGTAGTCCATCGGTACGTGAGGTTGGCGAACCCTTCCAGTACGTGTCTCAACCGAGTGAGCGTTCACGAGCGCACGGGTGCCCCAGACTCTGAGAGTAGCCGCCGTGTATCGGGCTTGTCCGCGCCGAAGATGTTGTCGGCATGCTCTGCTCCGGATTGGATCGGATCGGATCGCGCCGTGCCCTTCGCTGCGAGATCTTGATGTGCATTCTCGAAATGTTCCCGTGGTCCCCGTTTTTGGGGATTCTCTTTCCGGTCCGGAATTCTCGTTTACCGCCCCTACCTGCACGGTTGCGAAATCAATGAAAGCGATGTCGATCTTTAGGTTGCCGAATCCTGTGAGACGCGGTTGCATATTCGCGAACTGTTCAGAATCTGGCATCGTGCATCCATGTCGGTGCACTGATGGGTGTGAGGGGTGGCGTCATGGTGAGCGATGGCAGTCATGTGCGGGGTCGATCAAGGACGACTGCGCGCCGTCGAATGCTGACGGGCGTGTGTGCGGCGCTTGCGGTGGCCGCGTCTGTGATCGGGGCGGGTGTGTCTGGTGCTGCACCGAGTTCGTTTGCTGATCAGCAGACGACCAAACGCACGGATGACGGGTGGGTCGTCTCGGCGATCAAGTCCCACGAGCAGGTGCGCTCAGTGCCGCCCCTTAATCGATCACCCTGGACGAGAGAGGGTTTCCTGAGTCTGAAGGGTGAGGGTGTGATCGCCGGGTCGGGTTCGGTGCCGGTGCAGTCTGGGACGGTGGCGGCTGGTTTTCAGATCGGCTGCAACACCGATGTGGCGTCGGGGGCCACGGTCGGGATCTCGGGTGGTCCGTCGGCGCAGATGAATATTTCGTATCCGCCGGCGGTGGTGATCGGTGCGACGGTGACCCCGAACATCGCGACGACGTTGCGGCCGGGCACGATCGCCGATATTCCGTTCGGGTCGAAGAAGATGCAGACCGGGAAAGCCGGCATCACCGTCGACGGCGTGCATGTGAAGGTCGACGGTTGTCTGGGGCCGGTCGCCCTGCGCGCGTACGTGACCGTCAGTGTGTCAACGGCGTTGAACGACAACACGATCAACGTATACGGCAAACCCCACTACCTGTGACCCGTCGGCACTGACCTCCGCCCCGTGTCGTGCGTGGCTGCGCGCTGCGTGAGGCACGACATTCTCTCTGCTCGTTCTTCGATCTTCTCCAGGAAGGGCTGTGATCCCGTATGACTGCTCCAACTTCATCGTCCGCATCGGGAGGCGCGCACCGCCTCGACGCCGACGCGCCGACCACCGAACTCCCCACGACGACCGACCACGCCGGTCGCTCGGTCGATGAGGCTGACCCGACTTCTGCGCCGGACGACCCCACCAATGACGGTGGGGTGCCGGTGCTGAAAGTAGTGCTGTTCCTCGTCGGCTGCGTGCTCTTGGTGCTGGCGGCGGCGAACCTGTCGAATCTCGGTGAGTGGTCGGACCGCTGGGGCGTGATCCCGGTATTCCTGGTCTTCTTTCTCGTGATGTCAATCGCCGGACGCTGGTTCTGGGCCGGAGCGGACGCGATCCTCGGAGCCCTGATGTGGGGCAAGGCCAAATGACTGACCGTGGCCATCGACGTCGCCCGGAACCCGCCGGAGAGTCGGTGATGTCAAAGTCTTGTCGGGGGCGTCACCGGCTGCCGCGTCGTCGACTCGGCGCCGGCCTGCTCGCCGCGGTCGTGTTGGCGATCGGCGGCGGGGTCACGGTGGCGGCGCTTGGCAGTGATCCTGCTCCGGCGCATGCGGATGCGTTGTGTGATCAGATGCGTGCCCAGTACGGCTCGAACTGGCCGTGCATCTCGGTACCCACCAACACCTTCCAACCGACCACGAACACCCCGGCCCCGACCGGGGGCAATGGTGCGGGGTCAGGTGGTCCGCAGGTCGGTAGCAATATCGGGCCAGGCCCGGGCGAAGGCAACGGCACACCCATCGTGACCGTCCCCGGACAGCAGGGGCCGCAATCGCCTGCGGGTGGCGGCGACAACAATGGCGGCACTCCGACAGCGGCAGATAGTGGTGGGAATCGCCCGACCGCACCGAACCCGGTGCCACCTGGAGGCCCCATCGGGCAGGTCCCAGTGATACCGAGTAGTGCGGCTCCCGTGATCAGCGCGCCTCCTGGTGTACCCACGGGAACGACCTCCAATGACCGTGATTCCTCCCGAGCATCGGACTCTGGATCGAGGAAGCCAGATATTCCGATTGCGGCGTGGCTCGTTGCCGGGGCGGCAGCCTTCGCCGCAGCCCACCCACGAGTGCGGCAGGCGGTACGCGGCACAGGGTCATCGCGATTCGCGACCTGGTGGGGACGACGATTCGGGTATGTCCAAGCGGCGGCGATCCGGCCGCAACACGGCCCCGACGATCCGGGAGCAAACGATCGTGCGCCTCATGAGCATCGCGATCCGCCATCGAACGGCAGCGGCAACACGAGTGGTAGCGGTAACGCTAGCGGCGGCGACCCGATCACCAACAGCGGTAGCGGTGACGACCCGATTACCAACAGCGGTGGCGGGGGCGGCTCGACATGGAGTGGCGGCGGAGGCAACGGCAACACGCAGTTCACGCCGGATCCACCGCCGCCTCCTGCACCCGCCCCACAAGCACCGCCGCCTCCTGCACCCGCCCCACAAGCACCGCAGTCTCCTGCACCCGCCCCAGAAACTCAGCCGAAGGCGATCCCGAACGCGCCTACAGCCCCGGGTAAGTCGGTACCAGCACAACCACTGCGCCCGGGATTAAAGATCCCCGGTCTTCCCGGCTTACGGCTACCGATACCGTTTTGGCCAGGTCAGATTCCAGGGCAGGTTCCTGAATCTCCTTCGCGCAATCCGTTTGATGATCTTCCGGAGGACGTGAAGGCACGAATCAAGCGGATCCGCGAGCTGTGGGAAGCGTATCAACGTGATCCCGAGGGTTTCCTCAACTCGCTCCAGTGGCTATCTGACGAGGATCTTCAAGGGTTCTTTGACCTATTGGACGAAGCGGAGAACGATCTCTATAGGGAAGACAGCCCATTCAACGACCCGGCACTGCACGATCTTCGCGAGCAGCTGCACAACATGAACAACGATCTGCGTGAGCAGATGATGCGAGAGCTGGAACGCCGCCGCGGACCGGGTGCCGCACCACCAATCGAACCCAGAAATCCTGGCGATGAACCGGGTCCGAACGACCCCACTCGCCCCGGGGATGCGCCGAACGAATCTGGGCCTACTCAGCCTGGTGATCAGCCAGGTCCGGAAAATCCTACGAATCCTGGCGATCCTACGAATCCTGGCGAGTCACCAGCTCCTGGACCGACCAGCCCTGGGGAGAGTCCTAGCTCTCCCCAAGCGCCTACAAATCCGACAAATCCGGGTGGTGACGCGCCTAACAGTCCGCCGCCACGCAACGATCCCGGCCACTCGGACTCGCCGACGCCCGGCCATACTGGCGGGGAGGACCCCGGTGCAGAACTACCGTCTCGGGCCGTTCCGAACTGGTGGGAACCAACGACTCCGCCCGCCCCTGACGCGCCACCATTCGGGGAGCCGCACCTCCCCGACGGGCCTGAACCGGTGCCGGGACGTTGGCCGGCACCGCCGACCGGGAATGTCACGCCGGCGATGATCGCCGATTGGCTTGGGGCGATTATGCAGGCCATCCAGCCGCCGACGCCGCCAGCGAATCCACAAGGACCAAATGGCACACCCTCTGACGACCAAGTCCGCGAGCAATTTGAGGAGGTACTCCAGGAAATCGCCGACGCTGCAGCAGCAGCGGGCGCCTTCCTCGATCCCCACTCGCTGCTGAGCCCCCAACAGTTCGGCACCGACGTCCACACAATCTTCGAAGACTTCGTAAAGAAATACCTTGGTCCGCAGCTCGCTCTGTGGTTCGGCCCCGACTTCATCACGAATCTTGAGAAGTCAATCGACCGGACGGTGGGAATCACGCGAGGGCAAGACGGACGCTTTGTTTGGGATCCGAGGGGGCAGAGTGGCACTGCGCGGCCGGATCTCGTGATCACTCGCTTGGTAGTAAATGCCGCCGGTGACGTCGTCGAGGAAATATTTCAGATCATTGACCTCAAGACCGGAAATGCAGATATCGGCAAAAGCTGGCGAAATGATCTTAGTAGAGTGCTCGGAATCACGCACGATATGATTCAGTCAGTCAAACCGAACATCCCGAGGCCGCCCAAGACTACGCCACCCAGCCCACCGGCGACGACGCCATGACGAAGTCACGATCGGGCTCGACCGATAAGCTCTGAACTAGACACACCGCGGCAACACACGACGACACAGGAGTGACGACACAGTGGGTATAGGAGCAAGAGGCTGGCGCGAACTCGCCGTCGGCGCTGCTGAGATTCTGGGTGAGGAGTGGGTGCTCGCGGGCAAAGGCGCCTCGACGCGGTTGGTTCGGGCGCCCGTCGGCTGGTGGCTGCAGTTCGTCGGCTACGAAGACACCCGCCTGGGCAGACTCATCGCTTACAACACGTTCCTGGGTAGGCCGCCGCATGCGTCTCAAACGGGAGATGCACATGGCGTGTCGAGCGAACACTTCATAGTCTCGGGCGAGGATCGGCCTCGCTATTCTGAGGAGTTGGGCTCGCCCGAGGCAGTCGCAGAATGGGTGACTGCAGTGAAGCGCGAAAGGCTGGACCTAACACCGGCCAACCTCGCGGACGACCTGTCTGAGATGGAGGTAGTCAAGGCTCGGCGTGAGGCTCATGGACAGTTCCTTTTCGAGGGGCCGGCATTACAACTACTCGTGTCGATGCGGGTGGTGTGCGGGTCGCGTGCTCGAGACGAGTTGGTCAGCGACATCGATGCGGTGCTGGCAGATCCGTTCCTTGAGCGGTATAAGCCGTACGCGTCGACGCGGAAGAACCCGCGTACCTATCAGGAGTACTTCACCGCGTTGCGGGGTGCGGTGGCCAGTGGTGATCGAGGTGCGGTCGAGTCGGTGATCCGGGAGGCCCGCACCGATAGCTTGCGGTTGTTGGGTGTTCCGGATGAGGCGATTGGTGATGTGGTGTTCCCGGAACCGCAGGTGTCGCTATGAGTACCTACGGCACCGTCGTTATCGCCGATGTCGCCGATCAGGATGCGGCGCAGCGGTTATCCGATCAGTTCCGCGAGGTGTTGGGCCGTACGTTCACTCGGCGTACTCATCTGCCGTTCCCGATGCGTAACCCGCTCGATGACACCGAGATCGAGGTGGAGGCCGGTGACTCGTCGGTTCGGGTGACGCTGCTGGTCAATGGGGCGGTCGCGGCAGGCACTGCCGCGGAGGTGTTCACGGGTGTGGGCGCTGGGCGGGCGGTGATGTGCGAGGACGGCGACGAATGGGGGGTGACGGTATCGGGCTGGCGATTAACCGACGGCGATGCCGACTGTGTCTACCGCGCCTACCTGCCGGCCGACGACGGCGCCATCGACGACCAGGCAGCCGGCCGGGTGGTGACGGGCCCGACGGCTGCTACCAGACTGGCTGAGCTGTTCGGCACGGACCCCGACCCGGTACGAGCACTCGATGCCGACCCCACTCCGATCACAGACGGCATCGGTTACATCGCCGACCCGTTCCTGCCGTGGCTACACAACCTCGATCTCGACTGGCCGGAATTCTGACCTGGTCCCGAGTGCGATTTCCAGCACCCGGAATGGCCTCTCGATGAAACAGACGGGCCGCGGAAACGCACTATCGAGAACGGAGCCGATTCGCGACGATGGAGAATATCCTCAAGATTCTCGATTCATACCGGACGCCAATCGTTACGAAACTCGGCGGCGATCGACGCCGCCACGATTCGGCGTACTCCTACGATTCGGTCACGGACTATGGGCCGCCCCCCACCGAGGAGTTGATCGACACGGCCTGGTCGGGCACCGATTTGCCAAAGGCGGTAAGTGACCTTTGGCTGACCGCTGAATGGATACACCTTTACTACGCCGAATGGAATACGGGCTTGATCATATTCTCGCCTACTGAAAGTCATTATACGACTTCGGCGTTCGCGGCAGAGAACGAGGACGAGCCGGATGACTACTACGAGCCAGGTGATGTGATCGTCGGCAAGTTTCAATCGCTAGATGAAGCGCTAGTCTATTCGCCGGATCGAGGCTGGGTTGTATCGAGTCCGTACGATCCTCGACGCTACTGGCCGCATTTGGGAGAAGACCTGTCGGCGTTCTTGGAGGCATATCGTGATTCGCTGGGTAAGTCGAGTGAATGGCAGAGCCAGTTCCGGAGAGATTAAACCTGAACGTCACTGGGTAGGCCTTGTACCGGATACGGCCTAATCGAGATGTTCAAGGCTCCCCTCTGTAACGAGTAGGCGGTCCCCGTCGGGGAAGTGGGGTTCCCCCGAAAAAATGGACACGGTTAGCTTGATTGCTGACGTGCGTGTGAGCTGATCTCGAAGTCGATGGGTGAGATCATCCCTAACGAACTGTGTCTCCTGTCATGATTGTAGAATCGGATGTAATTGTCAAGGCCTGCAGTAAGATTCGCGCGAGTGGTGAAGGCGTGTCGCTTGTAGTATTCGTGCTTGACCGTCGACCACAACGACTCTGCGCCGGCGTTGTCCCAGCAGATGCCGGTCTCGCCCATCGAGCGCCGCAACCCGTGGCGTGTGCAGGCCTGGGCCATGTCATGGCTGGTGAATTGGCTGCCTCTGTCCGAGTGCAAGATGGTGCCCGTCACCGACCCGCCGCGCGTGGCCACCGCAGCGTCCGCGGCGGCCTCGATGAGCTCGGTACGCATGTGATCGGCCAGCGACCAGCCCAGCACGCGCCGCGAGTGCTCATCGCGGATCGCACACAGGTACGCATCCCCCTCACCGCAGGTCAGATAGGTGATATCCGAGGTCCAGACAGCATCAAGACGGCCCTGATCACAGACCCGCCCCACCCGGTCAGGTGGGAACGACTCCGTCGGATCGATCACGGTCGTCTTGACCTTGAAGGTGCGGGGGCTGATGCCCTCGATACCCATCTCGGCCATGATCTTGGCGACGGTATTCTCCGAGACCGACACGCCCTCGTCGTGCAAGTCGGCGGTGATCCGCGGGGAGCCGTAGGTGCGTTGCGATCTCTTCCAGTGAGCCACAATCTTGACTTCGAGATCACGGCGACGCTGCTGCCGCGCGGTGAGTTCGCCACGCTGCTGACGACCCGCCCACGCATAGTATCCCGAGCGTGAAACCCCCAGCAGCTCAACAAGAGCAGTGATGTCATGGCCGGCGCACTCCGCGGCGATGAGTTCATAACAGCTCACCGGTGTTGCTGTGCCGCAAAGTACGCCGAGACTTTTTTCAGGAACGCAATGTCGCGGTCCTTCTCAGCGGCCTCGGCACGTAACCGCACCAACTCCGCGCGCTCACCGGCGCTGAGCTCACCATCGGGCGGAGCTGCCCGCCCCTCGGTGATCACTCCGTCGCGAATGCGTTCGGCGCGAACCCATTTGCCCAACAGATTCTCATGCACGTTCAACTCACGAGCGACCTCAGAGATCGGGCGGCCGCCATCAATCACCCGACGAGCAGCCTCCGCCTTGAACTCAGGCGTAAACGACCGACGCGTCCTCGACATAGTGACATCCTTCCAGCAGGACCCACAGCCCCACTATCTCGGGTGTCCACTCAAACTGGGGAACCTCAGTCACATGGGACGACGCCTGCCGACCGGCAGTCGATCGAGCACAATCAAGCCATGCGCACCGACAACCCCTGGACCCTGCTCGGGTCGACGATGCCCTACGAGAATCCGTGGATGCGTGTCCGCGAGGATCGGGTGATCACACCTCTGGGAACCGAGGGCATCTATGGCGTGGTGGAGTCCAACGATTCGGTCATGATCGCGGCAGTCGACGATGCCGACAGGCTCTACTTGGTGCAGACATTCTCCTATCCGTCACAGCAGTGGCACTGGGAACTGCCCGGGGGCGGCGGTGACGGTCAGGAGGCACTGGCAGCCGCGGCGCGAGAGCTCTACGAAGAGACCGGGATTCGTGCCTCTGCGTGGGAAGTACTCGGCCGGACACGCGTTTGTAACGGGCTCATGACCGAACGGATGGCCACCTGCCTGGCACGCGACCTCACCTTCGACGGCGAGCGGGAGGTCTCCGACGAGCAGTTCGACACCGCTGAGTTCTTCACGATGGCCCAAGTCGACGAGATGGTGGCCACCGGTGGGATCGACGACGGCCAGAGCATCACAGCAATTCACCTGGTGCAGAAGTGGATCGACCACGCTCGCCGATGAGCGCGGTCGACCGGTTCTAGGGCATGTCTCCCAATTCCCTTTGCGCGTCTTTGCGGCTCGATGGCACCCTGGCGGCGTTGTCGTCGGTCACGATAGCTCCGCTATCGCTCCCCTTCGAGGCTCGTGCCTCGCACCTCAGGACGGCGCCTCCTCCGCCTTGCCAGGGAACCATCGACCTCGCAAATCCATCGCAGAGGAATTGGGAGACACGCCCTAATTGATGCCCGGGATCCGGATCGGTAGACCCGGGATGACCGGTGCCGGCGTCGACGTCGGTGAGGACGCGCCGCGCCGTGGCGCGCTCGACGGTGCGGAACTCGACGGTCGGCCCGGCCGGGCGACGGTCGGCGTGGTCGTACTCGCCGACGGCAAGACCGCGTTGTCGCGATTGACCTGCGCGCCGCGGCCGGTCCCGGTCGTGTCGTCCTCGCTCAGGCACATCGAGCGGATCACGTTGTGGTAGTTGACGAGCCCGTAGGTTAGAGGCAGCGCTGCCACGGCGCCGATGGCCCGCGTGGGGGAGAGGAAGCCGACGGTCGGGCTTCCCAGGATCTGACCTTCGGCCAAGCCGCCGACCGTGGTGAACAGGTACAGCGACAGGTAGTACGAGTAGTAGGCAGCCGTCAGCGACTTGGTGACGGTCAGGTCGGCGACGCTCACGGTCTCGAACGGATTGTCGCCCTGGTCGAGGTTGTGCTTGAGGCCGATCGTGATGTCGAGCGGGGCGCCGCCGACGTAGGGGATCAGACTGCCGATGAGCGAGGCGAAGGACTCGAGTTGTGTGAAGTCGGCTGGATCGGCGGGAATCAGGTTGTGCGGCACCTGGGTTGCCCGCATCTTCGCCAGAATCGCGTTGGTCTCACTCGCGATCTTCTGCTTCTGGGCGTCGGTGGTGACCAGTTGCTGCGCGTACTCGCCGGTGCGGGTGACGATGCGACTCAACGGTAGCGTGCCGATCTGCCGGCAGTTGTCGTTGTCGGCGAGCGCGAGCTGTCCTGCGGCGGCACGCACCACCGCGGGGATGTCGATGTGGTAGGCGACGTCGCCGCTGGGGCGCCCGGCCTGCTCTCGCTGATCCTCGGTGACCCGGGCGACGCACTGGTTCATCACCATGTTGGAGATTCCCTGGTAAAGATACTGCGAGCCCAGGACACCGCCCTGTACGGCGAGTTGCAGGATGGTGTTGTACGTGAAATATCCCTGGTAGCTGTCGAGCGCCGTGCCGGCCAAGGGGCTACCCAGGAACGGGGTGAGCTGGGCGGCGAGCTTCACCGGTGCGACGACGGTGACGAACAGGTACAGCCATGCCGTCTCCACCGCCTGGGTCAGGGTGATGTTGCCGAGCGGGATCGCCTCGTTCTCCTGGCCGTCGCGAACCTTCAACAGCTGCGTGACAATCCACTGCGACACCGGACCGCGGTAGGTCATCGACGGATCGGCGGAGTCGGCGCCGAGAGCCATCGGGTTGTCGGAGATCGCCAGCGTCGAGATGTTCAGGCGCTTCATGTCCCGATGCGCGGCATCGCGTGCGGCGTAGGCATTCTGGCGTAGCTGCGGTGGCAGCGAGGGCAACAGCGATTCGAACAGCGAGTCATACACCACCGACAAACTGGTGAACTCGCCGCTGACGCAGACCGTCGCCTTGCCTCGGTTCTCCTGCAGGGGCGCGAGCAACGAGCGCGGGCTCTGCGCGATGCGGTCGATCCGCTCCTGATAGGTCTCGGGCTCGGGAGTCTTCGGGGATTTCGGGGCCGCCTTCTCGGCGACCGGTGTGGGAGCGGGAACCAGCGCCGGATTGATCACCGCCGCAGTGCCGTTGGAGGTGAACGCGCTCGCCGAGAATGCCGTGAGCGTCGCCACCGCCGAGACCCGTACGGCCCACGTGCGAGTGCGTCGCGAGCGTCGATTTCCTACCGCACCAACCGTCTTCACGCGCACTCCTCTGACCCCCCGAACAGACATCCGGCCTCGGCTCTCCGACATGTGCCCGGGTGGGCATCGAGGAGCGTCCTCGCGCGGAAACCGAAAGTAAAGTTAGCATAACCTTTGCATGACGAGCCGATCGTGACCGTAATCACGATCTGGGTGTGCTGTGTCGGGGAGAAAGACCACGTCGACGAGTAGATCGTCAACCAAGGTTGACCCCCGGTGAGCTCCGGTGAATGATGATGCCATGCGCACAAGCCTCGGACCAGACGAATCTGGCGGCCCCGACAACCCGGTGACCGCACTGGCTGCCGTCGCCCGGCGCCGCGCCGAAATCGCCCGCGACGAGGAGGTTGCCGTCCGGCGAGCCCGCGCGGCGGGCCTTTCCTGGGCCGAAATCGGTGTGTTGCTTGGTGTTTCCAAACAGGCCATGCACAAGAAGTATCGGAGCGTCGGCTGATGACGACCCTGCCTCTGCGGTCGCGCCCGGTGGTGCTCGCCCTCGGAGCCGACCTACGCGCCGCCGGCTACACCGCGGAGGGGGTGGCGGAGGCACTCGGTGACGACGCCAACGACGCCCTGGGCCGCGGCGTCTGGTGGCCCGCATTGCGCGCGGCGCGTCCCGGCGGCGCCCGGGAGTCGCTGTCGACATTGATCAGACTGTTCCTACTCGGCTCCGACGAGGACGGGCCGACGCTGGCGGCGGCCTTCCCGAGCACCGGCGTGCCGGCGCTGATCGCCGAAGGCGTCGTCGAACAGCGTCCCGACGGCCGATATCGCGCGATCCTCGATATCCGTCCCCACTCCGACGACACCAACGACTTCCTCGTCATCTCCGATCAGGATGCGGCGATGCGCTCCGGACCGGTGGCCCACGACCACGTGCTCGGCATCGGTGGAGCGTCGATCTCGTTGGCGCGCGCGGTGATCCGCGACCGCGTCGACACCGCCCTGGATCTCGGCACGGGGTGCGGCATCCAGGCACTGCATCTCGACGCCCACTGCGGGTCCATCGTGGCCACCGACACCAATCCACGGGCGCTGGCCTTGGCCGCGGCCACCGCGACGCTCAACGACATGACCTGGGATCTGCGGGCGGGCAGTCTGTTCGAGCCCGTCGCCGGGGAACGGTTCGACCTGATCGTGTCCAACCCGCCGTTCGTGGTCGGGGCCGGCGCACAGGACTACATCTACCGTGACTCCGGACGGGCCGGCGACGCCCTGTGCGCCGAGCTGATCGCCGGATTGCCGGACCACCTGACCGACGGTGGAACCGCCCAATTGCTCGCCAACTGGATGGTGCGCGACGGCGCCGACTGGCGGGACCGCGTCGGCGGCTGGTTGGCCGGCACCGGACTCGACGCCTGGGTGGTGCAACGGGAGCTCGCCGACCCGATCAGCTACATCTCCCTGTGGCTCTCCGATGCCGGCGAGGACCCCGACCAGGTCGCCCGACGCGGCTCCGACTGGCTCGATTGGTTCGCCGAGGAGAAGATCACCGGAATCGGCATGGGCGTCATCACCGTTCGCAAGCGCGCCGGCTCGCGGTCAACCGACGGCGAGCACATTCTCGAAGAGATCACCGCTGCGGGGGAGGAGGTCACCGGCCCCGAGGCCGAAGCCTTCCTGGACCGGCGCTCCTACCTGCGCGCCCACGACGACGACCACCTGTTGATGGCTCGGCTGGCCTGTGCGCCGGTGTTCTGCGAGACACAATCGTTGCCGGGCGACGACGGCTGGCAGGAGTTCGGGTCGGCGGTGCGGCGCCCCGGCGGACCGGGTGCTGTCCTCGGCGTCGACGAGGTGTCGCGAGCGCTGCTCGCCGGATGCCGCGGAGCGGTCGAGCTCGGCACCCTGATCGATTTGCTTGCCGCGCACCACGGTGTCGATGCCGACGCACTGGCACAGGCAGCACTTCCCGTGGTCCGCGAGGCGATCGGCCGCGGAATCCTCTTCGAGGTTCGGTGAATTGTCCGATCCCGCAGGACTCTTCACCGACTGTTCACCTGGTGTGAAACCGGTCGATGCCGGGTGATCCGGTGACCTCCGTGAGGTGAGACACCGAGATGTGTGGTGCCGGCGTGGCCGGCCGGACCCGGAGGAGACCATGAGGCGTCGGACAGTGAATTCGATGGTGGCGGCGATCCTGGCTGCCGCGGCATTGGTGGTGCCCACCGCGGTGGCGCAATCGCCGGCCACCGCAGCCCCGGCATGCGCGTTCGCACCGACGCAGGTACCCGCATCCGCGGGTTTCGCTGCGGGGCAAACTGATCAGGCATTCGCGACCCCAGCGCCGCGCGATCACATCGCCATCCTGGACGGCTTCTCGTCGACGTCGCCGCTGGTGCGCCGGCAGAACCTCGCCGAGGCCGTCGCGATCAACAACACCGCGAGCCCGGCGACCGCCCGCGCCGCGGTGAACGACAACTATGCGATCGAGGGCCCGGCGATCTTCGACGCACTGGGTTCCCGTCTGGCTCCGGCGTTCTACGCGGCGCTGCGTGCCGGACAGTTGCCGAAGACCGCCGCGCTGCTGCTCGGAGACGAGTCGCCGGCGGGTGACCGGACCGGGACCAGCAAGGAGAAGAAGTACTTTCAGTACCCGCGGCCGTTCGAGGTTGCGCCGCAACTGATCCGCCACTACGGCGACGGCCGTCCCGATCTGTACGCGGCGGTGCGCGGTAGCGGCTCCTACCCGTCGGGGCACACCACCTGGGGCTACACCCAGGCCTTCCTGATCGCGGCGATGGTGCCCGAGGAGGGTCCGCAGATCCTCGCGCGCGGCGCCGACTACGGGTACCATCGCGTCGTGCTCGGGGTGCACTATCCGCTCGACGTCATCGGTGGTCGGATGCTCGCGCAGGCCGTGACCTCCGAGATGCTCGGTGACCCGCGCTTCGCCGGGCTGTTCGCGCAGGCGCGCACCGAACTGCGGTCGGTACTGCAGGCACGCGTGGGCGCCCCGATCGGGGCGATCGTCGCCTGCCAGCAGGCCACCCAACCCACCGCGACGGCGCTGACGACCTACCGGCAGCGGGCGACCTACTCCTTCCTGCCGACCGGCGCAGCCCGCGCGGAGAACGTGCCCGCAGGCGCCGAAAACCTCATCCGCGCCGCACATCCCGGACTCAGCACGGCCCAGCTGCGCGACATCCTGGCCCGGACCGCGCTGCCCGCCGGCTACCCCCTGGACAAGAGCGGGCCGTCCGGCGGATGGCAGCGGCTCGACATCGCACGCGCGTGGGTGACCCGCTGAGAGTGCCCTCGATGGCGTGCCGTCGCAGCCGGATGGTCAGCCGAAGGTGGCGTCGAGGGCGCGGGTGAGATCGTCGACGAGATCGTCCGCATCCTCGAGCCCGACCGAGAACCGTAGGTGCCCGAAGGTGCGAAAGGGCTTGGGATAGGCGGCGACCCGCGGCCCGTCGGTCCCGACGTGCACGATGAGTGACTCGTCGTGACCCAGCGAGACCGCCGAGGTGATCACTCGCAGGTGCGACACGAACCGATTCTGGGTCGCCGGATCACCGTCGACGGCGAACGCCATCATCGCGCCGAACCCGCGCCCACCGAATTGCCGTGCGGCGAGGTCGTGTTGCGGATGGGTGGCCAGGCCCGGATAGGCCACGTACGCGATTCGCGGATCGCCGGCGAGGAGTTCGGCGAGTCGCTGCGCGGTCGTCTGATGCTGACGCAGCCGCAGCGGCAGGGTGATGGACCCGCGGTCGATCAGCCACGCGTTGAACGGTGAGATGACCCCGCCGACGTCGACCATCGCCTCCGATTTGATCCGTGCGATGAGATGCGCTGCGCCGATCACCGCGCCGCCCATGGCATCTCCGTGTCCGTTGATGTACTTGGTGAGCGAGTGCACGACGAGATCGGCACCGTCGGTCAACGGCCGATACAGCGGCGGGGGAGTGAACGTCGAGTCGACCATCAACAGCGCATCGGCGCGGTGTGCGATCTCGGCGATCGCGGCGATGTCGGCGACCTTGGTGGTCGGGTTCGCGATCGCCTCGGTGACGAGCATCCGGGTGGTGGGCCGAACGGCTGCGGCCACGGCGTCGAGGTCGGTGACGTCGACGAAGCTCGCCTCGATGCCGTACTTGCGCGGCATCAGTTCGGTCCATAGTTTGAACGTCGCCTCGTAGGTCGTGTCGGAGACCACCACGTGGTCGCCGGTGGCGAGGAAGGTGAAGAACACCGCGTGCAGGGCGGCGACGCCGGAGGCGAGCGCGACCGCGTCGTCCCCGTGGTCGAGTAGAGCCAGTTTCCGCTGCAGCGCAGCCTGATTGGCGCCGGTGTTGCGGGTGTAGAAGAGTTGATCGGTGCCCGACCAGTCGGCGGTCTCCGGATTCGGTGGCAGGTGATACGAGTTGGCCATGGTGATCGGGGTGCGGATCGATGGCCCGCCGGTGTCATTGCCCGCGTGCACACACGCCGTCATGTCGCCGCTCGTACGCAGTACATCGCCGGTGTGCTCGTTCATGTCGGTTCCACTCCGCTCGGCCGTCGGTCAGATCGTGTCTCATGCTGCCCGGTCGGCGGCGGACACCTCTCGCCGGCCCGTCCACTCACGCGGTGAGGCCGCAACGTCGGCGACCGCTGACGACGCAACGGCAGGGGGAGGGCTCGCGACGGTCGGGCACGCCGGCCTCGCAGCGTCCGCTCGCGCCACGGTGATCCGGGCGAGGACGGCAGCGCCGAGGATGACGGGCAACCGGTGCAGCTTGTCGATCCCGAGGGCGAGCCGGACCTCGGCCCACGCCCAGCACGTCCCGAACACGCCGATCGCGAAGGCGGTCATGAGCAGGGGTGACCACGGTCGGTCGACGACGAGGATCGGTACCGCGACCAGTGCCAGCGCCTGGATCACATACGAGTCGAGGCTGCGGGTCCCCGACATCAGCAGTGGCCGCAGCCATTCTCGTGACCACAACGACAAGAAGATCCGGCACAGCCCGTAGACGGCCGGCACGAGCACCCAGGTGCCGACGGCTCGTGCCGGTCCGAACTCGAGTTTGTCTCCCAGGAACGGTTCGGCGGAGTGCCACGAACCGTTGGTCACCAGATGATGCGTGCACATCGCGACGCCCGCTGCCACCAACACCACAGCCGGCAGGTGCCGCTCGATCCGCCTGGCGAGATCCCAACGACGCCACTGCCATCCGACGATGAGCGCAGGAACGAACATGATCTGCCAGCCCGCCCAGTTCTGGATTCGGGCGCCCGATGGTTGTGCAACCAGATAGAACCAGTCGGGTGCGGCGAGTTGTGAGACCGCGTACAGCGCCACGGACGCGGCGAGGACGGGCCCCCACCACCCGCGCACCAGAAGCGGAAAGACGGCGAACGCCGAGACCATCAACACCATGTAGAGCAACAAGATGTTGCCGCCGCTGGGCAGATAGCTCATCGTCACCGCCCTCGCCAGGCCCTGCCCCCACCCGTCCACCGGACGAAGCCAGGTCAGGTGCCCGAACCCGGCCATCCCGGCCGCGACCGCGGCCAGCGACAGCGTGAGCTGGCAGACGTACAGTGCGGCAAGCCGTTTGGCCAGTCGCGTGCAGGCGAATCGCAGACCGCGGGTCTCGATCCACCGACGGTGCACCAACCCCAGCACGAATCCCGACAGCAGCACGAACACGCTCATCCCGTCGACGTACGGGAACACGTGGGTGGGCATGGCGATTTTCGCGCCGTCGGCGAAATGGGCGGTGATCATGCTCCAGATCGCCAGGCCGCGTGTCACGTCGATCGCGAGGTCCCGGTTCATCGGTCCCGACAGTAGGACCGGGTCGTTCCGTCACCGTGTGCGACGCGCGATCGAGTCCCAATTGTCACATTCACCACATTGGGCACTTCAGTCACAGGCCGGGCAGTCCGGTGATCCAACGACGCGGGGCCTCCCGGACATCGTCCGAGAGGCCCCGCGTCGAGCTCGGTGCTCAGGTGTACAGGTCGGCGATCGCCTGCTTGTAGGTGTCGCTGATGACGTTGCGCTTGAGCTTCATCGTCGGTGTGAGCTCCCCCGATTCGATGGTGAAATCGGTGTCGAGGATCTCGAACTTCTTGATCGCCTCGGCCTTGGACACCTTCGAGTTGGCCTCGTCGACGGCTTCGGCGATCTCGGCGCGCAGTTCGGCGTTCCTGGCCAGGTCGGCCGGCGAGGTGTCGGCCGGCAGGTTGTGGCGCTCGAGCCAACCCGGGGTCGCCTCGGGGTCGATCGTGATGAGCGCGCCGATGAACGGCTTGTTGTCACCGACGACGAGGCACTGGCTGACCATCGGGTGCGCACGGATGGCGTCCTCGAGCTGCGCCGGCGACACGTTCTTACCGCCTGCGGTGACGATCAGCTCCTTCTTACGGCCGGTGATGTAGAGGTAACCGTCATCGAGGCGGCCGATGTCGCCGGTGTGGAACCAGTCGTCGTGGATCGCCTCGGCGGTGGCCTCGGGGTTGTGCCAGTAGCCGGTGAACACGACCGGTCCCTTCAGCAGCACCTCGCCGTCCTCGGCGATGGCCACCGACACCCCCGGAACAGGGCGGCCGACCGAGCCGACGCGTTGGTGGTCCTCGTTGTTCGCGGTGACCGCCGCGGTCGTCTCGGACAGGCCGTATCCCTCGTAGACCGGGATGCCGACGCCGCGGAAGAAGTGGCCGAGGCGGGCACCGAGCGGGGCGCCGCCGGAGATGGCCCCCTCGCAGTTGCCGCCGAGCGCGGCGCGCAGCTTGTTGTAGACGAGCGCATCGAAGATCTTGTGCTTGATCGTCAACACCAGTCCGGCCGAACCCTTTTCGGTGGCCTTGCTGTACTCGATGGCGGTGTCGGCGGCCTTGTCGAAGATCGAGCCCTTGCCGCCGTCGTAGGCCTTCTGCTTGGCGGAGTTGTAGACCTTCTCGAACACGCGCGGCACCGAGAGCACGTAGTTCGGCTTGAAGACCGCGAGATCATCGATGAGGTTCGGGATGTCGCTGGTGTGGCCGAGGATCACACCGTTCTCGACGCAGCCGACCGCGACGACACGGGCGAAGACGTGGGCCAGCGGGAGGAACAGCAGGGTCGACTTACCCTCGGCGAGGCCGGCGCCGACCGCATCGCGCGTCGCCGCGCACTCGGCGAGGAAGTTGGCGTGGGTCAGTACGACACCCTTCGGCCGGCCCGTGGTGCCCGAGGTGTAGATGAGGGTCGCCGCGTCGGAGGACAGCTGGTTGGCGTGGCGCTCGTCGAGTTGCTCGTCACCGATCTGCTCGCCGCGCTTGGTCAGCTCGGTCACCGCGCCGCGGTCGATCACCAGGGTCTCGCGCAAGGGGTCGCCGGCATCGATGACCTCGGCATGCTTGGTGAACTGTGCCTCGGACTCCACGATCAGCAGCGTTGTTCCCGAGTTCTCGACGATGTATTTGACCTGATCGGTCGCCGAGGTCTCGTAGATGGCGACGGTCACCGCCCCCGCACGCCAGATCGCGTAATCGAGAACCGTCCACTCGTAGCGGGTGGAGGACAGGATCGCGACCCGTTCGCCGGGAGCGACGCCCGAAGCGATCAAGCCCTTGGCGACGGCGTCGACCTCGTCGGCGAAGTGCTTGGCGGTCACCGTGATCCACGTGCCGCTGCTGCGCCGCTTGAACAGCGGCATGGTCGGGCGCTCGGCGCGATACCGCAGGATCGCGTCGACGGTGGTCGCCTTGTCGTCGACGGAGAGATCGGACGGTGTCGTGTACTCCTGCATGCTGCTCCTGATGAAGAACCCGACATAGCGGACAACCCGCTGGTCGGCGCGGCGATTTTATGTGCGACCGAGGGTACCAGGATTGATGAGAGGAGCGTCACACCAGGAGGTGGCGGCGGGCGGCATCGGCGGTCGCCTGCTCGAAGCCCGGGCGGTTGGTCTGTGGACAGATGCGCCTGGAGATGCAGTCTCTTGGGCCCTCTCGCATTACAGTTGACTCGATGAACGGGATACGCAGACCATGACCGAGACCCCAGCCGCCGACCGCCCCGACGCCGACGCGATCACCTTCGACGACCTCGACATCGACGATCGTGTGCGCAGTGCGATCGCCGAGGTCGGATACGAGACGCCCTCGCCGATTCAGGCTGCGACGATTCCGCCGTTGATGGCGGGACGCGACGTCGTCGGCCTGGCCCAGACCGGTACCGGTAAGACGGCGGCCTTCGCGATCCCGATCCTGTCCCGCCTCGACCCGGAGGTTCGCCGTCCGCAGGCGCTGATCCTCGCGCCCACAAGAGAACTCGCCCTGCAGGTGTCCGAGGCGTTCAGCCGGTACTCGGCGCACATGCCCGAGGTGCGCGTGCTGCCCATCTACGGCGGGCAGAGTTACGGCGTGCAGCTGGCCGGGCTGCGGCGCGGTGCGCAGGTCATCGTCGGAACCCCCGGCCGTGTCATCGATCACCTCGACAAGGGCACCCTCGACATCTCCGAACTCGAGTACCTCGTCCTCGACGAGGCCGACGAGATGCTGACGATGGGTTTCGCCGAGGACGTCGAGCGCATCCTGGCCGAGACGCCCGACTCCAAGCAGGTGGCGCTGTTCTCGGCCACCATGCCCAGCGCGATTCGCCGACTGGCCCAGAAGTACCTGCACGATCCGCAGGAGATCACGGTCAAGTCCAAGACCGCGACCGCCCAGAACATCACGCAGCGCTATCTGCAGGTGTCGCATCAACGCAAGCTCGACGCGTTGACCAGGTTCCTGGAGGTCGAGTCCTTCGACGCGATGATCGTGTTCGTCCGCACCAAGCAGGCGACCGAAGAACTCGCCGAACGGCTTCGGGCGCGCGGATTCTCGGCGGTCGCCATCAACGGCGACATGGTGCAGGCCCAGCGCGAGCGGACGATCAACCAGCTCAAGGACGGCGGGATCGACATCCTCGTCGCCACCGACGTTGCCGCTCGCGGACTCGACGTCGACCGCATCTCGCACGTGGTCAACTACGACATCCCGCACGACACCGAGTCCTATGTGCACCGCATCGGACGGACCGGCCGGGCCGGGCGGTCGGGTAATGCGCTGCTGTTCGTCTCGCCACGGGAGCGGCATCTGCTCCGGGCCATCGAGCGCGCGACCCGCCAGCCATTGACCGAGATCGGGTTGCCGTCGGTGGAGGACGTCAACGCCCAGCGTGTGGCCCGCTTCGCCGACTCGATCACCGAGAATCTGACGTCGGATCACCTTGACATGTTCCGCAAGCTCGTCGAGGACTACGCGCGCGACAAGGACGTCGCCATGGCCGACATCGCCGCGGCGCTGGCCCTCGAGACGCGCGACGGTGGCTTCCTGATGACTCCCGACCCGCCCGAGAGGGATCGGCCGGAGCGTCGTGAGCGAGAACCGCGCAAGGCCGGGGGCTCCTACGCCACCTATCGCATCGCGGTGGGCCGCAAACACAAGGTGTCGCCCGGCGCGATCGTCGGTGCGATCGCCAACGAGGGCGGCCTCACCCGGGGTGATTTCGGCAACATCAGCATCCGCGACGACTTCTCCCTCGTCGAGTTGCCGGACAACCTCGACCGCGACACCCTCGACCGGCTCCGCGACACCAGGATCGGCAAGAACCCGATTGATCTGCGTCGCGATCAGGGCCCGCCCCGCGCCCGCGGAGGCAACAAACGTGCCGGTCAAGGTCAACGCGGTCGAGACGGTCACCACTCACGAGGCGACAGCTGGGGCAAACGCGGCTCGCGTCATGTGGCCGGCCGCGGTCGTAGCTGAGGCGGCGCCCCGGGCGGTCGGGACACCCGATGCGTACGTGACACTGTTGGGCGTTTCGAGATTGTTCCGTAACCTTGGTGGCGGGTCGAACGATGATCCATGTGGACACCGTCCGACCCGACCGTCAGATATACGCGAGCATTTTCAGGAGTAGTCACCAGTGTCAGTGGTGGATTCGATCTCAGCAGCCGAAGCCTTGTCCCACACCCGCGAGGGCGACGCCGTCGTCGTCGACGCCCGCCCGCAGGTGGTCCGTCACCAGGGCTCCCTGCCCGGAGCGGTCGTTGTGGACCCGACTGACGTCCGGTCGCGATTGGCCCCGACGCCGTCGGGCACGTTCCCCGTCATCGGGCATCGCGACACGGAGATCAACGTCGTATCCGTGTCGTCGCAGGCACCGCGCATCGCCGAGCAGATCGCCGACCTCGGCTACACCAATGTGCACTACGTCGACGGTGGTTTCCCGGCGCTGCGGCGTACCACCCCATGATCGTGTGGCCTGCCACCGGCGCGTCGACTTGATAGCGTGATGGGTCAGCCCGACCGTGGGCCGGTGCCGTCCGGCCAGGTCGGGGGATCTGCGCAGGAGGAAGCCGGGCTGATGGCCGAGCAGGAGTCTCTCGACGACCGTCGTGATCAGGTCGTGCGTCTGCTCGAATTCCTCTCCGACCTCCTGGCCACCCGCGCCGGTCGCCGACGCCATCTCGACGCCCATCGTGCCCGGCTCGACGTCGGTCCCGGTACCGCGGTCGCCGTGCGTACGGGTGCCGCAGCCGGACAGGTTGTCGTGGAGCTCGACCCCGGCTACGTCGGCTACGACGAACTCGAGGCGATGGTCGCAGAACTGTACGACCATCCGGACTCTCGCGAACTCGTGCTCGCCGGTGGCCTGGTGGTGGTGACGTCGGCGACCGAGGGTGCTGCTCCCGACGACGGTGCACCCGAACTGGTACGGGAGTACCTGCTGACCCAAGAGGTTGTCGCGCAGCGTGATCCGGAATCCGGCACGCTGCGGATCTCACTCGGCGCAGGATCCGCGCCGAGTGCCCAGGACGCCCGACTGCTCGCGGGGATCGAGGGAATCGATCTCTCCCGGACGGTCAAGCTCCACTCCCGTTTCGAGGCTCTGCCCAGTGTGGTGAGCCCCAAGGCCACCGATCTGCTCGACGAGTGGATTCCGCGTGTCGACACCGATGCCGAGCAGGTCACCGTGGTGGTCGATCCGGCGGCGACGGCGTTGGTCCTGCGTGAGCGGTCGACCACGGCCCTGGCCGCGTTCTACGACACCGTCGCCGATCGGCTGCGCGAATCCACCGAGGACGTGCCGATCGGGTTGGCGCAGTTGGTGGCGCCGATCGAGGTCGACGAGCGCGTCGAGGCGCTCGCGGCCTCAGGGGCCCTGCCCGCCGGCGAACTCGTCACCGACGCGCTGTACCCGTTGCCGTCCAATGTCGAACAACGTGACGTGCTGTCGCGCCTGGGCGCCGACAGTGGCGTCGTGGTCGAAGGCCCACCGGGCACCGGCAAGACCCAGACCATCGCCAATGTGGTTGCTGCCCTTCTCTCCAAGGGGCAGCGGGTACTGGTGACCAGCGAGAAGGCGGGCGCGCTCGCGGTGCTGCGGGACATCCTGCCGCCGGAGCTGCGCGCGCTGACCGTCTCCACCGCCGACCTGTCCCGCGACCGCTTCGAGTCGGTGGTCTCCGGCGTCGAGGAGATCGCCGAACGCAAGGCGACCTACGTCGACAGCGTCGGCAGCGCCGAGATCGACGATCTCTCCGCGCGTCGGCAGCAGGCTGTCGAGCGACGCGAACGCGCGCTGCGGGGGCTGTGGGAACTGCGCCGCTCCGAAACCGAGGTGCACGAATGGGTGGCCGGTGACTTCTCCGGGACGGCCGCGGCGATCGTGCGGCAGACCAACGCCGACGCAGAGCGGTTGGACTGGCTTCCGGGTCCGATCGACGGTGCGTTCGCGCCCCTCGATGCGAGCGAGTTCCGGCGTCTCCTGGAATTGCTGAGAGCCACGCGAGGGCAGACACGGCGACTGTCCCAGCGTTTCGTCGACCTCGACGATCACCTACCCGATCCCGCGACCATGGACCAGATCTGTGCGCGGATCGCGCGGCGGCCGGCCGAGCCGATGGTCGGCAGCGGATCGCTGATGTCGATTCTCGGCGACGTCGAGAGCCCGCGGCTGCTCCACATCAAGGAGATCTGCGATCACCTCGGCGTCGCCGCGCAGGAGGTCGGTACCTTCCCGCCGACCATGATCGACATGGCCGACCGACTTCTCGCCGGACAGGCCGCGCACCTGTGGTCCCGGGTCACCGCGCTCTCACCGGTGATCGCCGACGCCGCGCGCCGCGATCGTGAACTCGGTGCGCACAGTGTCGTCGTGGACGGTGCGCGGCCGGGCGACGGTGATCTGTTCGCCGCGGCGGCGGCCCACCTGCGCGACGGCGGACGCTGGCGCGGCCGACTACGCCGATCCGAGGCGCAGCGAGCGGTGGAGGAATCCGGTGTCGTCGTCACCGTCGACGGCCGGCCCGCCACCGACGAGCGATCGCTGCAGGCGGTGGCCGATCACCTGGCCGTCTTCGATGCCGTGCATCAGGTGCAGCGCGTCCTCGGCGACCTCCACGTCCCCATCGACACCTCGGGATCGCGGTCGTCACAACTGAATCGGCTGGTCCTCCTCGACGGGCAACTCGGCTGGATCTCGACGCTGGTTTCCGCGCGCGACGACCTCGTTCGTGAACTCGAGGTGATCAGTCCGGGCGGTCCGCGCCCGCGCAGTGTCACCGAAGCCGCCCGCGTGGCCCGCGAGGCCGGCGCGATCGCCGCGGCCAACGACGCCTTGCTCGCCGAGGAGGAACTCGCCGAGCACGCCTACAGTCTGGCCGCACAACTCGAGAAGGGGCCCTCACCGGAGGGCGACGCCCTCGTCTCCGCACTGGCCAACGCCGATGCCGAGGCCATCCGCGCCACCCGGCGTGCGGCGACGGCCGCCCGGACGGAATGGGAGGACCAGGCCGCGCTGGACCTCTTGATGCTCCGGTTACGCAGCAAAGCACCGGATTTCGCGGATCTGCTGGAGTCCACGGCCGACGATCCGCGGTGGGACGCCAGATTGCGCGACGTCTCCGATGCATGGGCATGGCGACGTGCGCGGACGTGGGCCGCCGAACGCAGCGACCCCAAGGGGGAGCAGCGGTGGTCCGCGGCCCTCGACGAGGCCGAGGCCGACATCGCGCAGTTGACCACACAACTCGCCGCGGCCCGCGCGTGGCGGGCGTGCCTGTCGCGCGTGACAGTGGCCCAGATCCAGGCACTGCAGTCCTATCGCGACCACATGATCAACCTCGGCAAGGGGTCGGGCAAACACGCCTCGAGGTTCCGGGCTGCGGCCCGGGAGGCGATGGAGCAGGCATCCGCCGCAGTCCCGGCATGGGTGATGCCGATGTCGCAGGTGGTGGACATGATTGCGCCGGAACAGAATTCGTTCGATGTGGTCATCGTCGACGAAGCCAGTCAGTCCGACATCACCAGCGTGTTCCTGCTCTGGCTCGCTCCGCGGGTGATCGTGGTCGGCGACGACCGGCAGTGCGCCCCGACGGGGCTTGCGGGTACCACCCTCGACGACGCCTTCGCCGCCCTCGACGCCCGGTTGCCCGATCTGCCGCACTACCTTCGTGACGGTCTCACGCCGAGATCGAGCCTGTTCTCGTTGCTGCGCAGCCGATTCGGACACGTCATCCGGCTCCGGGAGCATTTCCGCTCGATGCCGGAGATCATCGGCTTCTCCTCCGCGCAGTTCTACGCCGACGCCCCGCTGATCCCGGTTCGTCAGCATGGCGCCGACCGCCTCGATCCGCTGCGCACCGTGCGGGTAACGGGAAATGCTCAGGGGCAGGGTAATTCGATCGTCAACACAGGCGAGGTCGACGAGCTGGTGTCGACGCTGGTGGGTTGTTTGTCCGACAGTGCCTATGACGGACTCGATTTCGGCGTCATGGCCTTGCAGGGCACCAAGCAGGTCGACCTGCTGACCCGTGCGCTGCGGGAGGCGGTCGACGACGAGACGTGGCGCACCCGGCGGATTCGGGTCGGCTCGCCGCCTGACTTCCAGGGCGATGAGCGGCGGGTCATCTTCTTGTCGATGGTGGTCTCCGACCCCTCGGCGATCGCCGCCCTGACCCGTGCCGAGTCCCAGCGGCGCATCAATGTCGCTGCATCGCGGGCGATGGATCAGATGTGGCTGTTCCACTCGATCGATCTCACCGACCTGGGGGAGGGTGACCTGCGGCGGTCGCTGCTGGGGTACATGCAGGCCAATGCCGGACCGGCCATCGACGCCATGCCGGTCGATGTCCCCGATGACCGCAGGGTCGAGCCCTTCGAGAGTCTCTTCGAGCAGAAGATCTTCAATTGCCTTGCCGCGCACGGTTATCACGTCACCCCCAAGGTTTCGGTCAACAACATGTGCATCGATCTGGTGGTCACCGGCGCCGACGGACGGCTGGCGGTCGAATGCGACGGTGATGAATTCACCACCACCGGCGCGCAAGCCCGTTCCGACATGGAGCGTGAGCGTGAACTGCGGCGATGTGGTTGGGAGTTCTGGCGGCTGCGCGAGTCGGAATTCGAACTCGACGCCGACGCCGCGCTGGCGCCGTTGTGGGAGGCTCTCGATCGCCGTGGTGTGAAGCCCGGATCGGTGGCCGGGCCGTATGTCGGCAGCACGGAAAGCGCTGTCCCGGAGGGCTCGTCGTCGGAACCCGCCGTGGCGGCATGGGAGCCGGTGGATCTCAGCGCAGGAGAGTAGGCGGCACCTCGAGCGCCTGGACCAGTGCGGGTAGGGCAACCGCCGCACCGGCCGGAATACGTTGTTGCACAGACGGTGTCAGCGCCGAGGGCTCGGGATTGATCTCGATGACCGGAAGTCCGGCGGCCGCGGCGCGTTCGGGTAGCGACGCCGCCGGATACACGATCCCACTCGTACCGATCACGAGGACGACGTCGGTCGCGCGGAACGCCGCATCGGCGCGTTGCCACTCCTGCGCGGGCAGCGGTTCACCGAACCACACCACGCCCGGACGCACCAGGTCGCCGCAGACCGGGCACCGCGGTGGCTCCACCCTCGGCAGCTCGCCGGTGACCTCCGGGTCGGCGACGTCGATGGGGTCGGTCTCGGTGAACCGATGCCCACAACGGGAACAACGCGGGGCGAACAGGCTGCCGTGTAAATGGCTGGTCACCGGCGTCCCTCCACGTTCATGCAGGTCATCGACGTTCTGGGTCACCACCATGATCGCGCGGGGATCGTCTCCCGCCGCGAGCCCGGCGTGCCGAAGCTCGGCGAGTGCGCGGTGACCGGCGTTCGGCTCGCGGCGCCTGACCTGCCCGGCCCGCCACTGGTACCACCCCCATACCAGCGCCGGATCGTCATGCCATGCCTGCGGTGTGGCCAGCGTTGTCGGATCGAAGTTCTCCCACAGTCCGGTGCGGACGTCGCGAAAGGTGGGAATCCCGCTTTCGGCGCTCATTCCCGCGCCGCTGAAGACCGTGACCCATTCGGCCGCGCGAACGATCTCGGTGACCTCGGGCGGGATCAGCGGCTCGCCCTGGTGCTCGTCGGTCATCGCACCTCACGATTCCCGGGTGCCGTCGAGTGCCGCACGCAGCAGCATCGCCGTGGAGTCCGGATCACGATCACGGCGAACGATCATTCCGCGAAGGAAGCGCAGGCGATCACCGTCGTGGCGCGGGACGACGTGCAGATGGGTGTGGAAAACGGTTTGAAAGGCGGCCCGGCCGTCGTTGATCGCGAGGTTGACACCGTCGGCGGCGAGCGACGAGCTCTTCATGGCCGCGGCCACGGATTGGCCCGCGCGCATCATGCGCGCGCCGAGTTCGGGTGCGAGGTCGGCCAGCCCGGTCGAATGTGTCCGGGGCACCAACAGCGTGTGGCCGCGGGTGATCGGCCGGATGTCGAGAAAGCCCAGGACATCGGGGTCGGAGTAGACGACGCGGGCCGGGGCCGCGCCCGACACGATGTCGCAGAAGACGCAGTCGGTCATGGTCGATCAGCCTACGTCGTCGGTGTCCTCACCCGGAGTCCTCGGGCGTGGTGCGGGACACGCCACGAAGGGTGTTCCAGTTCACATAACGATTGAGTAACGAACAGGCGCTGACCTGCAGAGCGCTCGTTCGGTCCGCGAAAAGCTGGTGTGAACTGGCGCAACCCTGACGGTCTCCGAACGGGGTTGAGTGCACGTGTGTGTTACCCGCGGGATTACTCACGGGTATACCGCGGGGTCAGTTCTGAACATGAGGAATCCCTCACTTTCGTGTGTCATGATGAGTGCCACGAACACGTCGGCGAGAGCTCACTGATGAGGACGCCACACCAAAGACGTTGTCACACAGGCGTGTTCAGAAACATCGCGACCACACTACCGGCCCGGCCCACGTCGAGCACCGGTGGCGATGACGCGTGCCCGTCAGCGGGCGCGGTCACGGGTCGTACGACAACCGGACACAACCACAGGAGTTCATGTGACCGTCGATCACCATCGCACCGGAGCAGACCGGGCCACCACCGGCCGCCCCACCCAGGCGCTCATCGACCGCCTCCTCGCCGGCGAGCCCTACGCGGTCAGCTTCGGCGGTCAGGGAGCAGCGTGGCTGCCGACCCTGGCGGAGTTGGTGATCGATGCCGATCTCGAGCATCGGGTGGCCGGCGTCGTCGACGCTGCCGAACGCCTCGTCGAGCCGATCGCCGAACAGATCACGATCGCCCGTCCCGACGGATTTCACCCGATGACGTGGGCACACGCCCTCGACGCCGGCGAGCCCGCACCGTCGGACGCCGACCTCGCCGACTTCACCCTGTCCGGCCCCGGCGTGCTGCTCACCCAACTCGCCGCGATCGAGTCGCTGCGCAAGCAGGGCCTCGACACCGCTCAGGCCGCGCCGCGGGCCGTCATCGGACATTCCCAGGGCTCGCTGGCCACCGGCGCCATCGGGGCCGAAGGCCACGTGGCCGAGTCGGGTCAGGGTCTGCTGCTGGCGATTGCTCACCTCATCGGTGCCGCGGGCACGATCGTCGCGCGTCGTCGCGGTCTGGCCACCACCAGTGAGGGCTCGCCGATGCTCGCGGTGACCGGCGTCCGGCCCGAGCGCATCGAAACGCTTCTCGCGCAGTACCGTTCCGAGCTCGCCGCCGCCGAGCAGGACAACGCCCCGGTCATCGCGATCCGCAACAGCCGCACCGCGGTCGTGCTGTCCGGCGCGCCGCGCCATCTGCGTGCCTTCACCGCACTGTGCGAGAAGGTCGCCGCGGCAGAGGCCGACGAGCGCAAGCGCAAGGTCACCGGCGGCGCACCGTTCGCCCCCTCCTTCGACCACCTGTCGGTCAGTGTCGCCTTCCACCACCCGGCCATGGCCGGTGCGGTCGAACTCGTCGGGCAGTGGGCCGAGCAGTGTGGGATCGACGTCGATCTCGCCGTGCGGCATGCCCACGACATCCTCGTCGCCACCGTCGACTGGGTGGGCACCGTCGAGGAGACCCTCGGCACCGGCGTCGGGTGGATTCTCGACTTCGGTCCCGGTGACCTCGCCACCCGGCTCTCGGCCCCGCTCGTTCGCGGCCAGGGTGTCGGTCTGGTCGCCGCCGCATCCCGCGGTGGACAGCGAAACCTGTTCAGCCCCGGCGGTATCCCCGAGGTTGCCCGCCCGTGGAGCGAGTTCGCGCCGACCCTCGCCGAACTCCCCGACGGACGCAAGGTCGTCGAGACCGCGTTCACCAAGCTCACCGGGCGTTCGCCGATGCTGCTCGCCGGCATGACCCCGACCACCGTGGATCCGGCCATCGTCGCCGCCGCCGCCAATGCCGGACACTGGGCCGAACTCGCCGGTGGAGGGCAGGTGACCGAGCAGATCCTCGCCGACAACGTCGCCACCCTCACCGACCTGCTCGAGCCGGGACGTCAGGCGCAGTTCAACGCGCTGTTCCTCGACCCCTACCTGTGGAAGCTGCAGCTCGGTGGCAAGCGCCTCGTGCAGAAGGCTCGCGCCCAGGGCGCCCCGATCGACGGCGTCATCGTCTCGGCCGGTATCCCCGAACTGGACGAGGCCGTGGCGCTCGTCGACGAATTCGTCGAGGCCGGACTGCGTTTCGTTGCTTTCAAGCCCGGAACCGTCGAGCAGATCCGCTCGGTGATCCGCATCGCCGCCGAGGTGCCCCACCACCCGGTGATCGTCCAGATCGAGGGTGGCCGCGCCGGTGGTCACCACTCGTGGGAGGACCTCGACGATCTGCTGCTGGCCACCTACGGCGAGCTGCGTGCCCGACCCAACGTCGTCGTCTGCGTCGGTGGTGGCATCGGCACCCCCGAACGTGCCAGCGCGTATCTGACCGGCCACTGGGCCACCGAGCACGGTTACCCGCTGATGCCGCTCGACGGCATCCTCATCGGCACCGCCGCGATGGCAGCCAAGGAGGCCACCACGGCCCCCGAGGTCAAGCAGCTGCTGGTCGACACCGTCGGCTGCGACGAATGGATCGGCGCCGGTGGCGCCACCGCCGGAATGGCCTCGGGCCGTAGCCAGCTCGGAGCCGACATCCACGAGATCGACAATGCCGCCTCCGCGTGCGGACGCCTGCTCGACGAGGTCGCCGGCGACGCCGACGCGGTCGCGGCGCGGCGCGACGAGATCATCGCCGCGATGGCCCCCACCGCCAAGCCTTACTTCGGTGACGTCGCCGAGATGACCTATCGGGCATGGCTCGAGCGCTATGCCACCCTGGCCGTGGGCGCGCCCGACGACGAGCAACTGCCGTGGGCCGACATCACGTGGAAGCAGCGTTTCGTCGAGATGCTGCGCCGCACCGAAGCCCGGATGAACCCGGTCGATTCCGGTGAGATCCCGACCATGTTCACCGATGTCAGCACCGTTGAGGACGCGCACGCCGCGATCGACGCGCTCATCGGCGTGTACCCCGAGGTCGAGGTCGACGTCCTGCACCCCGCCGACGTCGCGTTCTTCCTCGATCAGTGCCGTACCCCGGGCAAGCCGGTCAACTTCGTGCCCGTTATCGACAAGGACGTCCGCCGGTGGTGGCGCAGCGACTCGCTGTGGCAGGCCCACGACGCCCGCTACCCGGCCGAGGCCGTATGCATCATCCCGGGACCGGTGGCCGTTGCCGGTATCACCCGGGTCGACGAGCCCGTCGGTGATCTGCTCGACCGCTTCGAGGCGCAGGTCGTCACCGACCTCGGCGCCACCGGCGTACAGCCGAGCGCCATCGACTCCCGCAAGCAGGCCGGACTGGCCGCCGACGCCGGTCGACTGACCAGCGTCCTGGAAGCCGACGACGTCTGCTGGGCGAGCCGCATGGTTCCGAGTCCCGTTGCGCGGCTGGGTGATCGGGACAAGTGGTCGGTGCTCTCGGATGTCCGCGCCGAGCACGAGCCGACCGGTTCGGTACTGGAGCGGATCGACGACGAGCGCTTCGACCTCGTCGTCCCGATCTCGGGCGCTTCGGTGCGCATCCCGTTGCACGTCGACGCCTCGCTCGCCGACGGTGGCGCCCCGCTGGTTCTCGCCGACGATGCCTCGACCGCGATGCGGGAGATCCTCACCGTCGCCGCGGGCGGCTCGCTGGCCGAGGTCGCCGACGGCGTCTCGCGCACCACGGTCACCTGGGCGCCGGAGTCGGTTGCCGACCACGCCGCGGTCACCGGGTACACGCTGCCCGCTCACCTGCATCCGACCACCCCCGCCGAGCCCTTCGGCTTCGCCGTCCCCGACACCCTCGTCGGTGCCTGCTGGCCGAGCGTGTTCAGCGTCATCGGCGCCGCCACCACCGAGGACGGCCGAGCGGTCGTCGAGGGTCTGCTCGACCTGGTGCATCTCGATCACGCCGTGCACCTGGTGGGTGAGATCCCCACGGAGGCAGCTCAACTCACCGTGATCGCGACCGGTGGCCCGGTCTCCGACACCGAGGTCGGCCGCGTCGTGCTGGTGCAGGTCGAGGTGATCGACGGACAGAAGCAGGTCGCCGTGATGACCGAGCGCTTCGCGATCCGCGGACGACTCGGCTCGGCCGAACTCGCCGACCCGGCTCGCGCCGGGGGAGCGCTCGACGACGAGGGCTCGGCGACCCGCAAGACCCTGCGCACCGCGACCATCACCGCACCGGAGCGGATGACCGGCTTCGCCGCGGTCTCCGGCGACCGCAACCCGATCCACACCGACTCCGCCGCCGCACGGCTGGCCGGTCTCGGTGATCCGATCGTGCACGGCATGTGGTTGTCGGCGGCGGCACAGCAGGTGCTCACCGCCACCGACGCCAAGAACCCGATTCCGTCACCGCGACCGCTGATCGGTTGGACCGCAAGGTATCTGGGCATGGTGCGAACCGGTGACGTGATCAGCGTCCGCGCTGACCGGGTCGGGATGGATGCCGGTCGCGAGGTCGTCGAGGTCACCGCCAAGGTCGGCGACAACCTCGTGATGAGCGCCACCGGTCTGCTGGCCGCGCCGCGTACCGTCTACGCCTTCCCCGGCCAGGGCATCCAGAGCAAGGGCATGGGTCTCGACGCCCGCTCACGCTCGAAGGCCGCCCGCAAGATCTGGGACCGCGCCGACAAGCACACCCGTGCCGCACTGGGCTTCTCGATCCTCGCGGTGGTCCGCGACAACCCGACCACCCTGATCGCCAACGGCACGACCTACAACCACCCCGACGGTGTGCTGTTCCTGACCCAGTTCACCCAGGTCGCCATGGCGACCCTCGGTGTGGCACAGATCGCCGAGCTCAAGGAATCCGGCGGCTTCGTCGAGGGCGCGATCACCTGCGGTCACTCCGTCGGCGAGTACAACGCGCTCGCGGCCTGCGCGGGGGTGTTGCCGCTCGAGGCGGTCCTCGAGGTCGTCTTCCAGCGCGGCGAGGCCATGCATCACCTGGTGCCCCGAGATGATCAGGGCCGCAGCGACTATCGGATGGCTGCCATTCGGCCCAGCCAGTTCGGACTCGACGACGCCGAGGTCACCGACTTCGTCGCGGAAATCGGTGCCGAGTGCGGTGAGTTCCTCGAGGTCGTGAATCTCAACCTGCTCGGATCGCAGTACGCGATCGCCGGCACCGTGCGCGGCCTCGAGCGACTCGAGGACGAGATCGAGCGTCGCCGGACCGAATTCGGCGGCAAGCGCTCGTTCATCATCGTGCCCGGCATCGACGTGCCGTTTCACTCGACGGTGCTGCGAGCCGGCGTGCCGGAATTCCGCGGCAAGCTCGACGCGCTGCTCCCAGAGGAATTCGATCCGTCGATCCTCATCGGGCACTACATCCCGAACCTGGTACCGCGGATGTTCAATCTGGGCCGCGACTTCGTCGCCGAGATCGCCGATCTGGTTCCGTCCGACCCGCTGAACGAGGTTCTCGCGGACTGGGATTCGTGGGCAGCGCAGCCGGCGAAGCTGGCACGCGTGGTGCTCATCGAGTTGCTGGCGTGGCAGTTCGCCAGCCCCGTGCGCTGGATCGAGACCCAGGAGCTGCTGTTCTCCGGCGCCGACCGCGACGGGCTCGGTGTGCAGCGCTTCGTCGAGATCGGACTGAAGGGCGCCCCGACCCTGGCGGGTCTGGCGACCAACACCCTCAAACTCGACCGATACGACTCGGCGACCACCGAGGTCTGCAACCTCGAGCGCGACTCGGATGTGATCCTGGCCAAGGACTCCGGACCCGAGCCCGAGGACGACGAACCCGCCGAGTCGGCTCCGAGCGAGGCCCCGGCGGCCGAGACCGCCGCCGCGCCCGCAGCCGCTGCGCCGGCTCCCGCCCCCGCTGCGGCGAGCGGCCCACGGCCCGACGACATCTCGTTCGGCCCGGCCGATGCGGTCAAGTCGGTCATCGCGTTGTGGACCAAGATGCGGACCGATCAGATCGGCGCTGCCGACACCATCGAGGCGCTCTGTGACGGTGTGTCCTCGCGTCGTAACCAGCTGCTCCTCGACATCGGTGGAGAGCTCGGTCTCGGTGCCATCGACGGTGCCGCCGAAGCCGACATGGCCGCACTGGCCTCGACGGTGGAGAGCCTGGCCCGCGGGTACCGCCCGCTGGGCACCGTGCTGACCGACGCCGTCGGTGATCAGATCCGCAAGGTGATCGGCCCGACCGGCAAGCGTCAGTCCTACATCACCGACCGGGTGACCGGCGTGTGGCAGCTGGGCCCGGGTTGGGGCCTGCACACCCAGGTCGCGCTCGCATTGGGCACCCGTGAGGGCGCCAGCGTCCGCGGTGGCGACCTCGGCGATCTCCTCGACGGTGCCGTCGCGAACACCGACGGTCTCGACGCGCTGATCGACCGTGCGGTCGCGGCGGTCGGCGCCTCGCGCGGTATCGCCGTGGCCAAGCCGGCAGCCGAATCCGGTGGCGGCGCAACCGTCGATGCGGCTGCGCTAGGTGAGTTCACCGAACAGATCACCGGTCGCACCGGTGCGCTGGCATCGGCCGCCTACACCATGCTGTCCAAACTCGGTCTCACCGAGGAGGTCTCGACCCCCGAGACCGCCGACGATCCCAATGCGGTTCTGGCGCAGCGGGTCAGCGATGAGCTGGGCTCGGACTGGGCGCGCACCGTCGCCCCGGCCTTCGACGAGGCCAAGGTCGTGCTGATCGATGATCGTTGGGCGACCTCGCGTGAGGACCTGGTGCGGATCTGGCTCACCGACGAAGGCGAGCTGGACGCCGACTTCGACGCGCTGACCGCACGGTTCGCCGGGTCCGGGCGCACCGTCGCCCAGCACGCCACCTGGTGGCAGGGCAAGGCGCTGGCCGCCGGAAATCGGGTGCACGAGCTCGCTTTCGGGGCCATCGCGCATGCCGCCGAAGAGCCCGGACAGGGCCGGTGGGCCGATCAGGTCGCCGTCGTGACCGGCGCCAGCAAGGGGTCGATCGCCGCGTCGGTCGTCGCCGGGCTGCTGGCCGGTGGTGCGACGGTGGTGGCCACGACCTCGCGACTGGACTCGCAGCGACTCGCCTTCTACAAGAAGCTCTATCGCGAGAACGCACGGTTCGACGCCGCACTGTGGGTCGCTCCGGCGAACATGGCCGCCTACACCGACGTCGATGAGTTGGTGTCGTGGCTGGGTAGCGAACAGACCGAGAACCTCGGCGGGACCACCGCCGTGGTGAAGCCGGCGATCAAGCCGACGCTGCTGTTCCCGTTCGCCGCGCCCCGCGTCGCCGGTGATCTCACCGACGCCGGTGGTCGCGCCGAGCTGGAGATGAAGGTGCTGCTGTGGTCGGTGGAGCGGTTGATCGCCGGTCTGTCCGAGATCGGTGCCGACCACGACATCGCCGCTCGTCTGCACGTGGTGCTGCCGGGCTCGCCCAACCGTGGCATGTTCGGCGGCGACGGTGCCTACGGCGAGAGCAAGGCAGCGCTCGATGCACTCGTGACCCGTTGGGCTGCAGAGGAATCGTGGGGCTCGAAGACCACCCTGGCGCATGCGTTGATCGGGTGGGTCAAGGGCACCGGACTCATGGGGCATAACGACGGCATGGTCACCGCGGTGGAAGCCGCGGGTGTGCGCACCTGGACCACCGACGAGATGGCCGACAATCTGCTGGGCCTCTGCGATCCGGCCACCCGGGCCGCGGCGCGGGAGGCTGCGGTGACCGCGGACTTCACCGGTGGGCTCGATCCGTCGATCGACCTCAAGGCCCTGGCCGCACAGGCCGCCGACGAGGACGAGACCGACGAACCGGCCGATGGCGACGCACCGGTGACCGTCGCGGCCCTGCCCGCCCCGGCGCGCGCGGGGAGCGGCGTGAGCCCGGTGTGGCCGAAGATCGACTCGCGTCCGGAGGACATGGTCGTGATCGTCGGTGCCGGCGAGCTCGGCCCGTACGGGTCGGCACGCACGCGCTTCGAGATGGAGGTCGACGAGAAGCTCAGCGCCGCAGGTGTTCTCGAACTCGCCTGGAATACCGGGCTGGTTACCTGGGATACCGCGCCCAAGCCGGGCTGGTATGACACCGAATCCGGTGACCCGGTGGCCGAGGCCGATATCGCCGAGCGCTACCACGACGCAGTGGTCGAGCGGTGCGGCATCCGCCGCTACGCCGACGAGGGCGCCTTGGTCGACGGCACCTCTCCGCTGTTGACATCGGTGTTCCTCGACGAGGATCTGACCTTCACGGTGTCCTCGGAGGCCGAGGCGCGTGCGTTCGCCTCCGCCGATCCCGAGCGCACCCGGGTCGTCGCCGACGAGGAGTCCGGCGAATGGCAGGTGACCCGTCTGGCTGGCACCGAGATCCGCGTCCCGCGTCGATTCGCCCTGACCCGCACCGTCGGCGGACAGATCCCGACCGGGTTCGATCCGACCCGCTGGGGCGTCTCGGCCGACATGGCCGAGTCGATCGACCGGGTGGCGTTGTGGAACCTCGTGGCCACCGTCGACGCGTTCCTCTCCTCGGGCTTCACCCCGAGCGAGCTGATGCGGTGGGTGCATCCGGGTCTGGTGGCCAATACCCAGGGCACCGGCATGGGCGGTATGACCTCGATGCGCGAGCTCTACATCAACACCTTGCTCGGCGAGGCCAAGGCCAACGACATCCTGCAGGAGGCGCTGCCGAACATCGTTGCCGCGCACGTCGTCCAGTCCTACGTCGGCAGCTACGGTGCGATGATCCACCCGGTCGCCGCCTGTGCGACCGCTGCGGTCTCGGTCGAGGAGGGCGTCGACAAGATCCGCCTCGGCAAGGCGCTGTTCGCGGTGGCCGGCGGCTTCGACGATCTCGGGATCGAGGGCATCGTCGGATTCGGTGACATGTCGGCGACCGCGGAATCGGCGAAGATGGCCGCACGGGGGATCGATGAGCGCCGCTACTCGCGGGCCAACGATCGCCGACGCGGTGGATTCGTCGAATCCCAGGGTGGCGGAACGATCCTGCTGGCCCGCGGCGACGTCGCGGCGCAGATGGGTCTGCCGGTCCTCGGTGTGGTGGCGTGGGCGCAGAGCTTCGGCGACGGTGTGCACACCTCGATCCCGGCCCCGGGCCTCGGAGCGCTCGGTGCCGCACGTGGTGCGCTGAGTTCGCCGCTGGCCAACGCGTTGGCGGCGCTGGGCGTCAGTGCCGACGACGTTGCCGTCGTGTCGAAGCACGACACCTCCACTCGCGCCAACGATCCCAACGAGTCCGAGCTGCACGAGCGGTTGGCCGCGGCGATCGGCCGCGGTGACGGTGCACCACTGTTCGTGGTGTCGCAGAAGTCGTTGACCGGTCATGCCAAGGGCGGTGCCGCCGCCTTCCAGCTGATCGGACTGTGCCAGGTGTTGCGTGAGGGCGTCATCCCGCCGAATCGCAGTCTCGATTGCGTCGATGAGCAGATGCAGGACTACCCGCATCTGGTCTGGGCGCGGGAGACACTGCGACTCGGGGATCGCTTCCCGCTCAAGGCCGGTCTGCTGACCAGTCTCGGATTCGGCCACGTGTCGGGCCTGATCGCGGTCGTGCACCCGGAGGCGTTCATCGCCTCGCTGGACCCGGCCGAGCGCGACGACTATCGCCGTCGTGCTGCCGAGCGTGAGCGCAAGGGCAGCCAGCGGTTGCTCGAGGCGATGTGCGGTGGCGAGGCCGCCTACCGTCGTCCGGCCAATCGTCGCTTTGACGAGACCCGCGACGAGCACGACGCCGAGGCTCAGGTGCTCCTCGATCCGGCGATCCGCCTGGGCGAGTCGGGTGCGTATGCCGATGCGGCGCAGGACGTGTCGGCCTCCAGCAGCGCGGCCGCGATCTGATGGCGGTGTTGGGAGTCGGGATCGACGTCGTGTCGATCCCGGAATTCGCCGAGCAATTGGCCCAGCCGGGAACGACTTTCGGCGACCGCTTCACCGTCGGCGAGCGCCGCGACGCGGCGTCGGGTACCGGTGAGGATGCCCGTCATCTCGCCGCACGGTGGGCTGCCAAGGAGGCCGTCGTCAAGGCGTGGTCGGTGAGCCGATTCGCCCGGTCGCCGTTGCTGCCGTTGATTCGGCACAGCGACATCGAGGTCGTCACCGACAACTGGGGGCGTCCGGCCATCCGACTGGCCGGGGAGATCGCCGAACACCTACGCGACACCCAGGTACACATCTCGCTGACCCATGACGGCCCGTCGGCCGCCGCGGTCGCGATCCTGGAGGGCGCGGGCTGAACCCGGCGTCTCGCGCCGGGCACGAGACGAGGAGGCGACGGCGGTGGGGCATCGGCCCGACCGCCGTCGTTTCTCGTCGGCCACCGGTAGATCAGAGCACCGGTGGATCAGAGCACCGGTCGGTGAGAGCACCGGTCGGTCAGACCGAACTGGTGCTCTCCTCGAGCAGCAGGTAGCCGGCCAGCATGCGTTTGAGCTCGGTCACCGTCTCGGGATGGTCGTGGCCGTCCTGCACCGAGAAACTGAGCAGCGAGTACGCCGTGTGCACGAGCACCTGCGACATCATCTCGCGCCGCGCCCGCTGCGATGGGGTGAGCGGGGCGATGAGCCGTGAAACCTGGTCGGCCAGAACGCGTTCGTTCTGCGAGGCGGTGGCCCGGGTCGCCGGTGTCGACTGCACCGCCAGCCACACCGCCCGCCGGGACGGGTCGTCGCGCCACAACGCGGCGAGGTGGTCGAGGAACTTCTCGAGGAGCACCGGCCATTCGAGGGAGGGCACCTCGGAGGCGAACGCGGTGAGCTCCTCGCGGACCGCGACCGTGTCGAGTCGGTCGAGTTCGCACACGATGACGTACTTGTTGGCGAAGTACTGATAGAGCGTCCCTATGGGAACCTCGGCGCGCGAGGCGATTTCCTCACACGTCAGCGACTCGAACCCGACCTCGGTGAGCAACTCACGAGCAGCCGCGAGCATCGCGGAGAACTTGCGTTTGCTGCGCTCCTGCGTGGGCCGTTTGCGGGGGACGAGAGGCTGGGTGGTCATCGGTCCGGGTGCGGTGTCGAGGTGGGCTCAGTCGAGCGCGAGATCGCGGCGCAGCTTGGCGACATGCCCGGTCGCGCGGACGTTGTACTGGGCCAGGGCGATCGTGCCCTGCTCGTCGACGAGGAAGGTCGAGCGGATCACGCCGGTGACGACCTTGCCGTAGAGCTTCTTCTCGCCGAACGCACCCCACTGCGTCAGCACCGTCTTCTCCGGGTCGCTGAGCAAGGGGAAGTCGAGCCCTTCGGCGTCGGCGAACTTCGCGAGCTTCGCCGGCTTGTCGGGTGAGATTCCGATCACATCGATGCCGGATTCTGCGAGGTCGGCGAGGTTGTCGCGGAAGTCACAGGCCTGCTTGGTGCACCCGGGCGTCGACGCCGCGGGATAGAAGTAGACGATCACCTTTCGGCCTGCGTAGTCGGCCAGCGACACCGGCTTGCCCTGCGCGTCGGGGAGGGTGAAGGCCGGCGCCGGGTCTCCGACGGCGAGGCGTTGCGTGTCTGACATGACGCTCAGGCTAGTCGATGATGTCCGATGTCCGACCGACGATGTGCAGTGGCGCCGACGGTCATGGCGTAGCCTTGTGTGGCCGCTCGCACCGCATCCGCTCCGCGCCGGGAACTTTACCTCGCGCGGACGTGTTGCGTCGGGGGAGAAGTGTGGTCCGCCGGGCCACATGAGCTGAACTTTTTTGACCATTCCTGGGAGGACCACGTGGCCGGGGATACCGACCGTATCGAGCAGGACATCGCGAAAGCCCGCGAGGACCTGGCCCACACACTCGACGCGCTGGCCGAGCGGGCCAACCCGCAGCGCCTGGCCGGCGACGCCAAGAGCGCAGCACTGGCGTTCCTGAACACGCCCGCCGTCAAGTACACGCTTGCCGGCGTGGGCTCTGTCGTCGTCGTTCTCGTCATCCGCAAGGTCCTACGGTGACCCGAGCGCGGGGCTCATACGCCCGAAACGCGCTCCTCGTACTCACCGCCGGCGCCGTCGCGACCGTTTTGCCCGGTTGCACGGCGTCGTCGTCGTATCCCGACGCCACCGGGAACGCGCCTGCGTTGAGTTCGTTGGGGCAGCCGAGTATCTCCGTCACCGGGTGGGCCGACCGTCCCCTCAAGGACAACGCGGTGGGCGTGATGCCGGGCGCACCACTGACCGTGACCGCCCACGACGGCAATCTGCGATCGGTCGTCGTCACCGGATCGGACGGGCCGGTGCCCGGTACCGTCTCCGCCGACGGCTCCACCTGGACCGCCAAGGGGCCATTGGACTTCGACGACCAGTACACCCTGACCGCCGCGGCGCAGGGCGTCGACGGCGCGGGTGCGAAGAAGCTGACGTTCAGTACCGCCTCCGCCGAATCGACCGCCACCGCATCGACGGTGACCGCCGAGAACGAGACCGTGGGCATCGGTCAGCCGGTGATGATCAATTTCGATCAGCCGGTCACCAACAAGCTCAACGCGCAGCGGGCCATCCAGGTCACCACCAACCCGCCGGTGGAGGGTGCGTTCTACTGGGTCAACGACTCGATGGTGCGTTGGCGTCCCGAGCATTTCTGGGCGCCGGGAACCAAGGTCAATGTCAAGGTCAACACCAAGGGCATCGACCTCGGTGGCGGCGTCTACGGCGACAACAACCTCACCACCGACTTCACCGTCGGTCGCGCGCTCGTCGCGTCCGCCGATGACAAGACGCACATGATCACCGTGTCCATCAACGGCAAGGTCGTGCGGACGATGCCGACCTCGATGGGCAAGGATTCGAGTCCCACCAACAACGGCATCTACATCGTGGCCGAACGGGATCCGAGCGTCATCATGGACTCCTCGACCTACGGAGTGCCGGTCAGCTCGCCGGGCGGCTACCGCGAGACCGTCTACGACGCGACGCGAATCTCGTTCAGCGGCATCTACATTCACTCGGCTCCGTGGTCGCTCGGCGATCAGGGCGTCGACGACGTGAGCAACGGCTGCCTCAATGTCAGTCCCGCCAATGCCGAGTGGTTCCTCAACACGGCCCTGCGCGGCGACATCGTGACGGTGAAGAACGCTGTGGGACCGATCCTTCCGGGTGACGACGGCCTCGGTGACTGGAACGTCCCGTGGTCGGTGTGGAAGAAGGGCAACGCCACCGACGGATGATGCGACCACCGAGCGGAAACCGCTTCTGACCAGCCGATTTCATGGATCGGGTACCGGTCATGTAATGTTTCCTCTCGGTTCGCCAAGCGCCATTAGCTCAATTGGCAGAGCAGCTGACTCTTAATCAGCGGGTTCGGGGTTCGAGTCCCTGATGGCGCACAGTCGAGAAAACCCCCTCCGGGTACGCCGGAGGGGGTTTTCTCATCGTGGGGCTCGGACGGCCGCACAGCGCCAGTGGGCCAATGGGTTTCAGCGGGCGACCATCCGACATCCCTCACCGACGCGCGTTGGCGTATGGCAGGCGCCCGAAATGTTCGGCGAACGCCAGGATCATGGAGCTCTCGGTGACCGCGGCGTCGGCGTCCGGGGTCTCCCTCCACGCCACGAGTAGGTCCGCGTGGTCTGCGAGCTGCCATATGCGACGGCCACCGGAGTGGGCGACGGGTTCCCCGGCTCCGTAGCGGCGGTACTCGTCCAAACGGCGACGCAGGCCCCGGCGTCCGCTCTTGCCGACATTGGCTTTGCCGATATAGAGCACACGGCTCTCGGGCACCCAGCGGTCCTGTAGGGCGTCGACGAGTTCGGTGGGATCGCGGCCCTTCCAGTGACCTGCCGGTGAGACGTCGAGGAACTCCGGCGGTTTTTCGGTACCCCTCACCACGACGTAGACGCCCGGGCCGCGGGGCACATCCGTGGTTGGCAAGTCCGCGAACCGCACCCAGCCCGAGAACCGGGAGAAGTCGATCTGGGGCGGAAGGTCGCCACCGTCCGGTCGATTGCTCATCTCTGCAGTGAATCACTGCAGAGTCCGTTGGAGCTTGTGTATCGGCCACGGCCGGCTTTACGACACTCTTAACCAGCGGGTTAAGAGTTCGAGTCCTGATGGCACGGCACGGTTCCCGTGACTGGTATTGACCAGTCACGGGGGCCTTTCGTGGCTCGGGTCAGGTGTTCGAGCCGGGGCGACGCGTATCGAAGCGGTCACGGTCTCGCGGGTTGAACTTGGCAATCGCGACACCGAGCGCAACGATGTCTGCATGAGCGACAACCCCTCGACCGTGGTGCCCGACGACAAGCGCCAGGGTGGACTCCCGTCGTGGGCGGTCAAAACCATCGCCATCGCCGTGGTCGTCGTGCTGGCGGTCATCGCGTACTTCATCCTGGCGGCGTTCCTGCCGCGCTGGTGGTCGCAGAAGATCGGTTCCGCGGTGGATCAGAGCATCACCACCGGCAGCTTCTACGGCATCGCGTTCGGGGTGGTGTGCACGCTCGTCTCACTCCTGTTGCTGGCCCTCGCCTGGCGCGCGCGGCGCTGGGGTCAGACCCGGTACTGGGCGTTGGCCTTCGTCGTGCTCGCCGTCGTCGCGTCGATACCGAATCTGCTCACCCTGACCGTCGTCGCCGGCGGCGGCAGCGGGGCGCACGCCGGTGAGCGCATCCTCGACGTCGAGGCCCCGGGATTCCGCGGGGGCACCCTGGTCGGCGTGATCATCGCCGCGGTGATCTTCGCCGTCGGCCTGTTCCTGTGGATTCGGCTCCGTCGCCGGCGCCGCGCGGCCTCCACCACCGCCGTAACCTCGACCCAGCCGCCCGCCTGATCCACCACCGGCGGTGCGTGGCCTCCAGGCGGGGTCAGCGCGTGTCATTCGGTCGGGCGGGCTCGTACGGCGCGACAACTCGGTCATATCCGAGATCTCGTACACTTGGTGCAGAATTCGCCGACTCCCTGATGGGTGGGTCGGCATCGGCGTCAGGTGGGAGTGAGATGGGGAACGGTCGGACTCGGCTGCGGTCATCGTTGATGATCGGTGGGCTTCTGGTGGCGGTCATCGCGCTGGTGACCTCGTGCTCTCAGAAGCCGCAATACTCCAACGCGGTCGGCAGTTCGGTGCTCTACGACGATCTCCTCAAGCCGGGGGTCGAGATCACCGAGTGGAACGAGCAGACGCTCGCCGACAACGCCGTCGGAATCCAGCCGGGCGCACCGATTCGGGTGCGGGCGAGCGAGGGTGCGCTGACCGGTGTCCGCATCGGCAAGGCGGACGGCTCCACGGTGCGGGGGACCCTGTCGGAGAACGGCACGGAATGGGTCAGCGGAGAACCGCTGGGCTACAACCGCACCTACACACTGACCGCCGATGCAGCCGGCGTCGGCGGCTCCACGACCAAAGAGGTCTCGTTCACCACGCGGGCGCCGAGCAACCTCACGCAGGCCTATCTGACGCCCAACAACGGGGAGACCGTGGGTGTCGGCCAACCCGTGGCCGTGAAGTTCGACGAGGCGATCACCAACCGCCGCGCAGCGCAGAACGCGATCCGGATCACCACGAATCCGCCGGTGCAGGGCGCCTTCTACTGGATCAGCGACACCGAGGTGCGCTGGCGTCCGGCCGAGTACTGGAAGCCCGGCACCACCGTGGACGTAGCGGTGAACACCTACGGCATCGACCTCGGCGGCGGACTGTTCGGTCAGGAGAATCTCAAGTCCTCCTTCAAGATCGGCCGGTCGATGATCATCACGGCCGACGACAACACCAAGCAGGTCACCTTCGTGCAGGACGGCAAGGTCGTCCGCAGCATGCCGACGTCGATGGGTAAGGAATCCACCCCCACCGACAACGGCGTGTACCTCGTCTCGGACAAGCACGACAACATCATCATGGACTCGTCGACCTACGGTGTGCCCGTCGGCTCGGCCGACGGCTATCGGACGCCGGTGGACTACGCGACCCGAATGTCCTACAGCGGCATATTCTTCCACTCCGCTCCCTGGTCGGTGTGGGCCCAGGGCAACACCAACACCAGCCATGGCTGCCTGAACCTGAGCCCGGACAACGCCCTGTGGGTCATGAACAACACGCTGCGCGGTGATCCGGTCATCGTGAAGAACACCGTCGGCGGCACGCTGTCGGGCACCGACGGACTCGGGGACTGGAACATCCCGTGGGCGGTGTGGTCGAAGGGCAATGCCTGAGGCGGCGCCCCGAAACGACATTGCCATTGGTGATTGTTACGCTCATCTCTGACACGATTTCGACGACGATGGGATTCCACCACCATGGGCGAACGCTCTTCCTGGGAAAACGACGACCTGAGCGCCTTGCGTGACCTTGCCCGCAGCTTCTGCGAGAAGGAGGTCAAGCCCAATATCGACAAGTTCATCGACCAGCATCACGTCGACCGTGACCTCTGGAACAAGGCCGGCGAACTCGGTCTGCTGTGCATGTCGATTCCGGAGGAGTACGGAGGCGGCGGGGGTACCTTCGCCCATGAAGCGGTACTCATCGAGGAGCAGGCGCGCATCGCCGACTCCTCGTGGGGCGTCAGCCTGCACAACGGCATCGTCGCCCACTACCTGCTCCAGTACGGGTCGGAGGAGCAGAAGCAGACGTGGCTGCCCAAGATGGCCAGCGGTGAAGTCGTCGGGGCCATCGCCATGACCGAACCCGGCACCGGATCCGACCTGCAGAACGTCAAGACCAAGGCGATCGCGCAGGGCGACGAGTACGTCATCGACGGGTCGAAGACCTTCATCACCAACGGCGCCCAGGCCGATCTGATCATCGTCGTGGCCAAGACCGACGCGAGCGAGGGCGCCAAAGGCATCTCCCTGATCCTCGTCGAGGCCGACCGTGAGGGATTCCGCCGCGGACGCGTGCTCGACAAGGTGGGGCAGCGCGGCCAGGACACCTCGGAACTGTTCTTCGACGGTGTGCGGGTGCCCACGAGCAACCTTCTCGGTAGCGAGGAGGGGCAGGGTTTCATCCAGCTCATGCAGCAGCTGCCGCAGGAACGTCTCATCATCGCCGTCGCGTCGGTCGCCGGGATGGAGACCGCACTGCGGCACACGCTGGCCTACACGAAGGAACGAACGGCGTTCGGGCGCCCCATCTTCGGTTTCCAGAACACGAAATTCAAACTCGCCGAGGTGGCGACCGAATCGCGGATCGCACGCGTCTTCGTCGACGACTGCATCACCAAACACATCGACGGCAAGCTCGACATCCCGACCGTGGCGATGGCCAAATGGTGGACCAGCGACCGTGCCATGGTCGTCGCCGACGAATGTCTGCAGTTGTTCGGCGGCTACGGCTACATGAACGAGTACCCCATCGCCCGGATGTGGGCCGATCAGCGCGTCCAGAAGATCTACGCCGGAACCAACGAGATCATGAAGGAGATCATCGCGCGGACGCTCTGACGAGTGCCTCGCAGCAAGGCGCGATGTGCGGAGGTGGGGTTCGCAGCACGCCGCTGATGTCCCCGGCGCTCAGCAGGGCGACCAGGATCGGGACGACGTGGGTGGCAGCGATGCCGTACTCGTTTCGTCCCACTTTCACCACCAGTGACGCCGCGGTGAGGATCTTCAGGTGATGATAGAGCTGCCCTGAGGTCCCGAAGTCCCCGGCGGCCTGGAGTTCGGCCACCGATGCATTGCGGCGCAACAGGATTCGGAGGATCTCCAGGCGGCTGGGGTGCCCCATCGCCGCAAAGACATCCGCGATGGTGGCGGCGGGAAGATCCAGGATCGCGGCCGCGTCGTAGCCGATCCGCCACCAGACCGGACCCGCGAGGTCGACGCTGCCCTGGTAGGTGACCGTGTTCTCGTGCAGGGTTCGCTCGGAGGTCGGCGGGCTTCCGTCCGGCGCGATCGTGGCGCTGGTCCCCGTCGTCGGGTCGGCGTCGCCGACCTCCGGGCCACGACGTTCGTCGTTCCCGACGAGGGCTTCGAGGCGTTCGACGCGGTCGGTCAACGCCTGCACCACGGACTGGAGGTCGTCGCTCACACCACGCACCGTAGCGCGGCGGAGATCGCAGGATCGGTCAGGGCGCCGAGGAGCAGGCGCTGGTGGGTGAACTGGTCACGGTCCTGTGCGTCGCGAGACATGTTGCGTACCATCATTGTTCCGACCGCGATCCGGCCATCGGGGGCGTGATACTCGAAGACCTCGGTGAGCACCCCCGGCAGACTGCCGCCCTTGAAACCCAGGACCGACCCGTCGGGCCGGCGGCCCTGGAACTCCAGCACGCCGCGGGCGAGCGCCGACCCCGGTCCGAAGCTGCCGTCGGCGATCGCCGACATCAGAGAGGTCAGGGACGACGCCGTTGCGGTGATCGACGACGCAGTCCGTGTGGTGTCGGACTGGTCGACAGATGCCAGCCGTGCCCAATACGACGCGGCAACTGCCGGGTCGTCGTGGAACCGCTGTGCGGCCCGGTCCTGGTCGGCCGGGGTCCGCAGTGCGGGGTCGACGACGCCGAGGTACAGGCCGAGCAGGCTGGGAACAGGCCCGGAGATCCCGTAGCGATCCATCACCGACCGCAGTGCGTCGTCGCCGAGGTGTGCGCGTAACAGGTCCGGTGCCGCGGAGTCGGAGAAGCGGATCATCACGTCGGCGAGTTGGGCATAGCTCACCCGTCGGCCGGGATCGAGGGCGATTCCATTGTCGGTCTGCGGGATTCCCAGATGGCGCAACGCCTCTCGGTGTGCGCCACCGTCGAGGGGAAAGTACCACCGCTGCCACTGCCCGACGTCGACGGTGTCCTGCGGGTTCACGCGATCTGCCTCGACCGCGGCGGCGTAGGCGGCGAGATGGACGATCTTGATCGCCGAGGCGGTCGGGAACCGGGTGTCGGAGTTGAGCGCGATCCGCTCGCCGGTGAGGGTCCGCAGGTCCAGGGCGACATCGGTGCGGTGCTCGGCGATGTAGCCGAGCCAGCCCGGAATGGTGGAGGTGTCCGACGCCGCGGTGCTCGGGCATTCGGTGAGCGGAGCGTCGGCGTGCGCGAGCGGCCGATCGGTGGCGGCCGTCAGTTCGGTGAGTAGAACCGTGACGATCGTGACGACGGTGATGATGATCGCGCTCTTCATGACACTCCCTCTACGACATTACGTAATTACGACATTACGTGATTGCGGAGTGTTGGGGAAGTGCTGTGGCTCAGGGCCCTACTTGCGGTCCTTGATCAGCTCCTTGACCTCGTCGGGGCTGATGTTCTTCGCGACGAGTTTGCCGTTCTTGACCTTTCGCACCGAGTAGAGGTCCTTCTTCTTACCGGGGGCGACACTGAGGCCGACCTTCTTGGCCGCCTTGTTCAAGTCCTCGAGCATGCGCCGCAGATTAGGGCATGAAAGTGAACAACAACGAATCGGCGTTGATCGGTCCGGATGCGGACAGTGTGGTCGGAGCCGGGCGGTGGTTCGTGAGGCGCCGTCGTCACCTCCCCTCCAGGTGACGACGGCGTGGTTGTTCTTCGCGAACAACGGTCGTCAGTGCAGAGCCTCGGTGCTGAACTGACTGTCAGGCACGGTACCGCACCACAGTGATATCGCAAACCGGTTCATCAAAGCCGTGTAGCGCGAAGAGTGGAAATGCCGTTCAGGTACTTCATGTACTGGCGGCAAAGGTAGTTGTTTCGTGCTTAGCAATGAACTGAGTGTCACCAAAGGGGTCTGCGCGTTGGTCCGCATCCGTCCACATAAATGTCGGAAAATGATAGATGTATTCACATGAAGTGCTGCGTGGGACACCTGACACCGCTGCCGTGCGTCGGGGCGTCCCGGTGAGCGACTCTGCCGGGCGACTGCGGCGGGCCAACAGTTTCGGGCGAATGATGGTCGGCCACACGGTGCGAACCACGACGACACGTGCCACGGCGCCGCTGCGGAGCGCCGACGCGAATGTGCGCAGGCGTGACGACGCCATTCTGTCGCTCGCCGACGATCTGGTGCGAGTACTCGGCCCGATGAAGGGTGCCGCGCTCAAGATCGGACAGATCATCGCGATGTTCGATTTCGGCCTGTCCAACCGGACGACGCGCGACGAGTTCGCGGCCCGTCTGGCGCTACTGTTCGATGGGGTGGTGCCGATGGAGTGGTCGGCCATCGAGAAGGTGCTCGCCCGCGAGCTCGGCCGCGGTCTGCGCCGACTGGATATCGACCCCAAACCGCTCGCGGCCGCCTCACTCGGCCAGGTCCATTTCGCGATGCTCGACGGCACGATGCCGGTCGTGGTGAAGGTGCAGTACCCCGGGATCGATTCCGCGGTGCGCGCCGACCTCAAGAACCTCAAGCTCTTCGCAAAGGTGGGCGGCCCGGTGATGCCGGGTCTGAATCTCGACGCGATCATCGACGCGATCGCCGTCGAGGTCGCGCGTGAGTGCGACTACATCGCCGAGGCCGGTAACCAGGCGAGGGCGTGGTCTCTGTGTGTCGATCATCCGTGCTGGAAGGTGCCGCGCGTGTTCCCTGAGATGAGTACGGCGCGGGTGATGGTGAGTGAGTTCTTCGATGGTGTGCAATTCGCCGACATCGCCTCCGGGGATCGCGACCGTGCGGAGCACGCGGCAGAAGCGATCTACCGCTTCTACGGAGGTGGGGTCTACGAGAGAGGGGAGTTCTGCGCCGACCCGCACCCGGGAAACGTGCTCGGTCTGCCCGACGGCCGGCTGGGTTTCATCGACTTCGGGCTCTACGTTCGGATGTCGGCGGAGTCGCTCGCCGACCAGACACGAGTACTACGCGCGCTCATCGAGGGGCGATACCATGATGCGTACCGCGACTGCCGGGACCTGGGTATGGCCACTGCCGGATCGGTCGGTGAGGCGGACATCGTCTCGATGATGAGCGACATCGGATTTTGGTTTCTGACGGAGGATCAGGTGACGATCACGAAAGACGTTGCGCGCCGCGCCGTCACGTCGTTGTTCGTCCCGGGTTCCGCGCATCTGGACACCACTCGCCATACCGCGTTGCCCACCGACCACATCTTCTCGCGCCGCACCGACCTGGCCGTCTGCGGACTTCTCGGACAGCTCAACGCGACCAATCGCTGGGGTGCGATCATCCGGGAGTGGATCGAAGGGCGTCCGCCCGCAACCGAGATGGGGGCCGAGATCCAGCGGTGGCGTCAGGGTTGATGACGGCACAGACGAAGGCGGACAAGACTCGTCGGGATTCACGGCCCGCGCGAGAGCGCATTTCTGCGGCCGCATTCGACATCCTGTGCGAGGACGGGTACGACGCGGCGAGCGTCTCGGCGATAGCCCGCCGTGCCGGCATCAGTACCGGTGCCGTGTACCAGCACTTCGCCGACAAACAGGAGATCTTCGATACCGCTTTCGACGAGGCGGTGGTCACCCTCATGTCGGCGATCGACCCGGACTCGCTCGCACAGCTCCCCGAGGATCGCGCACAGACGGTGGATCTGGTGCAGATCATCGTCCAGCGTGGGTTCGAACTCGTCGGCACGCAGCCGCGTGTCCTGAAGTTCATTGTTTCCCAATGTAGTTCGAACGATGTCGAGATCCGGCACCGCATCCTCGGACTCGAGGCGATGGCGGTCGACAGGATCGGCGACGGCATCCGCCGAGCCGTCGAACACGGGTGGATCGTCGCCGACCCGAATTCCGTCGACCTCGTCGCCCGCACCCTGCTGGTCGTGTTGGTGGCGATGGTCACCGCGTCGCCGCAGTCGGCGCCGACCCCGAACCGCACCACCCGGGACGCGTTTGCCGCGACCTGCGACGCCGTGCTGCGTCGAGGGCTGATTCCCGATTTCGGCGAACTCGAGATCGAGTCGCTGGAAACGGCTCTGGCGGAGCTCACGAACGAACAACGCCGTGTGGACCTGGCCGTGTACCACCCGCACGACCGTCGGTCACGCCTGCTCGACGCGGCGCTCGAACTGTACGCCCTGCAGGGGTACCGACGGGTCCGCCCCGCCGATGTGGCTGCCACCGCGGGGCTGGGATACGGCACCTTTTACAACTACTTCGACAATCGCCGCGAATGCCTGCAGCAGGTGCTCGACCGAGAACTGCTGATCGTCGGGGGACTGGTCGCCATGGTGACGCCGATCCCTTCCTCGCACGCGGGTATGGTCGCCGATCTCACCCATCTGGTCGCGCGGGTGGCGATGTATGCCGAGGAACGGGGTGCACGACTCGCAAGCGTCATCCTCGACACCTCCGGGATCGATTCGGCTGCACTGCAGTTCATCACCGGAGCGTTCTCCCGTCTCGCGCAGATTCTCGCCGACTACCTCTTTCGCTGCCGTAATGCGGGGCTACTGGACGATCGTGTCGATCCGGAGGCCGCCGGAGCGTTGCTGATGGCCGCACTGGTCGCGATCTGCCTCCACTACGTGCAGGAGAGCCCGCAGGTGCCCTCGGTCAAGATGGTCACCGACACCATCGTGCGAACCATCGGCTGGGGGGCCGAGCACAGCTTCTGAACGTGCCGTTCAGCTGCGGGTCGGGTCGAGGCCGAGGCCGCACGCCAACGTGGAGATGGCGAACGAGACGGCGGCGTCCCAGTCGACCGCGACGAATTCTGCTCTGGCGGTGGCGTAGTGATTGGCCAGTCCGCTGACCGTCGCCCACAGCAGGGTCATAGCGCGATCGGGGTCGCCGGTATAGCCGAACCGGGTGAGCGTGTCGTGCAGGGCTCGCAGGATACGGGCGATGGCCGCTCGGAGATCGTCGACGAGTTCTGCGGGAACCCGGGCGTCGTCGTTGATCACGTTCTGCGCGTCGAACTCGCGGCCGAAGGCGAGGAATCCGGTGCGGTAGGCGGCGGCGAAATGGGTGAAGGCCTCGACGAATCCCGTTGATTGCCGCAGCTGTTCGTCGAGGTCGTCCATCATCGCCGCAAGGTGGCGGGTATGCAACGCGACGAAGAGGCTCTCTTTGTTGGGGTAGTACCGGTAGACCGCACCGAGGGATATCCCGGCACCCTTGGCCACCTCACGCATGCGTAACGCGGAGTATCCGCCGCCGTCCAACAGGCGACGACCGGCGGTGAGAATGTCGGCGCGGCGTTGGTCACGATCGCCCCAGCGTGTCGGAGACGAAGGACGCGGGGCAGGTGCGGACGGGGCGGTGGCGCGCAGCGTGGGTACAGACGCCGTCTCGGTCACGGCCTCCATTGTGCCCTGCTCTTCTCGGTGCGGAAACGGCGAGAGCCGGAGTTGGCAGGCAACTCCGGCTCTCGTTTCGGGGTGGATGACGGGACTCGAACCCGCGACAGCCAGGATCACAACCTGGTGCTCTACCAACTGAACTACATCCACCATCGGCGTCGGGAACCAAGGATCGCTCGCCGGGTTCCAGAGCCAGGGTCATACTCTAGCGAATCGACGGCGCCGAGACCAATCGCTTTCTCACCTGGGCATTCGGGTGGGTGGCAGTCAGGCGGGGCCGAGATCGGCGACGATCTGGTGGAGTCGATCGGTGTCAGGGCCGGGGGCCGCGACGAAGGCTGCGGCTCGGTAATACGCGAGTTCGCGGATCGACTCACGGATGTCTGCCAGTGCGCGGTGGGCGAGGCCCTTCTCCGGTTGGCCGAAGTAGATCTTCGGGTACCAGCGACGGCACAGTTCCTTGATCGAGCTGACGTCGACCATCCGGTAGTGCAGAAAGCTGTCCAGGTCGGGCATGTCACGGGCGATGAACCCGCGGTCGGTGGCGATCGAGTTGCCGGCGAGGGGGACCGCACCGGATGCGGAGATCTGGGTCCGCAGGTAATCGAGCACCAGCTTCTCGGCTTCGGCCAGCGTGACGGTGGAGCGCCGGACCTCCTCGGTGAGGCCCGACGCGGCGTGCATCTTCCGCACCACCTCGGGCATCGCGGCGAGAGCGTCGTCGTCGGCATGAATCACGACGTCGACGCCGTCGCCGAGGATGTTGAGGTCACCGTCGGTGACCAGTGCCGCGATCTCGATCAACTTGTCCGATCCGAGTTCGAGTCCGGTCATTTCGCAATCGATCCACACCAATTTGTCCTGCACCCGTCAACCTTAGCCAACCGCAGATGCCGACCACCCGGAACCGAGGCGACTATCGTGATCGGTGCATTTGTGATGGTCTGCGGCCCCGGCTCTCACCGGAGCGTCGGAGAACCCCCGTTGTGTACCCGAGAGGACCCGACAGTGACCGATCCCGCCCAGTCCGCCGCATCCATCGCCGCAGGTTATGCGTTTTCCGGCGCAGCGCTCGAACTCGGAACGGTCAGCGTCGACGGCACCGTCGTCAGTGACGCGCACGTGCGTATCCCGCTGTCGATGATGAACCGCCACGGATTGGTCGCCGGCGCCACCGGTACCGGTAAGACCAAGACGTTGCAGCTGATCGCCGAGCAACTGTCGGCCAACGGGGTGCCGGTGGTGATGGCCGACATCAAGGGCGACCTCTCCGGACTGAGCAATCCGGGTAGCTCGAACGAGAAGATCGCCGCCCGCGCGGCGCAAACCGGCGACGACTGGCAGCCGTCGGGTTGTCCGGTCGAATTCACCTCGCTCGGCTCGACCGGGATCGGGGTCCCGGTGCGTGCCACCATCACCTCCTTCGGCCCGATTCTGCTGAGCAAGGTGCTCGGCCTCAACGACACCCAGGAGTCGGTGCTTGGCTTGATCTTCCACTGGGCCGACGGCAAAGGACTGCCGCTGCTCGACCTGAAGGATCTCCGCGCGGTGATCGCCTATCTGACCAGCGACGAGGGCAAGCTGGAGCTGAAAGCCATCGGCGGGGTGTCCACGCAGACCGCGGGCGTCATCCTGCGCGCTCTGAGCAACCTCGAAGCCGACGGCGGGGACACCTTTTTCGGTGAACCCGAGATCGAGCCGGCCGATCTGCTGCGCACCGCACCGGACGGCCGCGGGATCGTGACCCTGTTCGAACTCGGCGCCCAGGCCGCCCGACCGGCCTTGTTCTCGACCTTCCTGATGTGGATCCTCGCCGATCTCTTCGAATTCCTGCCCGAGGTCGGCGATCTGGACAAACCGAAACTCGTCTTCATCTTCGACGAATCCCATCTGCTGTTCGACGATGCCTCCAAGGCGTTCAAGGATCAGGTGGTGCAGACGGTGAAACTCATCCGTTCCAAGGGCGTCGGCGTCTTCTTCTGCTCGCAGCTGCCCACCGACATCCCCAACGAGGTGCTCTCACAGCTCGGTGCGCGCATACAGCATGCGTTGCGCGCGTTCACCCCCGACGATCAGAAGGCACTGACCAAGACGGTCAAGACCTATCCGGTCTCGGAGGTGTACAAGCTCGATCAGGCCCTGACGTCGCTCGGTACCGGTGAGGCGATCGTCACCGTCCTTTCCGAGAAGGGCGCTCCCACACCGGTCGCCTGGACCGTCATCCGCGCGCCGCGCTCGTCGATGGATGCCGTTGGTGCCGAAGGCATCACGGCCGCGGCCAAGGCGAGTCCGCTGTACGCCAAGTACGGTCAATCGATCGATCGTGAATCCGCCTACGAGAAACTGACTGCCAAGACGCTCGCGCCGGGTGAATCGCCGGATGCCCCGGCGCCGGTGCCTGCCCCGGCACCCTCGCCCGCTCCGGCGCCGGTGCCGGCTCCGCAGCCGGAGGAACCGGGCATCCTCACCGAGGTGCTGACCAGCAAGCCGATGCAGAGTTTCTTGCGATCCGCGGCCACCGCGGCCGGCCGCGAGTTCAGTCGTGCGATCTTCGGCACCGGGCGGCGTCGTCGATAGCGGACCTGCGCGGTCAACTCGGCGACGCGATCAGCCCTCGCCGAGCTTGCGGTAGAACGTGCCCACGATCGGTGCGACCACAGCGCGCGGGGTATAGCCCCCGGCCACCGACATGGCCTTCGACAAAGTGCCCGGGACGACACGCATCTTGTTGTGTTCCAGCGCATTCAGGCTCATCTCGGCGACCTTGTCGCTGGAGTGCCAGAGGAAGTCGGGAACCAAACGGTCGACCACGGACGCGTCCTCGGGTGAGGGGATCTCGGTCCGCACCGGGCCGGGAGCGAGGAGCGTGACGTGCACGCCGTGGATGGAGACCTCACCGCGCAGTGATTCGCTGAAGGTGTTCACGAATGCCTTGGTCGCCGCATAGGTGGCGTTGTTCGGGATCGGCATGTTGCCGGCGGCGGAACCGACCATCAGGATGCCGCCGGCGCGGCGCGCCACCATGCCGGGCAGGACGGCCAGGGTCAGGTCGTGGACGGCGTTGACGTTCAAGCGAACCTGGGCGCGTTCGTAGGCGGCATCGAGTTCGGCGACCGGCCCGAAGGTCGCAATGCCCGCGTTGTTGGCCAGGATCGAGATCTCCCGGTCGGCGAGCTCGGCGGCGAGGATTGCCACCGCGGTCGGATCGGAGAGATCGGTGGGGCGCACCTCGGCGGTCACCCCGTGATCGGCGCGGAGCTCCTCGGCGAGTTCCTCGAGGACCTCGCCGCGCCGTGCCACCAGGATCGGCGCGTGACCGCGTCGTGCCAGGGCACGGGCGAGGGCCATCCCGATACCGGACGAGGCGCCCGTCACGACGGCGCGGGCGGATTCGGACGGTACAGGTACTCCCATGCCGTCGATCGTATCCAGATGCCCCGTACCGACGGCGTCGGGCGCCGTCGGTACGGGTACGGCCTTCCTGTGGCCGGAGTCGCTCGGCCGGCGCGGTCAGCCGATGCCGGCGGCCACCTCGGTGCCCTGCCGGATGGCTCGCTTCGCGTCGAGTTCCGCGGCGACGTCGGCGCCGCCGATGACGTGGGTCCGCACGCCGGCGACAGTCAACGGATCGACGAGGTCGCGGACCGATTCCTGTCCGGCGCAGATGACGACGTTGTCGACTTCGAGCAGGCGTGTCTCGCGGACGGTGCCGTCTTCGTCACGGAAGCTCAGGTGCAGACCCGCATCGTCGATACGGTCATAGGTGGCACCCGAGATCTGTTCGACCCCTTTCATTTTCACCGTCGCGCGGTGTACCCAACCGGTGGTCTTCCCCAGTGACTTGCCCTGTCGACCGGGTTTGCGCTGCACCAGGTAGACCTCGCGCACCGCGGGCAGCGGACGCGGCTTGGTGACGAAGCCCGGCTTGCTCAGATCCTCGCTGACACCCCACTCCTGCTCCCATTCCTTGAGATTCAGGGTGGGTGACTCATCGACCATGAGGAACTCGGTGACGTCGAATCCGATTCCGCCGGCACCGATCACGGCCACGCGCTTGCCGATCTCTCGGTGTCCGAGCACGGCATCGGCGTAGGAGACGACCATCGGGTGGTCGACGCCGGGGATGGCGGGCATGCGTGGGGTGACACCGGTGGCGATGATCACCTCGTCGAAGCCCTTGGCGATGATGTCCTGCGCGGACACCCGAGTGTTGAGATGCACTGTCACATTGTTGATCTCGAGTTCACGGGTGAAGTAGCGCAACGTCTCGTTGAACTCCTCCTTGCCGGGAATGCGCGCCGCGATCGAGAACTGGCCTCCGACCGATTCGCCGGCCTCGAACAGTTCGACCCGATGGCCACGCTTGGCCGCCGACACCGCGGCCGACAGGCCGGCCGGGCCCGCGCCGATCACCGCGATGTGCTGGGCGAGTCGGGTGGCCCCGAGGGTCAGCGTCGTCTCGCGGCCGGCGCGGGGATTGAGAAGGCACGACACCTTCTTACCGACGAAGGCGTGATCCAGACATGCCTGATTGCAGCCGATGCACGTGTTGATCTCGTCGGCCCGGCCGGTGCGCGCCTTGTCGGCGAAGTCCGGGTCCGACAGCATCGGTCGCGCCATCGAGATCGCGTCCACCCTACCGCGTTCGAGGATCTCCTCGGCCAGTTCGGGGGTGTTGATGCGGTTACTGGCGATGAGCGGGATGCTCACCTCGTCGCGCAGGCGCTCGGTGAACTTGACGAACGCGCCGCGCGGTACCGAGGTCACGATCGTCGGGACACCGGCCTCGTGCCAGCCGATGTCAGTGTTGATCGCGTCGACTCCGAGTTGTTCGGCCTTGCGCGCCATCAGCGCGATCTCGTCCCAGGTCTGCCCGCCCTTGACGAAGTCGGCGATGGATTGGCGCAGGATGATCGGGAAGTCACGGGGGACCTGGCGACGCATCTCGGTGATGATCTCGACGAGGAACCGCTGTCGGTTCTCGGTGGTGCCGCCCCACCGGTCGGTGCGGTCGTTGGTGTGCGGGCACAGGAATTGATTGATCAGATAACCCTCGCCGCCCATGATCTCGACGGCGTCATATCCCGCGCGGCGCGCCAGCTTGGCCGACGCACCGAACGTGCGGATGACGTGTTTGATGATCGGCTCGGTCATCTTGAGGTGTTTGAAGGGGTGGATCGGTGAGGGCTCGGAGCCCGCGGCCACCTTCAACGGCGTGTATCCGTAGCGCCCGGCATGGATGAGCTGCATCGCGATCTTGCCGCCCTCGCGATGAACCGCACCGGTGATGCGTCGATGCCTGGCGACGTCGGCGTAATTGGTCATCTTGCCGGCGAAGGGAAGGAGCAGACCGGTGCGAGAGGTACCGAAGCCGCCGGTGATGATCAGTCCCACACCGCCTTTGGCGCGCTCGGCGTAATAGGCGGCCAGTTTGTCGGTGTCCCACAGACGGTCCTCGAGCCCGGTGTGCATCGAGCCCATGATCAGACGGTTGTTCAGGGTGACGCCGCCGAGTTGCAGCGGTTCGAACAGGCGCGGGTAATGAGGATTGGGCTGTGCGGATGGGGCTGACATCGCGTCACCTTTCGGTCGGTGCCGGCTGGCCGGCAGTGGGGCACGTTCTGATGGTCTTCGTGATCTGGGGATGTCCGGTCAGGACGAGGCGTCGAGTTCTCGTTTCAGTGCGGTGAGGACCTCGTCGCACCAGTCGATGAACCCTTCTTCTATCCGCACGCCACCCCGGAGCACGAGGTATTGGTGCAACTTTCGGCCGGTGAGGCGGTCGGGGGCGGGGTAGTCGTCCTTCTCGAAGGACTGGAACAGGTGCAGTCGCGCCACGTGGAGTTCCCGGTGGCGTTCGAGTTCGGTGATGAGATCGGGCAGTCCGGGCACGTCGGCGGCGCGGATCTTCAGGCCGAGATCGTCGCGCAGTTTCTGGATCGGGGTCGGGGTGGCGACCCACTCGCGCAACGCCGATCGACCTGCGTCGGACAACGAATAGACCTTCTTGTCGGGCCTGCCGTCCTGCACGATCGGCTCGTAACTCACCAGTCCGTCCGCATGCAGTTTGCGCAGCGTGCGATAGATCTGCTGGTGGGTGGCCGACCAGAAGTGACCGATCGACCGGTCGAATTGGCGGCTGATCTCGTAGCCGGTGCCGGGCCGTTCGGACAACGACACCATGATCGCGTGTTCCAGAGCCACATGCGCACGGTAGCAGTGCACCAACGCGCTATGCAACAAGGTGAGTATGTGCGGGAGTGCATATCGACGACTGTCGCAAGAGGCGTGGTGGCACCCTGGTGGCATGGGCCAGAACACCGACCGTGCCCCGCGGGCAGCCGCCGACGTCGAGCACACCGCGGACGGCCGCTACATCGTGGTGAACGGCCGCCGATGGCGCGCAACGGATCCGTTGATTCCCGCCGAGCGGCGGGAAGAACTTCAGCACATCCTCATGGCGTGGCGACGCGAGGTACGACGAACCCGCGGTGCCGATGACGCGCGCGCCGGGGTCCAGGCGGCGAAAGTCGCTCTGGGCGAACGCGGTACGCCGTGGTGGGAGCAGACCGATGCGCAGCGCCGGCAGCGTTGGGAGACCGCCGTCGACGAGCCGTGACGTGGGCAGGTCAGTGTCGGCGCCCGCCGAGTGTGGGCACGTAGAGACGGGTGCCCTCGGCGAGTGAATCGAGGATCGGCGCGATCGCCAGGTTCTCGGTCCGTTCCGCGCTCGCGGCCGAGTCGTCGATCGTGTCCTCGGGGGCGATCCAGGGGGAACGATCGCGCAGGTGACCGTCGCGGAGTTCGACGACTCGGTCGGCGATCGCGGTGACCCGGCGGTCGTGGGTGATCAGCAACGTGGTGCGGCCCTGCGCAATACGCCGTAGCGGCTTCAGGATTCGCGACACGCTGGCGTCGTCGAGCCCCGACGTCGGCTCGTCGAGGATGAGCACCGGGGTGTCGCGGACCATCGCTCGTGCCATCGCGATGCGCTGGCGTTGACCTCCGGACAGCGTGAGTCCGCCGTCGTCGAGCCGGGTGTCGTAGCCGTCGGGGAGATCGCGGATGAAGGCGTCGGCGTCGGCGGCGACGGCCGCTCGCACGGTCTGTGTCCGGTCGGCGTTCGGTGCGCCGTAGGCGATGTTGTCGGCGACGCTGGCGCCCTTGATGATCGGGGTTTGGGGGAGCAAGGTCACCAGGCCACGGATGTGAGCGCCGGTCAGCGTGTCGTAGTCGTCGCCGCCGAGACGGATCGTTCCGGAGTCGGGGTGCTCGAAGCGGCACAGCAGTGAAGCGAGACTGGTCTTGCCCACCCCGCTCGGGCCGATGAGTGCCACGATCCGGCCCGGCCGCAGATCGAGCGACACCTCGTCGAGGACGGTGGTCTCACCGCGCTGCAGCGAGACCGAGCGCAACGACACGGGCAGTGCGGCGCCCGGTGTGGGGGAACTGTCCCGCGCGTCGGGTGCGTCGTGCTCGGCGGGTTCGAGGTCGAGGATCTCGGCGACGCGTTCGGCACTGACCACGGCCGAGGCGATCGCGAGCCGGGCATCGGCGATTTGTTGCATCTTCGGATAGAGCAGACCGAGGTAACCGGTGAGGGCGAGCAACTGGCCGACGCTGAGATGGCCTTGGCGAACCTGCCACACGCCGGCGACGGCGATGGCCAGGGTGACTATCACCTGGCCGAAGCCCATCACCGCGCCGAACCCGGCCTCGACCCGAGTCTGCGCGAGACGTGCTGCGCGCCAAGCCAGTCCGTGGGCGTGCAGGGCTTGGTGTTCGCGCTCCTGCTGGTTGTAGGCGACGGCGGTCTCGTGGCCGGCCAGCGCGGTTTCGACGGCGTCGGAGATGTCGCTGTTGGCGCCCCGCTCGTCGCGGGTGACCGCCATCTGGCGGCGGGCGAAGATCGAGGACACACCCCACAGCATCGGGACGGCAGCCAGTGCGACCAGTGCAACCTGCCAGCTCATGAGGAACGCGGCGATCACCAGGCCAACGGTGTTGAAGATCGCGATGATGATCTGCATCACCCCGGACCCGACGAGATACTCGACGGCCTCGAGGTCGCCGGAGTGACGACTGACGAGGTTGCCGAGACCGAGTCGACGATGCAGCACCGGGTGGAGCCGCTGGACGTGGGCGAAGAGCCGGTCACGCAGCCGAAGGACCACCTGCTCGGAGACGCTCACCGCGACGACCTGGCCGAAGTAGTCGCCGGCCGTGGACACCGCGGTCAAACCCAGCCACAGACCGGCAAGACGGGCGAAGTCCCACACGCTGTGCGAATCGAGGGCTCCATCGATGACGTCGGCGAGGACGAAGACCGAGACGATCTCGCAGAGTGCGGCGACCCCGAGGAGACTGCCGGCGAACGCGAATCGCGTGCCCTGGCCGCGCATGGCGGGCAGGAATCGTCGAATGGCAGTGAGGGTGTTCATCGGGACTCCGCAACCTGGTCGTCGAGTGTGTTGTGGAAGAAGTGCGTTCGGGCGCGCGTCGACGATTCATGCGCGTCGACGCGTCGGAACCCGGCGCGAGTAAGCGGTTCGCGCCGGGTTTCCGATCGGGAGTGGTCAGGCGGTGCGGGTCACTGCCACACCCAGATCCACCGGAAGGTCCGCCAGTCCCAGATGCGAACGCGGCGGCGGCGCGGCTGGGGCTCGAAACGGCGCTGCGGACCGGACTGACGGGGCTGTCCTGGCATGAGTTGTTCTCCTTCGGTCATGGCCGGCGTCGATGCCGACAGAAATGAAACTAGGAGCCGTTGCTGCGTCCGCGCTGCCTCGTCGCTGAGAGCCCGCTGTCAGTGGAACCTGTACAGCAGCTGTGTGTTTCGCCGACGAAGAGGGTACGTCGCAGACCGGCCCGAGTCACCACGTGCGCAGCGGTACATCGGGGATCAGAGGAGTGGGGAGCGAGGGAGGTGTGCCCGGTGGCCCCGCGTGCCCGCCATTGCCGGGCAGCGGCGGCACCGGGCCGATTGTGGGTTGTGACGCGTCACGGATCCTGTCGAGGATCTCCGCGAGCGTCTCAGTGCTGGTGTGGTGTGTCCCGGTGATCACCCCGACCATCGCCGCGAAGGCGTCCGACTCGGGGTCGTTGAAGTACGACCCGTGCGCCGACAGTCCGAACAGCCACTCCCCGTTGCCATCTCGTCCGGTGGGCAATGGTTGGTAGCCCGCCAGGTCGGGGCTGTCGCCGAGGGTGTTGTCGGGTATGAGGCGCGACATCATGATGGGGTCGAAGGGTGCGGTGATGGTGTACCGGTGCACACCTGGACTGTTCGCAGCCGCCCCCAGTACGCCGGTTCCGGCCGACGACGCGTGAATGACGTTGTCGGCGCGCAATCCGAGCTGATCGGCGGTTCCCACGATGGTCCCGCCGTAGGAGTGCCCGAGGTAGGTCGTCGTAGCCGACGGCGCGATCGAGGCGATCTCGGCGTCGAGGGCGTGGCCGAAATCGACCAGCCGCGGCGCCATCTCGAGTGCGAACTGCGGATCGACGGCGGAGTCGTCGATGACCGATGCCAAGGCCTTGACCTGGTCGAGGGGATTGGTCGAGATCGGCAACCGCGGTGGGTTGACCACGTTTTGCGGAAAGTCGCCGTCGAGGTAGATGAACACCGGACCACACGTCTGCTCCGCCAGGTTGTAGGCCGCTGTCCAGTTGCCACCGCCGTAGCCGCGCGCGTTGGTGCCGGTACCGGGTACGTAGACGGTGGCGTTGCGGGTGGTGGGTGTGAGCGCGCCGACCATCTCGACCAGCCGTGGGTTGTCACCGTCGGTGAAGGAGACGAACACGCGCTCGGTGTGTGCCGTCAGTGGGGCGTTGGGTGCGTGGCCCTGGCCCGACGAGTACGGCGCCTTGCGCTGCTCGAGAAAGGACTGCAGCATTCGTGCGCGGTCGGTGTCGACGCCGTGCGTGCGGATCTCGCCGGCCAGCGCGTTGCGGATGCTGATCTCGTTGGCGACACCGCGCATCTCGAAGGGAACGCCGTTCAGGTTTCCCATGGTCTCGGGGTCGGCCTGGATGAGCCGCCGCAGATCGTCGGCGTCGGTCTGGGCGAGCAGAGTGCGCCGCTGGTCGACGTCGAGCGAGTTCAGGGTCCGAACCATCGCATCCGGGTCCATGGTGCCCAGACCTGGCACCGTCACGTCCGGCTGGCCCAGGATCATCGAGGCGAGGTCGGCGCGCAGATCGTCGAGTCTGGTGCCGTAGAGTTCGTCGACCTCGTCGAGAACCCGAAGGCCCTGCTGGATCCAGGCCTGGAACGCCGCGGCGTCCGCTGATCTCGTCGCCAGCGAATGGGAGACCGTGCCCTCGTCGGTGACGGTGAAACCGAGCCGCCGCGCCTCGTCGACGGCGGCGAGTAGCTCACTGCGTGCCTGCTCGAGGTCTGTGCGGGCATCGGCGGCTTCATCGGCGATCTGCTGCAACACATTTCGCACCTCGTAGGCGTGATCGTGTTCCTGGCGCAGGCGGGCGAGGGCCGCGTCATGTGTCTTGCCGTGCCACTCGCTTGGCCGAAGTGCGCTGCCGAGCGCGACGTCGAGTCCCTGCTCGAGAACACCCGCGGCAGTGGTGGCTGCGTCTGCTGCCGCAGAGATGTCGGCCACGGGCCAGGCGCGGGCAGCGGAGATGGAGAGGCGCATCAGCGTTGCGGCAACAGGTCGAAGGCGCGTCCGGCCGCGGCGTCGCTCGCCTGTGCGTCGGCGCTGAATTGCTGCAGCGCAACGCTCATCGCCAGCAGGCGATCGGCGATCGAGTCGGCGGCCGCGCGGCTGGGTTCGGCCAGTGAGCGCAGGGCTGTGGTGACCCGGGTCGGTGGTCCGTCGACATGCAACCCGTCGAACGGAATGTCGGCGATGAATCGGGCGCGTTCTCGCCAACCGGCGCAGATTCCGGCGAGCTCGTCCGGGTCTATGCCGAACAGTGAGTCGTCGTCAGCTAAGACGCGCTCGATGGTGTCGGGCAGCATCGTCAGCAGATGTGAGAACGGTGTCATGGGTCCCCTCCGGCGTCGTGGTTCGGTCGAGTCGGTCGACCTGATGCATTGGACGCGGCGAGGGGGCCGATCGGTTCCATGCTTCACGGTGGTTGTGCACACGTGATGGGGCGGTGCGCCGATAGCCGTCGAAGGAACTTGCCGCTGGATCGACCCGGTGTGCGGGTGCGTCAGTCGTACTGGATGTACTCGACAACAGCACCATCGGGATGTCTGGCGATCAACCGTGGACCGTTGGGTGCGGGTGCGGGCCCCTCGAGGACAGTGCCTCCGAGGTCGGCGACGGTGCGCTCCACCACCGCGACGTCGCGGACGATGACGGTCGCGGTCCGTGAGCGCGCCTGCTCATCGCCGCCCTCGATCAGCAGGAACGCGCCGACCGTGGCGAGGCGGATATCTCGAAATCCGAAAGTCTGTGGCTCGTTGCCGGTGAGCTCGCAATACAACGGCAGCGCCGCGTCGAGATCGTCGACGTGGACGCGGGCAAGGGCGGCAACGATGTTGGAGGGGGCGTCGGTCATCTCGGGGCAACGCGGACGGGGCCGACGCTGTTCCGCTCCCGCGGGCGCACACCGGCCGGAGGCCGGAAGGGATGTCACAGTGCGCCTCCGTGGATCTCTTTCAAACCCGCCGAACGGGTTCGACGCCCTTCCGCGTAAGGCAAACCCGCCGGATCGGACGGTGAAGGGACTACCCGTCGAGGCGTCCACCCGTCAGGGCAGTCGCCAACTCCGCAAGCTCACACCCCACGAGGTCGAGTCGCTGATCAGCGAGTACCAGGACGGGGCGACCGCTCGTGATCTGGCCACCATGTACGGCATCCACCGCATGACCGTGACCCGTCATATACAGCGCAGCGGACACCAGACCAGACCGGTGCGATCGTTCGAGGGAGATCAGCTCCAAGAGCTTATTGCCGACTACCGTGCCGGCCACTCGACCAATGCGCTCGGACGCAAGTACGGCGTGGCGGGTAGCACAGTCGCGCGAACGTTACGGCAGCACGGAGTGGGACTTCGCTGACACCCCACAGCGCACCTCAGTTATGAGGTGTCCTCCGATAGCGGATGTCCAAGGTCGATGACCTTGCCCTGGTCATCGAGTTCGGACGTACACTCCCGGAGATTCGGATCCGAGCAACAAGCCACCTGGCAGCACGTTCGGAAACTACAAGGCGGTTGAGGCGCTGTAAGCCGAAATCGTCAACCAACGGAGTACCCACGACGATCAAACACTCCAATGGCGGAATAACGATCTGATCGGCATACTCCGACCACGACTCGATCACCGTCTCCGTCACTGGCCCGAACCTAAAACCTGAGAAATCTGTACGCCGCAACGCATCAGCCAGCTCGGTAGTTACCACGTAAGCGCCACGTGCTTTGATGATCTCCGAGCGCAGCGGAAACTCGAATCCCAACTTTGCCGAAGTGACACGGGGGGGGGGGGGGGGGATCGAAACTATTATCCCAGGTGCCTTCGCGGAAGTTGGCCGGAACCTCCGGACGGAGCCTGTAGAATTTCATGCGGTCTCCGTTTGTCCTGTGCTGCCAAATCCAATCGTATCTGATGCAGCGGAAATGGTCGTGAGAGCTTCACCTTGTAGCATTAGGAATACGTTGGGTTCTTCTGAAACGGACGGGATTACTCTGACACCGGATATTGACAGATCGTACCTGCTGATGTCTGGATTTGGCTCCACCAGGGGCAGTTTGGGTTGTATCCTTGTGGACCGTTGGGTGTAATGGGATCGGGAATCTCACGGACCTGCCCGGGTGCGAGAGCTGGTGAATCAGGCCCTTGCCGGAGTTGATCTACAACGACGATAGATAGCAAACTCAGTAGCCGAGTTCGCTGTAGGTTTTCAGGCTCTTCCGAATTCAGAGTGCGTGTAGGCGTTCTGCGAGTTGGCCGGAGTGGATGAGTGACCGCAAGATGTAGTGGTTGAGGTTGCGGAACCCGAGGGCGATACCGCGGAGGTGTTCGAGGCGTCCGTTGATGGCTTCGACTGGGCCGTTGGAGGCGCCGGTGTCGAAGTAGGCGAGGATCTCGGCACGTCGGGCCCACAACGACCGTCCGAGTTGAGCTACCTCGGCGAGACCGGCGGGTAGGCCGGTGTTGATCTTCTTGAGTAGCTTGTACATCGCGATCTTCCCGTCCCGCTTGTTCGGCTGGTCGTAGGCGTCGATCAACTCCTGGTAGATCGCGTAGGTGACCGCCACGGCCACGTGCTCCTCCCGGGCGTCCAGACCGGTGCGTAGGCGGGTCTTCTGTGTGTCGGTGAGCAGCCCGATCCGGGTCAGCAGGGTCCGGCGGATGCCGTAGAGCGGATCCCCGGATCGGCCCCGATGTCCGCACGTATCCTGTTGTATGCGTTGACGACACAGGGTGAGTTTCTCCGCGGCCAGATGCACCACATGAAACGGATCCATCACCGCCCGCGCCTTGTCCAGAGATTCCGCGGCCGCGGCGCGGTAGCCGGTGAACCCGTCCATCGTGACCACCCGGATACGATCCCGGAACGCCTGATCGCGGGCGTCGAGCCAGTCCTTCAACGCGGCTTTCGAGCGGCCGGCGACCATATCCACCAGCCGTGCCGGTCCGGTCCCGTCGACGATCGGGGTGAGGTCGACGAGCACCGTCACGAAACTCGACTCCCCCTGGCCACGAACATGTTTCCACTTGTGCTCATCCACGCCGAGAACGCGGACGCCGGCCAGGCGTGCGGGCGCGGCGGCCAGCGTCCGGGCTGCCTCACACGCCAGAGTGTTGACGGTGTTCCAGCTCAACCCCACCGCGGCCGCCGCCGCGGTGACGCTCATTTTGTCGCAGATCATCGACCGCATGATCCAGGTGGTGGTGCGGCGGGTGACCTGCGCCCGCGGTGCCACGATCGCAGTCAGGTCAGCCCGGAAGATCGACGTCGCGCAGTCGCTGGTGGCGCACACATAGCGGGGCACCGTCAGGTGCAGCCGGGTCGGGTGCCCGACGATCGGCAGATCGGCGACCTCGCGGTCGACGTGATCACGCAGCCGGCCTGCGTGCCCGCAGGCCGGGCAGGTGTTCTTCGGGGCCAGGAGCTGGCAGAACAGGTGGGTGCGATCCTCGCCGTCGACGGCGGCGTCGGTGATCGTCACGCCCAGTTCGATGGTGCGGCAAATCGTGTCGGCAATAGCGCTACGCTGCGTCATGGGTCCTGTGAGTGTTCGGATGAGTGTGTAGGAGCTTTCATCTTCACACCACAGGACCCGCCCACATCACGCGGCTCACACCCGAAAATCCGGCCTACATCTTGTGGTCGATAGAACCTGTTTCACGCACCGTCAATCCTGAAGAGCCGGTTTTCACATTGCCTCGATCGGGCAGATGGAGAGGTGGTGAATCCCCGTACCAGGTTTGCTCAACGGTGTCGATCAGCCCGTTCGCCACCCATAGAAGCAACTCGCCTACTAGTCGGCCTGAGCTGTCAATAACACCTAGTACGCCGGAACACAGTCCGTCCGCAAGATGGCTGAGCGGGACTCCCTGCTTCACGTTCAGGCGAGCCATCGTCGGTGTCCCGTCCACAGTAACAACTGTCTTCATCTGTTGGCACACTGCATCGTCGCCTTGTTGATCGGCGAGGTAGAGTAATGCGTCACGCTGTTCAGGTAATAGGTCGATTATCATCGGTCGGTCATGTTTGAATCTGCTAGCCTAAGGGCGGTACCAAATTACTCGAGGAGTTCGGCCACTTCGCTCTCATTTGGAGAATTACCAGACTCCAAACTAAGCGCGTTGATTATCTCAATCTCCGACCAAATCCCTCGCAGGTCCTCAGCGTTCGCTTGGTTGCCATCGTCTTGGGATATTACAATTTCCTCCAGCAGCCATGAGAGAACATCGAGCGACACCAGGCGCTGACTGTATCCGCCGCAGAACTCGTCAAG